>JAEKLB010000114.1 GCA_019510095.1 Acidobacteriota bacterium | reverse complement strand
GCGGTCGCGGTCTTGGCGCTCGAGCTCGGGGTCTCGCCGGGGGCGGTCCAGTCGGGCCTGGCCGGGTTCGGCGGGGTGGCCCGCCGGTTCGAGCGCCGGGGCGAGGCCGGCGGGGTCACCTTCGTCGACTCCTACGACCACCTGCCGGCCGAGGTCTCCGCCGTGCTCGCGGCGGCGCGGGAGGGGGGTTGGAGCCGAACCGTGTGCGTCTTCCAGCCGCACCGGTTCACCCGCGTCCGCGACCTCTGGCGCGACTTCGCCGATGCCTTCGTCGACGCCGATGTGCTGGCGGTCACCGACATCTATCGGCCCGAGGGGGCCGTCACGATCGAGGGCGTGAGCGGGAAGCTCATCGTCGATGCCGTGCTCGACGCCCATCCGCGGGCAAGGGTTGCTTGGCTCCCCGACCGTCCTGCCCTCCGCAGCTGGCTGCTGACCGAGCTGCGCCCCGGCGACCTCTGCCTGACGCTGAACGCCGGCGACCTGACCACCCTCCCCGACGAGCTCCTGCCCGCCATCGAGGCTTCTTTGGCGACTGCTGGGTCCGCGGGACCGACGAGTCGCCAAAGAACGGGGTCATGACGGCGATCGAGGTCGCCGCCCAGGTGCTGGGGGAGCTGGCGCAGCGGGATGTGCCGCTCGGCCCGCTGACCACCTACCGGGTCGGGGGCCCGGCCGCCCTCTTCGTGGAGGTCGATGGGGACGACGCCCTGGCGCGGGTGGCGGGCGCGGTGCGGGCATCGGGCGTCGATGTCCTCGTGGTGGGCAAGGGCTCCAACCTGCTGGTCGCCGACGCCGGCTTCGACGGCCTCGCCGTGGTGCTCGGGGAGGCGTTCGCCACCATCGAGATCGACGGCACGACGGTACGGGCCGGGGGTTCGGTCGCCCTGCCGGTGCTCGCCCGGCGCACGGCGGCGGCCGGGCTCACCGGCCTCGAATGGGCCGTCGGGGTGCCCGGCTCGGTCGGCGGGGGGGTGCGCATGAACGCCGGCGGCCATGGCTCCGACATCGCCGCGACGCTGCGGCGGGTCCGCGTGGTCGACCTCACCACCGGGGAGGATGGTGTGGTGCGGGCCGCGGATCTCGACCTCGGCTATCGGCGGTCCGCGGTGGCGCCGACCCAGCTCGTCGCGTGGGCCGAGTTCGAGCTCCAGCCCGGCGACGCCGACGGTGCAGCCGCCGAGATCGCCGAGATCGTCAGGTGGCGCCGGGAGAACCAACCGGGCGGCCAGAACGGCTGCTCGGTGTTCACCAACCCACCCGGTGCCAGCGCCGGTCGCCTCATCGACGACTCCGGCTGCAAGGGACTGCGGCGGGGGACGGCCGAGGTGTCCGTCAAGCACGCCAACTTCTTCCAGGCCGATGCCGGCGGCTCGGCCGACGACCTCGCCGCCCTCATCGACGAGGTGCAGCGGCGGGTGCAGGCGGCAACCGGTGTGCTGCTGGTGCCCGAGAACCGGATTGTCGGCTTCGACGCGCCACCGCGGAACCCTCGAGCAGAGGTCGAGGGTTGAGCAGCACCACGATCGATCCCCGCATCCGGGCCCGGCGGATCGAGGTGCAGCGCGATCAGGGCCGCCGCCGCCTCCGCCGCATGGCGTGGGCATCGGGTGCCCTGGCCCTGCTCATCGCCGGCGTCGGCACCACTCGCACCCCGCTGCTCGACATCGACCACATCGACGTGGCCGGGGCCCAGCGCACGGGCACCGATCTGGTGGCGGCGTCGAGCGGCATCCACCTCGGCGACCGCCTCACGGGCGTGCCCCTCGGTCGGGTCGCCCGCCGCATCGGGGCCCTGCCGTGGGTCGGCACCGTGCAGGTCACCCGGGGCTGGCCCAACCGGGTCCGCATCACCGTCGTCGAGCGCCAGCCCCTCGTGGCCGCGGCCTTGCGGTCCTCGTCGCCGACCCAGAAGGCCGGCTGGGCGCTCCTCGACGCCACCGGTCGTCAGCTGGCCCAGGTGACCGAGGCGCCGCCCGGCCTGCCCCGGTTGGAGGCCGCGCCGATCGCCCTCACCCTTGCCCAGCCGGCGCCCCGCCGGTTCGGCCCGATGCTGACCGTCGCGGCCTCGGTGCCGCCGGCGCTGCGGGCCCGGGTCCTCGTGCTGCGGCCCGCCCCATCGGGTCAGGTGGGGGTCACGGTGCGGCTGCGGAACGGCGGGACCGCGGCTGTCGAGCTGGGCCCACCCGACCAGCTCGAGCGCAAGTGGCTGGGCCTGGCGAGCGTGCTCGACGAGGTCGATCCTGCCGGCCTGGGCCGCATCGACCTGCGGGTCCCGGGCGCGCCGGCCTTGACCCGTCGACAGGCAGGGCCGTAGCGTTCGCATCGACTCTCAGGTTGAGGGTCAGGTGAAGTTCAACGTGAGCTGAAGGCCGGGTGCACGAGTCACGGGGTGCGTCCGGCCCCTTTGCACGTCTTTGCACGTCCGGACAGAAAGCAGGACGAACATGGCCCCGCAGAACTACCTGGCGGTCATCAAGGTCGTCGGTATCGGCGGCGGCGGCGTCAATGCCATCAACCGCATGATCGACGCTGGCCTCAAGGGCGTGGAGTTCATCGGCGTCAACACCGACGCCCAGGCGCTGCTGATGAGCGACGCCGAGCTCAAGCTCGACATCGGCCAGGACGTCACCCGCGGTCTCGGGGCGGGCAGCGATCCCGACATCGGGCGGCAGGCGGCCGACGATCATCGGGCCGAGATCGAGGCTGCCCTCCAGGGCGCCGACATGGTGTTCATCACCGCCGGCGAAGGCGGCGGCACCGGCACCGGCGGGGCGCCGGTGATCGCCGAGGTGGCCAAGAGCCTGGGCGCCCTCACCGTGGGCATCGTCACCCGCCCCTTCGGCTTCGAGGGTCGCCGCCGCGCCGTCCAGGCGGAGCAGGGCATCCAGAAGCTCAAGGAGAAGGTCGACACCCTCATCGTCATCCCCAACGACCGGCTGCTGACCGTGTCGAACGAGAAGACCTCGATGCTCAACGCGTTCAAGAACGCCGACGAGGTGCTGCTCCAGGGCGTCCAGGGGATCACCGAGCTGATCACCACGCCGGGCCTCATCAACACCG
>JAEKLB010000027.1 GCA_019510095.1 Acidobacteriota bacterium | reverse complement strand
GCCGTGCCGGGACGACTCCGGCACCCGGGCGACGTGGTCGTTGGCCGGGTCGCAGGGATGGCACTCCAGCTCGAGCGTGCTGTCGGTGATGGCGAACCGGTCCTCCAGCAGGACCTTGAGCCGCTCCCCTTCGGCCTGCGCCTCGTGCAGGGTGAGCTCGCCCGTGAGCACGACGTGCGCCGAGAGGGCCGGGACATCGGATGCCAGGCTCCAGACGTGCAGGTGGTGCACCGCCTCGACGGCAGGGTCGTCACGCAAGGCGCCTTCCACCGCCGAGGGGTCGACGCCTCGGGGCGTGCTCTCCAACAGCACGATGGCCGTCTCGCGCAGGAGGCTCCATGCCGACCACAGGACCAGGGCCGCCAGCACGATCGAGACCACCGGGTCGGTCCAGTCGGCCTGCCAGGCGGCGACGGCGATGCCGACCCCGATCGCCGCAACCGAACCGGCCGCGTCGAGGAGCATGTGGAGGTAGGCGCCGCGGATGTTGAGGCTCTGGCCGGCGGCTCGGGCCAGCATCACCGCGCTGGCGACGTTCACCAGCAGGCCGACGGCGGCAACGAGGACCAGCCCCCCGCCGCGCACGTCGACCGGATCGCCGATGCGCCCGACCGCGGTGACGACGATGACGCCCGACACCACCAGCAGGGCCACCGCGTTGGCTTGGGCGCCGAGCACCTCGGCTCGCTGGAAGCCGTAGCTGTGCCGCTCGGAGGCCGGCTGCTCGACGAGGCGAGCCGCGACCAGGGCGACGACGAGCCCGGCGACGTCGGAGAGCATGTGGCCGGCATCGGCCAGGAGGGCGAGCGAGTGGAAGGCCAGCCCGCCGGCGACCTCGACGACCAGGTACACCCCGTTCGCCGCCAGGGCCCACCGCAAGGCTCGCCGCTGGGCCGCGCCGCCGGTCGGCAGGTGGACGTGGTGGTGATGCTCGTGATCGTCGTGGTCGTGGGTGTCGGCCATGTGCACCTCGATCGTCCCAGAACCGGGCGCGACATGGCAACGACCTGGCCCAACCGCCATTTTGGCCCTCACCGGGTCTATCGTTAGGGTTCCCTACCATTCCGGGATCGAGGGCCTTGACGCCGGTGAGGAGCCAGTCGTGAACAACGGTGGGGCGACGTGGTGCCGGCGGGCGGCGCTCGTCGGGCTCGGCTGCCTGGCCGTCGTCGTCCTCGCCGCCATGCCGGCGGGGGCCGCCAACGGCAACGTCTCCAAGACAGCGGCCATCGAGCAGCTCGACGTCGTCCGTCACTCCATCGACGAGACCCTCGCCCTGGTCAAGGCCGGTCACGCCGGGGAGGCCTTCGCCCAGGCCAAGGCCGGGTACCTCCAGCACTTCGAGCTGGTCGAGATCCCGCTGCGGGTGGCCGACCCGGGGCTCACCGCCGACGCCGAGACCAAGTTCGCCGAGATCCGCGGCCTCATCTCGACCGGCGCCTCGACTGCTGCGGTCCGCGACAACATCATCGAGCTTCGCCGCCTGGTCGACGACGCCGAGCGGAAGCTCACCGACACCGGCCTCAGCGCCCCGGCCGTGGTTGCCGGCCAGTCGTTCATGATCATCTTCCGCGAGGGCCTCGAAGCAGTGCTGCTGCTGTCGGCGCTCCTCGGGTATCTCGAGGCCGCCAAGGCGTCGCAGTACCGGAAGCCGATCATGACGGGAATGGCGGCGGCCGTCGTCGCCACCGTCGTCACCTTCGTCCTCTTGCGGGCGGTGCTCAGCGCCCTGCCGTTCGGCCGCGAGGTGCTCGAGGCCGTCGTCGCCATCGCCGCGGTTGCCGTGCTGTTCTACGTGTCGTTCTGGCTCATCGCCCGGCTGGAGCAGAAGCGATGGCTCGAGTTCCTGCGGACCAGGGTCTGGAGCGCGGTGTCGGCCGGCTCGACGACGGCCCTGATGCTCGTGGGCTTCACCGCCATCTACCGCGAGGGCTTCGAGACGGCGCTCTTCTACCAAGCGCTCGTCACCTTCGGCCACGGGCTCGCGCCCTGGATCATGCTCGGCCTCGCCCTCGGCTTGGTCGCGCTGGCCATCGTCTCCTACGCCATCTTCAAGCTCGGGCGCCGCATCCCGATCAAGACCTTTCTCACCACCGCCGTCGCCCTCCTCATGGCCACCTCGGTGGCGTTCCTCGGCAACGCCGTGCGGTCCCTGCAGGAGGCCGACGTGCTGCGGCTCACGACGCTCCACGGTTGGCCCCGCGCCCCGATCTTCCTCGCCCAGGCGGTCGGCTACTGGCCGAGCGTCCAGACGATCGTCGCCCAAGCGGTGCTCGCTGCCGTCTACCTGAGCGGGGCGCTCTACGTGTTCCTGATCCGGCCGCGGCTGCAACGGGGCGCAGCCGCCGTGCCCGCGCGCTCCGCCTGACCGGCGTGGCCAACGTACGCGTCGGCGTCGACGTCGGCGGCACCTTCACCAAGGCCGTCGCTGTCGACGGGAGCGGCACGGCGGTGGCCACTGCCATCGTCCCGACCACTCACGAGCACCCCGACGGTGTGGCCGCTGGCGTCGTCGACGTGGTGGCCAAGTTGGCGGCCAAGGTCGGCGCCGCCAACATCGACCTGGTCACGCACTCCACCACGCAGGCGGTGAACGCCCTCCTCGAAGGGGACGTGGCGGTGGTGGGCATCCTGGGCATGGCGACCGCGCCCAACGTGCGGAAGGCCCGCAAGCGCACGGCCTTGGATCGCATCGAGCTCACCGACGGTCGGGCGCTGAGAACGGTGCACGAGTTCCTCGACATCTCGCCCGGGCTCGATGCCAACGAGGTGCGGTCGGCGCTGCAGCGGTTGGTCGGCGCCGGGGCCCAGGCGGTCTGCGTGGCCGAGGCGTTCGCGCCCGACGATGCGACCAACGAGCTGGCAGTGGCGGCCATGGCCGCCGAGATGGGCCTGCCCGTGACCACCTCGGCCGAGCTCACCGGCCTCTACGGCCTCGAGCTGCGAACCATCACCGCGGCCCTGAACGCCTCGATCCTCCCGATCGCCATGCAGACGGCGGAGCTGGTGCGTGCCGGAGTGTCCAGCGTCGGGGTGCCGGGTGCGGTGATGGTGATGCGCGGCGACGGCGGCGCCACCGACCTCAGCGGCTTTCGCCGGGCGCCGGCCCGCACGCTCTACTCGGGGCCGGCCGCGTCGGTCGCCGGCGCCCTGCGCACCGGTCGCATCGACGACGCCGTGATCATCGAGGTCGGCGGCACCTCCACCAACATCGCCGCCATCAAGGCCGGGCGGCCGGTGCTCTCTTACGTCCGGGTCGGTCGCCACTCAACCGCCATCCGGGCTCTCGATGTCCGCGTGGCCGGTGTCGCTGGTGGCTCGATGCTCCGCGTTCGCCGTGGCCAGGTCTACGGCGTCGGTCCCCGGAGCGCCCACATCGCCGGGCTCCCCTATGCCTGCTTCCTCTCCCCCCGCAACTTCGATGGCGCCGAGGCGACCACGGTCTCGCCCCGGCCGAACGACCCACCCGACTACATGGTCCTCCGCCTCGCCGATGGCGCGCGAGTGGCGCTCACCAACACCTGCGCGGCCAACGCCTTGGGGGTGACCCAACCGGGCGACTACGCGACCGGCAACGGCGACGCCGCCCGGGCCGCCTTCGAGATCGTCGGGCGATCGCTACGACTGGCGGGCGACGAGATTGCCCGCCGCATGCTCGTCGCCACCACCCAGCACCTCGGCGACCTGGTGGCCGAGGTGGCTTCCGAGCACGGGATCGAGCATCCCACCCTGGTTGCCGTGGGCGGTGGGGCCGGCGGTGTCGGGCGGGCGCTGGCCGACGCCATGCACCTCGAGTGTGTGATCCCACCGTCCGCCGAGATCATCAGCTCCATCGGTGACGCGCTGTCGCTCGTGCGGGCCGAGCGGGAGAAGACGTTCCCGAAGAGCCCGTCCCCCGCCGAGCTCGATGCGCTCATCGCCGAGGTGGAGTCCGACGCCCTTGCCGCCGGCGCCAGCCCGTCGTCGCTCGACGTGGCGATCAGCCAGATCTCTGAGCGAGGGGCCGTTCGAGTGGTGGCGACCGGCGCCCTCGCGCTCGGCTCCGGCGTCGCGCCCGGGCGCCCGCCGATCGACGAGCAGCAGGCAGCGGGCATCACCGAGCTCGGCGGCGTCGGCGGCGGCGTCCGGCGAGTCGGCTCCTACTGGTTGGCCGCCGAGGCGTCGGCCAGCAGGGTGATGGCCGTCGACCGGTTCGGCGATGTCGTGCTCGACGTCAGGGGCGACGTGGTCGCCATGGACAACGGCGATCGCGCCAGCCAGCTCGAGCTGGCGGTGACCAGGCGGGTGCGGCACCTCGGGCCGGTCACCCTCTCGCCCGTCGCCTGGATGCTCGACGGCAATCGGCTCACCGAGCTCGGTGAGGTCACAGGAGACGATCTGGCGCGCCAAGTCGCGGGGGCATCCCCAGAGGCCGTCGTCGTCATCGGGAGGGAATGACCAATGGCCATCTACGTACCCGCCGGCCGACGGCGTCGGTCGCTGCTGCTCAGCTCGGCGGCCGTGCTTCTCGTGGGACTGCTGGCCGGCTTCGGCCTCGGCCGCGCCACCGCGCCGACGGTCGACGACCGCGTGAGGAGCGTCCGCACGGAGGCGCGCGAGATCGCCGCCGGCCTGCGCGTGATCTCCCTCCACGAGCAGGCTGGAGCCGGCGATGTCGGCGCCCGCCTCGTGCTGCAACGCACGCGCACCCAGGTGGCCAAGGCCTTTGGCCGCGCACCGTGGCAACCGGCGTCGGCCCGCACCGCGCTGCTGCACGACGTCGACGCCCTCATCGCCGCCGACCAAGCCAAGTCACCCGACTTCGCCACCAAGATCGACGCCCTCGCCGACGAGATCACCACCACCTTCGGCGCCTGACCACCACCGTTCTTCGGCGACTCGTGTCGCCGTGATGTCCACGAGTCGCCAAAGAACGATCAGTCGGACGGGTCGGGGGCGGGCGCGGGGGCGACGAAGCGGAAGCCGATGCCCGGCTCGGTGAGGAACCAGCGGGGATGGGCGGGATCGCGCTCCAGCTTGCGACGGATCTGGGCCATGTACACGCGCAGGTAGTTGGTCTCGGTGCCGTAGCCAGGGCCCCACACGTCCTGCAGGAGCTGGCGATGGGCGACCAACTTGCCGCTGTTGCGGACGAGCAGCTCGACCAGGCTCCACTCGGTCGGCGTCAGCCGAACCTCGGCCCCGTCCTTGGTCACCATGTGGGCCGACAGATCCACGGTGAAGTCGGGCGTGACCACCGTCGGCGCCTCGTCCCCGGCCGAGCCGTGCCGCCGCTCGGCGGCCCGGATGCGGGCCAGCAGCTCGCCCATCCCGAACGGCTTGGTGACGTAGTCGTCAGCACCGGCGTCGAGGGCCTCGACCTTGGCCGCCTCGGAGTCGCGCACGGAGAGCACGATGATCGGCACCGTCGTCCAGCCCCGCAGACCCCGCACCACCTCGATCCCGTCGATCCCCGGGAGACCGAGATCGAGGATCACGAGATCGGGGCGGCGGTGGGCAGCCAGGTCGAGGGCCTCCTCCCCGGTCCCGGCCTGGTCGACCTCGTAGCCGCGCACGGTGAGGTTGCTCACCAGCGCCCGCCGTATCTGGGGCTCGTCGTCGACGACGAGGACGCGGCTCACGACTCGACCGCCGGCAGCCGGAACACCATCGTCAGCCCGCCGCCGGGAGTGTCCTCGATGGTGATGGTGCCGCCCATGGCGTCCACGAAGCCACGAGCGACGGCCAGGCCCAGGCCGACCCCGCCGTCACCCGCGTCACGAAGGCGTTGGAACGGCAGGAACACCCGCTCGTGATCGGCCGGCCCGATCCCCGGGCCGCGATCGGCGATCCGGATGTCGACCCAGGGTCCGATGGCGGCGGCGTCGATCCTCGCCGGGCGCCCGGGTGGCGAGTAGCGCACGGCGTTGGCGATGACGTTGGCGACCGCTCGTTCGAGCAACCCGGCATCGGCCCGCACCCTCGGCAACGACTCGGGAACGGCGACATCGACCTCGTCGCCCACCGGCCCGAGGCTGGCCAGCGCAGCCGGTATCACCTCGTCGAGCCCGACGGCCCGCGACCGCAGCTCGAGGGTTCCCGTTTGGAGGCGACTCATGTCGAGGAGGTTGCCGACCAAGCCATCGAGGCGGTCGGTCTCGGCGTCGATGGTCGCGAGGAACTCGCGAATGGCCTCGGCCGGCCACTCGACGTCGTCCTGCAGCAGGCTGCTCACCGACGCCTTGATCGACGCGAGCGGTGTGCGCAGATCGTGCGAGACCGCGTTCAGCAAAGCGGTTCGCAGCTCGTTGGCCTCGGACAGGGCGCGGGCGGTGGCCGCCTGCTCGCGAAGCCGGCGAGAGCGCAAGGCCGACTGCAACTGGTCGGCGTAGGCAGCCAGGACTGCTCGGTCGTCGGCGGCCAGTGCGCCCCCGCCGATCAGCAGCTCGCCCTCGTCGCCGAGCGGGAGGCGAAGCGCCGTCCGCTCCGGCGCCGGCACGGGTCCAGCCGTGGCCACGACCATCCCGTCGCGGCGGACGGTGACGGCGTCGAGGGCGAAGGAGCCGCGCAGCTGCTCGACCAGCATCTCGACCGGATCGTCGGCGATCGAGGTGGCGGCCAGGCGAGCGAGCGTGGCAGCGTCGGCCCGGGCCCGCGCCGCCTCGGTCGACCGCCGCGACGCCGTGGCCACCATCGATCCGATCAACGTGCCGACCGCCATGAACACGAGCAGGGCGACCACGTCCTCGGCCTTCTCGACCCGCCACCGATGAACTGGCGGGGTGAAGAACCAGTTGGCCAGCGCCGATGCCACCAGTGCCGTCACCAGGGCCGGCCGTATCCCGCCGATCGACGCCACCAGCACCACCACCGCCAGATAGGCGAAGAGGGTGCTCGAGAGCTCGAGCGACTGGTCGGGCAGCGTCAGCAAAAGGGTGAGGAGCGGGAGCAGGGCGGCCGCCAGCAGCCAACCGATCAGCTGCCGGCGGGCGGACAGCACTGCCGACCGCGGCGACGTCGGCGGCAGGTTGCGCACCAGCTGGCTGGCGCGGTCGACCTGGGCATCCCGAGCGGGCGCCGCGTGGTCGGCAACCCACCGCAGCGAGATGTCCCGCAGGGCGGCGAGGTTCTCGCTGCGGAACCGGTTGGCCAGGCGGGCGTCCAACTCCTCGGCGGGCACCACGTTGCCGTGGGCCAGTCGCCGGCGGAGGGCCTCCGGCGTCATGTCGACCAGCTCGACCTGGGCGCCCCGCAGGAACACATCGGGCACGGTCGCCGCCGGGGGCGTGGCGACGATCTCCTCGACGGCCCCGCGCAACGACTCGATCTCACCGATGTCGAGCGTCGTCAGCACCGTGATGCCCGCGTCGAGCAATCGCTCGACTGCTCCATGGTGACGAGCAAGGCCGTCCACCACGGCCACCGCGGGCCGTGCATCGAGCACGCGGTCGACGTCGACATCGCCGGACGCGGTCATCGCCAGCACCGGCAACCCATCGAGCAGCTCGGCGGTGCGGGTCCGGCCGTGGGTGTTGGCGACGGCCACGACCACCGCGGTGCCACGAGCGGCGCGACGCCGGGCCTCGTCGAGCATGGCAAAGGTCTTGCCCACGCCCGGCGCCGCCCCCAGGTAGACGCGCAGCTCGCCGGTGAGAGAGCCTGACACTGAGGGGTGACGCTACGGCCCGGCCTGGCCCTTGACGGAATCTTGACGGCTGGTGGGTCGTTCTTGTCGACGGCTTGACGCCCCGCTGTCCTCAACTGAACGAGTGACATCCGTGCTGCCTCGCCCGACCGCCAAGCCCGAGCGCCAGGGCCCGGCGCCCCTGCCGCCGGAGCCGGGCATCGACCTGCCGCCCGACCCGCTCGTGTACCGCATGAAGCGACGCCTGCTCGGCCGGCCCCTGCACACCGAGGAGCTCGCCCACGAGCGCCTCGGCAAGCCGACGGCGCTTGCCGTCTTCGCCTCCGACAACCTCTCGTCGTCGGCCTACGCCACCGAGGAGATCCTCAAGGTTCTCGTGCCGGTGATCGGCGTCGCCGCCTTCGCGCTCGTCATCCCGGTGACGCTGGCGCTGCTGGTCGTGCTCGGGTTCCTGATCCTGTCGTACCGGCAGACGATCAAGGCCTACCCCACCGCGGGTGGCGCCTACATCGTCACCCGCGACAACTTCGGGGTGCTCCCCGCCCAGGTCGCCGGGGTCGCCCTTCTCACCGATTACATCCTCACCGTCGCCGTGTCGGTCTCGGCCGGAACGGCCGCACTGGCATCGGCGTGGTCGCCGCTCGCACCGTGGGCCGTGCCGGTCTCGGTGGCCTTCATCGCCCTCATCGCCTTCGGGAACCTCCGGGGCGTGAAGGAGTCGGGGAAGCTCTTCGCCGCCCCGACCTACTTCTTCATCTTCGACATGATCGTGCTGCTCGGCTACGGCCTCGTCCGCCTGATGTTCGGCCACCTGCCCGTCGAGCACGCCCACCCCGCCGGCATGGTGCCGTTCGGTGGGGCGGGCGGCGGCCTGCTCATGGGGGCGGCCGTGTTCAAGGTCCTCACCGCCTTCGCCAACGGCGGCGCCGCCGTCACTGGTGTGGAGGCGATCTCCAACGGCGTGCCGGCGTTCCGGGTGCCTGAGTGGAAGAACGCCCGCGAGACCCTCGTGATCATGGGGAGCACCCTCGGCGCCATGTTCCTGGGCCTGTCGATCCTCGCCGCCAAGATGCACGTGGCCCCCTACGAGGCGGGCACGCCGACGGTGATCTCCCAGATCGGCAAGCTGGTGTACGGCCGCTCCGCCTCTGGCACCGCGCTCTATCTGTGCCTCCAGGCCGGCACTGCCCTGATCCTCATCCTGGCCGCCAACACCAGCTTCGCCGACTTCCCCCGGCTGGCCAGCTTCCACGCCGGCGACAACTTCATGCCCCGTCAGCTCACCAAGCGCGGGCACCGGCTGGTCTTCTCCAACGGCATCATCTTCCTGGCCGTTGCCTCGGCTGTGCTCGTCGTCGTCGCCGACGCCAAGGTCGACAACCTGATCGGCCTCTACGCCATCGGCGTGTTCACCAGCTTCACGCTGTCGCAGGCCGGCATGGCCAAGCATCACGTGACCGAGAAGGAAGAGGGCTGGCGCACCGGGCTGTTCATCAACGGGACCGGCGCCGCGCTGTCGTTCGTGGTCGACGTCATCATCGCCATCACCAAGTTCACCCACGGCGCCTGGTTCGTGATCATCCTCGTTCCGGTGATGGTGTTCGTGCTCGTCCGCCTGGCCCGCCAGTACGAGATGGAGGACGAAGCGCTCGCCCACGACGTGCCGGCGGCGGCCACTGCCCCCGTGCTGCGCCGCCATGTGGTCCTCGTCTTCGTCGACCGGCTCGACCTCGCCGCCGCCCGGGCCATCCAGTACGCCCGGACTCTGCACCCGAGTGATCTCCGCGCCGTGCACTTCGTGATCGATCTGCACCAGGCCGAGGAGCTCGCCGAGTCCTGGCGCCAGCTGGGCCTCTCGGGCATTCCCCTCGAGCTGGTCGACTGCCCCGACCGCCGCCTCACCAACGCCGCCATCAGCGCGGTGGCCCGTGACCTCGCCGACGGCGAGACCGAGGTGTCGGTGCTCCTGCCCCAGCGGCAGTTCCACGGGGTGTGGGGGCGGGTCCTGCATGACCGCACCGGTGACGCCTTCGTGCGCGACCTCTCACGGCTGGCCCACTGCAACGTCACCACGGTGCCCTTCCACTTCGGGGCACGGGAGGCGGCCCGCCAGGAGGTCGCCCCCGCCGTCATCCGGGAAGCGATGGGTCAGCCGGCAGCTGCCTCCAACGGCCACCCATCGGTCCCGCTCGGCACCGCCCACTTCGTCGCCAACGCCCAGTGGCGGCAACGAGTGTCGATCCAGGGCCGGGTCACCGCCCTACGAGTCCTGCCGCTCGCCGACATCCCGAGCATGGAGTGCGTCATCAGCGACGACACCGGCTCGATCAGCGCCGTGTTCCACGGCCGCCGGGAGATCGCCGGCATCACCGTCGGCACCCGCCTCCGCGTCGAAGGCACCGCCGTCGACCACCACGGCCGCCTCGCGGTGCTCAACCCCGCCTACGAGCTGCTGGCCACCCCCACCAAGCACTGATCCTGCTCCGTTCTCTGGCGAGTTGCCCGGACACTGTGCGGGCAACTCGCCAAAGAACGGTCAGACAGCGGATGCTGAGGAGGTCGACGACGAAGACGAGGGTCTCGCCGCCTTTGATGACGCCGCCGGCGCCGGCGGACCCATAGCCCAGCGCGGGCGGGATGGTGATCCGGCGGCGGCCACCGACCTTCATGCCGGCGACGCCGTCGTCCCAGCCCTTGATGACCTCACCCCGGCCGAGGCCGAAGCGGAAGGTCTCGCTGCGATCCCACGAGGCGTCGAACTGGCGCCCATTGCTCCACGCCACCCCGACGTAGTGGACCTCCACCGAGGATCCCTTGGTGGCTTCGTCGCCGTCGCCGACCACGATGTCCTCGACCTGGAGGGTGGCGGGCGGCTCCTCGCCGGTGGCGACGTCGACAGCGGGCTTCTCGTTCTCGGGCATGCCCGAAAGCTAAACGGCCGGAGGTTCAGTTCGCGAAGTGGTGCCGGGTGACCTGATGCGGGTCGCCATGGTGGGCATCGGGGCTGACATGGATCAGCGCGTCGACCAGCCGGGGCACCTCATGGAGCAGGCGATGACGGGCGACCTCGGCGACGGCGTGGGCGTCGGCCAGGCCGAGGTGGGTGTCGCAGGTCAGCTCGACGTCGGCGCGGAGCTCGTGACCGATCCACCGGAGGCGAACGTTGTCGACGGCCATCACCCCCTCGACCCCGCCGGTGATGCGCTCGATCTCGTCGACCGTCTCCGGATCGACGGCATCCATGAGACGCCGGTAGATGTCACGGGCGGCCACCGCCACCACCCCGGCGATGGCAACCGAGATGACGAGGCCGGCAATGGGATCGGCCGCCTTCCAGCCCATCCAGGCGCCCACCGCGCCCAGCACCACGGCCAACGAGGTGAAGCCGTCGGTGCGGGCGTGATAGCCGTCGGCCACGAGGGCCGCCGAGCCGATGCGCCGCCCGACCCGAATCCGGTACACGGCGGCGAGCTCGTTGCCCAGGAAGCCAATGACCCCCGCGAGGGCGACCCAACCCACGTTGCTGATCTCCCGCGGATGGACCAGCCGGTCGATCGCCTCGTAGGCGGCAACGACCGAGCTCACCGCGATGGTCAGCACGATGAAGATCCCCGCCAGGTCCTCCGACCGCCCGAAGCCATAGGTGTAGCGCCGGGTCGGGGGCCGGCGGCTCAACCAGAAGGCCAGTCCCAGGGGCAGCGCGGTCAAGGCGTCGGAGAAGTTGTGGATCGTGTCTGCCAGCAGGGCCACCGAGCCGGACACCGCGAAGATCACCACTTGCACCACCGCGGTGATGCCCAGACCGACGAGCGACACGGTCAGCGCCCGGGTGCCCTCCTTGCTGGCGGTGATGCCCACCGACTCGCCGTGATCGTGGCTGTGCGGGTGCAGCAGGCCCTTCGCCCATCCGATCAGGCCATTCCCGTGCTCGTGCTCGTGCTCGTGTTCGTGGTCGTGGTCATGGTCGTGCGCGTGCCCGCCGTGCCCGTGGTCGTGGGGCTCGTGGGTCGACACGAAACCAGTGTGCCAAGGCAACTCGGCCAGCGCCTGGCATCCGGCCGGGGTGATACCCTGAGGGGGTATAGTGCAAGCATGGTCGGATACGAGGCTGACAAGGACGCCCTGCTGCGCCGGCTCCGTCGCGTCGAGGGCCAGGTGCGGGGACTCCAGCAGATGGTGACCGACGAGCGTTACTGCATCGACGTCCTCACCCAGATCTCGGCGGCGACCAAGGCCCTCCAGAGCGTCGCCGTCGGCCTGCTCGACGGGCACCTCCGCCATTGCGTGACGGACGCCATCGGCGAGGGCGGACCGGTCGCCGAAGCCAAGATCACCGAGGCCACTGCCGCGGTCGAGCGCCTGATCAAGAGCTGATGTCGTTCGCAGCGACCGTCGTTCACCACGTCCCCCACAGCCGTGACCCGGGTGGCTGGGGCAACGTCACCGAGAGCCTGAAGATGGGCTTCTTCATGCTGTGGGAGACCTTGTGGGCGCTGATCCTCGGGTTCGGCCTCTCCGGCGCCGTGCAGGCCTTCGTCTCGAAGGACGACATGCAGCGGGTGATGGGCGATCACCGGCCGGCGACCGTCGCCCGCGCCAGCTTCTTCGGGATGGTGTCGTCGTCGTGCTCGTACGCGGCGACGGCGATGGCCAAGTCGCTGTTCCAGAAGGGCGCCGACTTCGTCACCGCCATGGTCTTCATGTTCGCCAGCACCAACCTGGTGGTCGAGCTCGGCGTCGTGCTCCTGATCCTGATGGGCTGGCAGTTCGCGGCAGCGGAGTTCGTCGGCGGGCCGGTCATGATCGTGCTCTTCGCCGCGATCGGCGGCTACCTGTTCCACCGGCGAGTCACTGATCCCGCCCGGCAACGGCTCCAGCAGGGTGTCGTGGGCGGGCACGACCACCAGGCCATGGTCGGGGTCGGTCACGATCGCCAAGCCGAGCTCGAGGCGCAGCCGTGGCGCCAGAAGCTCACCTCGAAGGCGGCGTGGTCCGACGCCGCCAGCTACACCATGGCCGACATCACCATGCTCCGGAAGGAGTTGGCGTTCGGCTACCTGGTTGCCGGCGTCCTCACCGTGGTGGTCCCGATGGGCGCGTGGAACGACCTCTTCCTCCACGGCCATGGCTTCTGGACCGTGCTCGAGAACGCCGCCCTGGGGCCGGTCATCGCTTTCGTGAGCTTCGTCTGCTCCATCGGCAACGTCCCATTGGCCGCCGCCCTGTGGGCGGGAGGCATCAGCTTCGCCGGCGTGATCTCGTTCATCTTCGCCGACCTGGTCACGTTCCCGCTGTTCCTGATCTACCGCAAGTACTACGGCACCCGACTGGCCGTGCGGCTGGCCCTCACCTTCTGGGCGGTCATGTCCGTTGCCGGCCTCACCGTCGAGGGCCTCTTCTCGGTGCTGGGGATCATCCCCGCCCAGTCGAACCACGAGGTCGTGCACACCCGCTTCGAGTGGAACTACACGACCTACCTGAACTTTGTGTTCCTCGTCGTCTTCGCCGGCCTGTACTGGCTGCACCGCAACCGCGCCCGGTTCGGCGGCGGTGAGGGCTACGCCCTCGACCCGGTGTGCGGCATGCAGGTGCGCACCAGCGACGCCCCGGCCCGGACCACCCGCGACGGCACGACCATCTACTTCTGCTCCGATCGCTGCCTCGACCGCTTCCAGCGAGACCCGCAGCGCTACCTCGACTCCCCCGCTGCTGCGTCTCACGCCCACCATCACGAGGAGGACCCCATGGCCATCGATCCCGTCTGCGGCATGACCGTCGACCCCACCGACGCGCCGGCCACGCGTCGCCATGCCGACCGCAACTGGTTCTTCTGCAACCCGGGCTGCGCCGACACCTTCGACACCGACCCCGATCGCTACGTCGCTCAGGCGCTGGGCGTCGAGGGCGACTGACCGTCAGCCGCCGATGATCGTCGGCAGGGTGCCACCGGCGAGGAAGATCGCGCCGACCACCAGGCTGAAGGCAGCATTGACGAGCGACACCCCGGCGTAGACCCGGAAGCTCCGGTTGGCGTTGAGGTAGCCGAAGCTCGAGACGGCAGCGACGGCGCCGTTGGAGATGAAGATCCCGGCAATGAACAGGAGCAGGAGGGCGACGGCAGCGCCGCGCCCGGCGACATGGGCGGCGGCCAGGAAGACAACGACCTGGGTCGGGGTCTCGGCACCGACACCGTGGATCGTCCCCAGCACCGCCGCTGCCCGGGTCGTCGTGGCCGCCACCGGATCAGCGGGCGCGACCGCCACGGCGCGGTGGTCGTGCCCGTGGTCGAGCGCCACGCTCCTACGGCCGGCGCGCTCGAGGCTGGGGCGAGCCCGCCTCACGCCCGCCGCCACCAGCATCCAGCGGCTGCGCAGCCGGAAGTCGCGCCGGTCACGGAGCAAGCCGCAGACCACGTAGATCGACAGCGCGATCAGGGTGACGCCGACGGCCCGCCCCATCGCCGCGTCGAGCCAGGCCGGCAGGAGGTCACCGCCGAGGATGGCGGCCACACCAAGGCCGAACACGACGACACCGTGCCCGGCGGCATACGCAGCGGCGACCCGCATCCCTCGGCGCGGCGTCTCCTGGGCACTGGTGACATCGGTGATGGCCGCGATGTGGTCCCAGTCGATGCCGTGCCGCAGCCCGAACACGAAGGCGCTACCGGCGAGGCCGAGCCGAAGCCCGTCGAGCTCGAACCCGCTCAGCGCCACGGGCGGGATCGTAGAGGTCGATCCCACTCGGCCTGGCCCGGTGTCGCCGTGATCGCGACGAACCCGCTAGGCGTCGCGCCGGAGCACGACCATGGCGCCCACGGCGACGAGGAGGGCCGCCAGCGCCACGAAGATCCCCGCTTCGATCCACTGGAACGGCCAGTAGCGATCAGCGGGGTGGAAGCTGCTGACCACCTTGTAGCCGAGCTTGCTCACGCATTGGTCGGCCGAGAGGCGGTCGACCGCCGCCCGGCATGCCGCGGGCATGCGCAGGGGGCCCCGCACCACGTCGCCGTTGCCGTCCAAGAGCTTCGTGCCCACCATCCAGGCGCCGCGTGGCCGCACCGTGGGGGCGAAGAGGGCGAAGGTGGCATGGCGTGTGGCGGCGTAGTGCGGCCGGACGGACAGCTCGATGAACAGTCGAACGGCGAAGAAGCCGCCCACCGTGACACCGACGGCGGGAAGCATCCGGCGCAGGATGGCTGCCGCCGCGAACCCGAGCGCCACCGCGAAGAGGCTGTAGGCCACCGGCGAGAGGTTCTGGATGTCGAACTGGAGCGCCTCGAACCGGTAGTCCTGCAGGCTGTTCATCGTCCGGGACCACCAGGTGACGAGCGCCGCCATCCCGCCCGCGATCGCCACCGTGATGAGCAGGACCGTGCCCAACTTCGTCGCCAGCCAGCGACGGCGCGTCACCGATTGGGTCCAGGCCAGCACGTTGGTCGCCTGCTCGACCTCACGGGCCATCATCGCTGCGCCCAGGAACACGCCGAGGAGCACCGGCACCCCGACGCTGAGGTTCACGACCGTGCGCGGCAGGTTGTAGCTCCGGGTGAGACCGAAGCCGCGGCAGTCACCACAATGACGAATCGCCTCGTAGTCGTGGGCCATCTGGTTGCCGGTGATGGCCATGAGGACGGCGAACACCGCCAGGATCGCCCCGAGGACCGCCACCTGCGTGCGGTGTTGGCGCCACAGCACCCACGTCATCGGCTTGCCACCTCGCGCGACTCGGTGCGGCCCAGGTAGGCGAGCACGATCTCCTCGAGGCCGACGTCCTCGACATGCCAACCGTCCTCGATCGGACCGATCCCCATCCGGGCGAGCACGCTCACCTGACGGGGCGTGCGGTCGACGTGGATCACGTGGTGGTCCCGCTCGAGCGCAGCGGTCTCGCGAGCGGGGGCGGTGAGCACCTTGTGGGCGGCGACGATCTCCTCGATGTCGGCGCACAGGTGGAGATGACCCGCCGAGAGGAGCACGAGATGGTCGCAGACCCGCTCGAGATCGGCCAGCAGATGGCTCGACAGCAGGACGGTGAGGTCCTCGTCGGCGACGGCGGCGGTGAGGGTGCCGAGGAAGTCGCGGCGGGCCAGCGGGTCGAGGGCGGCCACCGGCTCGTCGAGCAGCAGCACCCGCGGTCGCTTGCCGAGGGCGAGGGCGAGCGCCACCTGCGCCCGCATGCCGCCCGAGAGCGCCTCGATGCGACGCTCGAGCGGGATGTTCACCCGGCGCAGCCGATCCCGGGTGGCAGCGCCATCCCAGCGGGGGTTGAGGTGGGCGCCGAAGGCGAGGTGATCCTCGGCCGTCCATCGCCGGTAGAGCGGGATCTCCTGGGCGAGGAAGCCGACGTCGGCCAGGAAGGCCGGATCGTCGGCGGGCCGGCGCCCGGCGACCTCGAGCTCACCAGTGGTGGGCCGGGACAGCCCGGCCAGCATCCGCAGCAGGGTCGTCTTCCCCGCCCCGTTGCCACCGACCAGGGCGCACAGCGAGTGCTCGGGCACCTCGAAGGTGCAGTCGCGCAGGGCCCACGTGCGCCCGAACCGCTTCCCCAGCCCCGTCGTCGTGATCGGCAGAGCGGTCACGCCACCGCCTCGCCGCGGTCGAGCGTGGTGCGCACGAGCGCCTCGATGGCCGAGTCGCTCATCCCTGCAGTGCGAGCAGTGTCGACCCAGCGAGCGAGTCCCTTGGCCAGGCGAGCGTGTGTCCCCGGCGGCGGGCCATCGGGGCGGCGGAGCACGAACGTGCCCGCACCCGGCCGGCCCTGGACCAAGCCCTCCCGCTCGAGCTCGCGGTAGCTCTTGAAGACCGTGTTGGGGTTGACGGCCACCTGGCTGACCACCTCGCGCACCGTCGGGAGCTGATCACCCGGCACGAGGACCCCCGCCGAGAGCGCCTGCCGGACCTGTTGCGCGAGCTGGAGGTATGGCGGTACCCCCGACGACGGGTTCAACCGGAAGACGATCACCACTTCACCATATCACTAGGGAGCTAGTGAATTGGACGGCGCCGTGCCCGGAGCGTCGACTAGGGAGTGCATCCATGAACGATCTCGCCGCCTTCGCCAGCCTCGTTCCCCAGGACCACGGGCTCGTGGTCCTGTCGACCAGCCGCGCCGACGGCACCGTCCAGTCGTCGGTCGGGAATGCAGGCGTGCTCGACCATCCGGTCACGGGCGAGCCGGTCGTCGGCTTCGTCTCTGCCGGCTCGGCCACGCGGCTGCGCAACCTCCGGGCCCGTCCTCGCGCCACCGTTGTGATCCGTGCCGGGTGGCAGTGGGCGGGCATCGAGGGGCCGGTCGACCTCGTCGGCCCCGACGATCCGTTTCCCGGCGTCGACGGCGACGGGCTCCGTGTTCTGCTCCGCGCCATCTTCAGCGCGGCGGGCGGCGCTCACGACAACTGGGACGAGTACGACCGCGTCATGGCCGCGGAACGCCGAGTGGCCGTGCTCATCTCGCCGGAGCGGGTGTTCGGCACCACCTGACCGCCGGCAGCAGCCCGGTAGCGTCCCGGCGTGACCCCCGGGCGCCGAGTAGGCCAGATCGTCACCACCGTTGGCCTCGTCGCCCTGGGGATCCTCTTTGGTCTGGCGCCAGGCACGGCGTACATCCTCGTGCTGGTGGCCGGAGCCGTGTGCAGCGTGCTCTTCCTCGCACGGGCCCTCTGGAGGCACCAGCAACCGAAGAGCTGATCGAGCCGACGCTGGCCCGGATCGAGGACTGCCGCTGGTGGGTAGACGACGGCTACGCCGATCAGGAGGTGCGCCATGGGAGCGCTGTTGCTCGTCTTGCTGCTGATTCTGCTCTTCGGGGGCGCCGGCTTCGCCCTGCACGCCCTTTGGATCGTCGCCGTGGTGCTGCTCGTGCTGTGGTTGCTCGGCTTCGCTCGAAGCACGGAGAGCACGCGCTGGTATCGGTGGTGAAGCCAGGCCCGGCGGGCACCGAGGACTCGGCGGTGGGACGTCCCGACGACGGGCCGGCACCCGACGCGATCCCCGCTGACGATCCCCAGACCCACGCCGAAGAGGAAGCGCTGGAGGACATGGCATCGC
This sequence comes from Acidobacteriota bacterium, assembly GCA_019510095.1. Classification (GTDB taxonomy): domain Bacteria; phylum Actinomycetota; class Acidimicrobiia; order Acidimicrobiales; family CADCSY01; genus JAEKLB01. Next base: position 21,016 of record JAEKLB010000027.1, on the reverse strand, counting down.
GCCGTGGCGACGACGATGGGGGCGTCGACGAGGAGGAGTGATCGCCATCGTCTTGGCTCGCTCCCCTCGACGAAATGACTCACATGGTTTAGGTTGAGCTGGCGCCGCACTGGCGGCCCAAGGAGGCCACATGTTCGAGCTCCAGCCCATCACCGGCGTCTTCGGTGCCGAGGTCATGGGCCTCGACCTCACCGCCGAGATCGACGATCCCGCCTTCGAGAAGCTGCAGGCCGCCTTCGTCGAGCACAAGGTGCTGCTGTTCCGCGACCAGCACGACCTCACCGCGCCGGCCTTTGCCCGGTTCGGCCGTCGGTTCGGCGAGCTCGAGGTGCACCCCTTCTATCCCCCGGCGCCCGATGCCGGCGACGTGGCCGTGATCGACTCGACGGGCACCGAGGCCAAGGAGAACTGGCACTCGGACGTCACCTTCCAGGAGGTGCCGCCGCTCGGCTCGATCCTGCGAGCCATCGACATCCCTGCCTATGGGCGGGACACGATGTTCGCCGACATGGAGGCCGCCTACGCGGGGTTGTCGGAACCGTTCCGCCGGAGCCTCGAGGGCTTGCGCGGCGTGCACGACTGGCGCCACATCTTCACCAAGCGCGCCAAGGCGGCGGGCAAGGACGAGCAAGCGGAGCACGACCTGCCGCCGGTCGAGCACCCGGTGGTGCGAACCCATCCCGTCACCGGTCGCAAGTCGATCTTCGTCAACTCGGTCTTCACGACCGGCATCGCCGGCATGCGCCCGGTCGAGAGCGCGGCAATCCTGCGGCTGCTCTACGACGAGGTGCACCATCCTGAGTACCAGCTCCGGGTCAGGTGGGCGCCCGGCACGGTGGCCATGTGGGACAACCGGTCGACCCAACACGCTCTCGTCTACGACAGCGACTACCCGCGCCTGATGGAGCGGGTGCAGATCCGCGGGACCGAACGCCCGAGTTGATCGCCGGCCGAGCCCCCTACGCCAGCGGCCTGGCCACCCGCGAGCTCCTCGTCCGCACCGCTGAGCGGCTCATCTCCGAGCGCGGGGTCGAAGGTGTGTCGCTGCGCGAGGTGGCGGCCGCTGCTGGGCAACGGAACACCGCGGCGGTGCGCTACCACTTCGGCGACCGGGACGGCCTCGTCGGCGCCGTCTTCGCGTTCCGGCTTCCCGCTCTCAACCAGCGGCGGCACGCCATGCTCGAGCAGCTCCGACAGGAGGGCCGGCTCGACGACCCCCGCGGCGTGGTCGAGGCCTACGCCGTCCCGCTCATCGAGGAGGCGGCCACGCCGGACAGCCACTACGTCGGCTTCCTCGCCCGCCTCTCACACCACAACCGCGAATCCCACCCCTTCTGGAACACCTCGCCGACCCTGACCGACAGCGCCGAGGAGAGCCTCCGCCTGATCGCGCAGCGGGTCCCGCTGGCAACGTCCCGTCTCCGGATGACCAGGGCCCGACTCATCACCGGCTTCGTCGTCAGCTCGCTGGCCAACCACTACGTCGCCCTCGAGCGCCACCTGCCGGGCACGCCACGCACCGCATCGTTCACCAGCGACCTCCTCGACGTGGCCGCCGCAATGGTCACCGCCCCGAGCGCCGTCCACTGACCGCGGCCCGGCCGTTCACGGCACTGGCGAGAACATCAGCCCGGTGAGGCGGGTGGCCATCTCCTCGGGCTCCATCGGCTGGCCGCAGACGGCGGCGGTGTAGATGAGGATCGCCGGGCCGGCAGCGGCCCGGAGGTCGAGGTCGCGGAAGTCGTCACCGAGCTCGGCTGCCAACAGGGACTTCAGGTGCTCGTGCATCCGAGCGATAGCGGTCTCTCGGTAGACACCGAGGAGCTCGGGATCGGTGCGCAGGCTGGCGAGGAAGCCGAGCATGACCTGGGCTCCGTCGCCGTTGAGGTCGTCGGCCAGCCCCATCAGGAACGCCTTCACATCGGCCCGGGGATCGCCGGTGACGACGTACTTCTCCGTGGCTCGCTCGCACTCGAGGCTGGCCCGCACCAGGTCCTGCTTCGTCGGCCACCTGCGATAGATGGTCGACAACCCGACGCAGGCCCGGTCGGCCACGTCCTGCATCCGCATCTGGTCGTAGCCCTGGTCGTGCAGGACCTCGAGCACGGTGCCGAGGATGTGCTCGCTGCGCTCCTCGGACAACCGTCGGCCCCGCCGGGGCGCGGCCCCTGTCGGCCCACCGACCACCTGTTCCTCGGCCATGACCCCAATGCTAACCGGTAAGGCAGGATTCAGAAATATTCCTTATCGGTAACGTTGCTTTTCGTTTTGCATCCTGGCATGGTGAGGGGACACCGGAGCCAGCACCCCTCTCACCCCTCCGCTCCTCCGGTCGAGAACAGCTCGGCCTGCGTCGCTGACGGCGCGCGCCCCGACAACAGGAAGGACCGCCGTGGCCACCACGATGGAACGCGCACGCCCCGAAACGCCCCCCGACCCACCCGGCCCGGCAGCCGAGGTGGCCGGGCCTCGCCAGCGCATGCTCGTGCTGGCCGCCATGTGCCTCGCCCTCGTGCTCGTCATCGCCGGCGTCTCGATGCTCGCCGTCGGCCTCCCGAGCGTGGCCAAGGACCTGGGCCTCAGCCAGACCAGCCTGACCTGGGTGGCCGACGCCTACGCCCTGACCCTGGCGTCACTCTTGCTCCTGGCCGGCGCTCTCGGTGACCGCTACGGCCGGCGGGGCGCGCTGCTCGTCGGCATCGCCCTCTTCGGCACCGGCTCGCTGCTGTCGGCGCTCGCCACGTCCGGCGGCGCACTCATCGCCTTCCGAGGACTCACTGGCTTGGGCGGCGCGCTGATCATGCCCGGCACCCTCTCCACCATCACGAGCGTGTTCCCGCCCGAGGAACGGGCCCGGGCCGTCGGCATCTGGGCCGGCTTCGCGGGGGCCGGCGGGACGCTCGGCATGTTGGCCGCCGGGTGGATGCTGGGCAACTGGTCGTGGCCGTCGATCTTCTACGCGACGGTCGCCGTGTCGGCGTTGACCTTCGTCGCCGTGCTCGCCTTCGTCCCCACCACTCGCTCCACTGAGCACGTCGGCCTCGACCCAGTGGGCACCGGGCTGTCGGCGGTCGGCATCGGGGGCCTCGTGCTCGGCATCATCGAGGGTCCCATCCGCGGCTGGACCGAGCCGCTCACCATGACCGCCCTCGCCATCGGCGTGATCCTCGCTGTCGGGTTCATCCTCTGGGAGCTGCGCATAGACCATCCCCTGCTCGATCCCCGCCTGTTCCGCTACCGGGGCTTCGCCGTGGGCTCGGCCTCGCTGCTGGTCCTGTTCATCGCCTTGTTCGGCCTGTTCCTGGTGATCCTCCAGTACCTCCAGCTCATGCTCGGCTACAGCGCGCTCAAGTCGGCGGTGGCCCTGCTGCCGTTGACCTTCCTCATGATCCCGATCTCGGCGGTCGCGGCCCCACTGTCGATGCGCTACGGGATGAAGGTGATCAGCGGGCTCGGCCTCACCCTCACCGCCATCGGCATGGTCGGCTTCGCCACTCTCGACGCCACCAGCGGGTTCGGCGCGCTGCTTGTCGCCGAGATGATCCTCGGAGTCGGCATCGGCCTGGCGATGACCCCCGCCACCAACGCCATCGTCAGCTCGCTCCCAACCGCCAAGCAAGGCGTGGCCAGCGCGGTCAACGACACGACACGTGAGATCGGCACCGCGCTCGGCATCGCCCTCATGGGCAGCATGTTCAACACCGGCTACCGCAATGCCATCGACGACCATCTCGGCGGCCTCCCGACCGCGGTCGCCAGCCAGGCACGGGAAGCCCCGAGCCTCGCCCTCGACGCAGCCCACCGCTTGACCAATGGCGGTGGTGCCCTTGCGACTGCTGCGCGCGATGCGTTCACTGCCGGCATGCGGCTGTCGATGGTGATCGGCGCCACCTTGATCCTGGCCACTGCCGCCTTCGTGTGGTTCCGCGGGCCCGACCGACACGAGGAGGTGCTCGAGGACATCGTCGACGGCGATCAGGCCGAAGCGGTCTACGCCGCCTTCGATCCCGACAACCTCGACGAGGCTGTCCTGGTCCCGGCCTACGAGGGCGGATCCGCTCGATGATCTCGGAGAGGGCAGGGTCCCGGCCGAGCCCATGACCGTCAGGCCCCGCAGGCGACCGCCAATGTCCGGCGGTCGTCCGCGGGGCATCAGCGGAAAGGTGGCTCCGCGGAGCCACCTCATGACGGCGCTACGGCACGCACCTTGGTTGTCTTACGGGGCCGAGAGCTCTTCGCGGCGACACCCAGCCCTGACCCACCAGGACAAGAGAGGATCCGGCCACCGAGATCGTCGACCGTCTGCGTGGAGTCACCTTCGGGCGCTTCACAACCAAATCGCCACGCCGCCGTGATGCGAGCAGGTCCCGCTACGCGTCGAGCTGTAGCTAAGGCTGCCGTCCTTACAGATCGCCGTGGCTCCGCTCGGAGTTGCCGAAACGGTGGTCGATGTCGTGATCGCAGGGACGGTGGTCGTGGAGACGGCCAGCGTTGTCGTGGTCGTTGCCCGAAGGGTCGTGGATGTAGTGCTCGTACTCGAGGACGAGATACTGGTCGTAACTGGCGCTGTGGTCGCAACTTGGGTGGTCGTCGTCGTCGCTAACAGTCGGTTCTCGGTAACAACTGTGAGCTGCCGCGTCGTTGAAGTCGACGTAGCGGTGAGCCACACCGCCACGCCGCCATGGCCCGAGCATGTGCCGCTTCGATGCTGACTAAAGCTGTACGACCCATCACGGCAACGAGCCGAGGCGCCCACGGGAGCCTTCGGTGCCTTCGTTGGGCTTGGAACGCACTTATGACTGACGTTCTGATAGGTGCCAGCAGGACACCCGGAAGCTGGTGAAGCCGCGACGACTGGCGCGACCAGGAGGACGCTGGCGACGAGAAGGCTGCAAAGGCGGGGCATTCCTGTGAAGGTATGCAGACCGTCATCGTCGGTCCATGGCCCGTAGGGATCATCCTGTCGGTCGGAGTTGCGCCGATGCACTCGATAGCGACAACCGCGGCCGCCCGAGGAATGGCGAACCGCATTCCAGTTCACCGCAATCGACCGCCTTGCGTTACGCCGATGACCCACGGCTCGGGCTGACGGCCGCGTGATCGCTAAGGCTGCCGCGGAGTCTCGTGAGGCCGCGATGGAGCAGGGCGCCGGCCGCAGCGGGTCGGCACCCGAGTGCTTGGCCGATCTCAGCCTCGGTTGCTTGTGCGTAATAGCGGAGCACGACGGCGATCCTTTGCCGGCTCGGTAGTTGTGCGAGGGCGTCGGCGAGGTAGTCCGGCGGCTCCATCTCGCGGCTCGTGGCGAGCTGCCCGACGCGAGGACGGAGCGCTCGGCGGCGGAGTTCGCTTCGGCAGGCGTTGATGACGGCGTTACGCAGGTAGCCGCTCGAACTGTCGATGCTGTTCCAATGCAGGAGCGTACGGGTGAAGGCGTCGTGGACGAGGTCTTCGACGGGGCCGTGCGGGCCGACGATCGCCCTCGCCAGTCGGACCATCTCCACTCGACGGGAGCGGAACAGCTCCTCAAATGTCGCTTGGTCGACATGTGGGGCTGAGGGCGCTTCGTCCGTCGTTATGGGGTCGGTCACCGGGGCACTCGTGAAGTCTGTTGCTTCCACGTGGCGTCGCTGACTTGTCGGAGGCTGCGAGCGATCTTGGTCGTTGCGGACGCTCCGAGGCCTTTGGTCGAGACCGACACCACGACGCCGGGGCCCTCAGTCCAAGCGACTGCGGTCGTTGTCGTCGCTGGTCCTGGGCGCAATACCACTGCCTTGTGGCCCCGAACGCTGACGATCCGGTCGAGGATGGAGTTTGCCCGGAAGAGATCGGTGATCGCGGCGGTGGTTCGATAGGTGTCGATCTGTAGGTAGCGGCCGCTCCCGGGCCTGTCGGCGTAGGAAATGGTCATGCGATGGGCCTTCCACGGCGGTGAGCCAGCCAGGGTGCGCGTCATGCCCGCTCCCGGGTCGAGTTCGAAGGCGTCGGGCCCACTGCCAGCGGCCGGGTGGATCGTCTTGGCCGCGGCGAGCGCTTCGTCGTGCGTGAAGCCCTGAAACGTGGCGTCGACCTTGATGTGAGAGTCGGCACGCACCGCGAACCACCAGGACTCGACGTGCTCTTTATGGGTGAGGGTGGCGCGGGCACCGTCAGCGGTTCGGAACTCCTCCGGTGAACCTCCGGGACCTCCGGTGTCGGTGGCGGCGATGGCGGTCAGGGTGACCCAGCGCCGGCCGGGCCGGTCTCGGTACACCGCCTGATAAACGACTGGCGCCGTGACCGGGGGCCGCGCGCTGCGCAACACCATCCTCGAAGGCACCCAACTGGGAAGGAGCCGTTCGGACCCGGCCGAAAGCACCTCCATGTTCCGTTCGTCTGCTCCGCGCGTGCTCTCGGTCACTGCCGCGCCGAGCCCCAGGAGAGCGGTCACGATCCCGATCGCGCCGACCAACCTGCGACGTCGGCGTATCCGCATCGCTGACGCCCGCACCCGCTCGACGCTGTCCATCTCCACCGGTCCCGCAGCGAGACCAACGAGAAGGCGACCCAGCTCCTCCTCAAGGCTGTCCTGTTCCACCATCCGTGCTCCTCGCTCTCTAGGTAACACGACGCACGAACACCGCCGCCGGGTACGCGGGAATATCCAGGACCGATTCCCTGGACTCCAGCTCAATCCAGCTGACTGCCCCGATCACAGGGACTGGCCATCCCGCAAGACGCCACTCACGTGAGCGCGTGTGTGAGACAACCAGTGAGTGGTCGTCTTCATCATCGGCGGCTGTGGGACATGTGCGCCGGGTGGAGTCGGGGCGTTGGGAGGCTCGGTATCGGGCGCCCGACGGCCGTGAGCGCTCTCGACGGTTCGGCACCAAGCGGGAGGCGCAGTGGTTCCTGTCACGGACGGAGGCCGACCGGCAGCGAGGCGAGTGGCTCGACCCCGCTGGCGGTCGGATGCCTCTGCGGGACTGGGCTGAGGAGTTCACACGTTCCGATGTGAGCCTCCGGCCGTCGTCGCGGGCGCGGGATGAGTCGTATCTCCGGAATCACGTGCTCACCGCGTTCGGCGATGTCCCCCTGGGTCAGCTCACACACATGGAGATCCGCCGATGGGTGACCGAGCTCCACGGCCGCGGCCTGGCGCCGGCGACGGTGCACAAGGTGTTCCAGACGCTCTCGAAGCTCCTCCGTGGCGCGGTAGACGCCGGGATGATCCGTCGAAGCCCGGCGGACCGGATCTCACTGCCCCGGATCGAGCGCCGAGAGATGCGGGTGATAGCGCCCGCCGAGATCGCACGCCTGGCCGAAGCCATCACACCCCGCTACCGCGCCCTGGTCCTCCTTGATGCCTACGCCGGCCTTCGGCTCGGCGAGCTGGCCGGGCTCCGGCGGTCACAGCTCGATCTCGAGCGCCGAGTCGTCCGGGTCAGCCAGATCGCCGTCGAGGTCCGGGGAGGGATCTTCCACGGCCCGCCCAAGACCAACGCCGGCCGACGCGACGTCCCACTCCCCCGCCTCGTCGTCGACGCCCTCCGGGACCATCTCGACACGTATGCGGCACCAGCTCCCGACGGGCTCGTCTTCCCTGGCTCTGACGGCGGCATCCTCCGGGCCTCCCAGTGGCGGCAACGTCACTGGAACCCCGCCATCAAGGCGGCGGGCGTCGACCCACTGCGGCCACACGACCTTCGCCACACCGCCGTGTCGCTCTGGATCGCTGCCGGCGCCAGCCCGAAGCAGATCGCGACGTGGGCCGGCCACACGTCGGTCGCGGTCGTGCTCGACCGCTACGGCCATCTCTTCCCGGGACACGAGCGCGAGGTCATCGACCGACTCGATGAGCTCGGCAGAGGGCAGGGCCTTGGCCTCTGATGACCGTCATGCCCCGCGGGTGACCGCCAATGTCCGCGGGTTTTCGCGGGTTTTCCGCGGGGGATCAGCAGAAGAGGCGAGTCCGAAGACTCGCCTCACATGCCGTGACCTGCGGATTCCCGGTGGGCGATCGCGGTCTCGAACCGCGGGCCTCTGCCGTGTGAAGGCAGCGCTCTACCGCTGAGCTAATCGCCCGGGGCGGACAAAGATAGCGCGGGCTCGGGCGCACGAAGGGGGGCCCGGAAGGTCGACGCGATGCCAATGGGGTGCCGTGCCGGGCGCATGACGAAGTGGGTGCTGGCCACGTCGACACCTCGATGCTCACCCTGGAGCGGGGCCAGCCCGTCGTCGGGCGGGGTCTCGACCGACACGTGAGCGAGGCGGCCGAGGCCGCGAAAGAACCATGGCACCACGACCGGGCCATCGTTGCGGCGCTGGAGCGCCCGCACCGGGAGCACCATCGGCAGGAGGCGGCGGGAGACCGATCCGCTGACCACGACATCGCGCTCGACCCATCGGAGGGTGCGGAGGTTGCCGTCGGCCGACCAGTCGAGCGTGCCGAGCTCCTTGGGGAAGCCCCAGTTGAGCCGGCCGCCCATCCGCGCCTCGTTGGAGGTCGTCACCACCGTCGTGAAGCACCAACCCAGCCGGGGTCCGAGACGGGCCGGCTCGCCGATGGCCAGCTCGCGGTAGGCCCCGACGGGTGAGGCGTCGTAACGGGCGGCGACGATGAGCACTCGACCCCGAAGCGGGCTGATGCCGTGGGGCAGGTCGCCGCGGGTCGCGGGGCACCGGGCCAGTGCGACCATGCACTCGCCACTGAGCGGCCAGGGGGCGACCGGCGCGGTCACGGCGTCAATCTACGGGGACGTGGTGCCGGTGGCGCCCTGGGCGACCGGCTCGAGGCACATCCACTCCTTGGCCGACACCGACCGGGCGCTGCTGCCCGACGGGCAGGCCGACGCCTCGGGCTCGACGTCGATGACCTTGCCGTCGTTGGGCCCGGCGCAGGGCACCGCCACCATGCCCCCGCCGCTCGAGGTGATGCACTGGCCGATCAGCGAGCTCGGCTTGGGCGCCTCCGACGTGCTGTGGCGGGCAAAGGCGGTGAAGATGAAGATGGCGCCGAGCACCACGGCGATGACCAGCCACGGCAGGGCCCGGGCCACCGACACGGTGAGGTCTCCCGGCTCAGCCGGCTTCCCCTGGAAGGGCGTGTCGAAGTCGAGGTCGTCGTCGTCGTCCCGGGCGCTCGGCGTCGCCTGGGGCCGAGGCGGCTTGGCCGCCCGCATGCCCAGCGACTGGTCGTAGGCGGCCCGTGACCCCGGATCGCGCAGGATCCGCCAGGCCTCGTTGATCTCTTGCATCCGCCGTTCGGCGCCAACCCGCTCTGGACCCATCCGTCCCTCGAGCCGGTCGGGATGCAGCACCCGCGCCAGGTCGTGGTAGGCGCGCCGAATCTCCTCCGGAGTGGCTCGACGCTGCACGCCGAGCACGTCGTAGAGCGTCTGGATGGCGATGGCTCAACGTTACGGCCAACGCATCGTCAACCAGGGAACAGGCCTGGGTCCCGTCAGTAGCCAGCGGCCAGGTCGACGGTGCCGATCAGCGGCCGGCCGGCGGCGTAGGCGGCCACGTTCTGGGTGAGCCGGGCCGCCAGGTGGGGCTGGGCCATGGGGACCGTATTGGCCGTGTGTGGGGTGATGATGCAGTTCGGCAGCTCCCACAGCGGATGCCCGGGCGGCAGCGGCTCGGGGTCGGTCACGTCGAGGGCGGCACCCCCGATCACGCCATCGCGCAGCGCCGCGACCAGGTCGTCGGTCACCACGTGCCGGCCGCGGGCCACGTTCACCAACCAGGCCTCGGCATCCATGGCCGCCAGCTCGGCGGCACCGATGATCCCGGTCGTCGCCGGCGTCAGCGCCAGGGCCAGGAACACCACCGCGGCACCGGGGAGCGCCTCGTGGAGGTGGTCGACGGTGAGGACGCGGTCGGCACCAGCGAACGGCACGTCCTGGCGGCGCACGACGGTGACCGCGCACCGGAACGGCGCCAGCAGCCGGACCAACCACTCGGTGATGCCGCCACCACCCACGATCGTGACCGGCCGGTCGAACAGCGACCGCCCGTCGTGGGCGCCCCACTCCCGCGCCGTGATCCTCGTCGGCAGGCAGCGCAGCCCGGCGAGCGCCAAGGCCAAGGCGTGCTCGGCGACCGGCTCGGCGTAGACGCCCTTGCCGCACGTCCACACCCGGTCAGGCGTCATGAGGTCGATGTAGGGCTCGACGCCAGCGAAGGGCAGGTGGACCCAGCGGAGCTGGGGCGCGCCCGCAACGACCCGGCCCAGGAGATCGGGCTGCCACGGGTTGGCCCACACCAACGCCTCGGCCTCGGCGAGCGGGACGATCATGCCGCCGCCGGCGCGGACAGCGTCGACGACCCACGCGGGGGCGTCCTCGGGGACGACGGAAACGGCGACGGTCATCCCAGCAGCCGTTCGGCGAGGCGCTCGAGCCCGGCAACCCGACTTCCCTTGAGCAGCACCGCGTCCCCTTCACCGAGATCGCCGAGGAGCGTCGCCGCGTCGTCGAGCGTGCTCACCAGCTCACCGCCGTAACGGGACTCGCCCACCGCCACCAACCGCAGACCAAGCCGATCGGCAAGCGCCCCGACCTGGGCGTGCTCACGGTCGGCCACATCGCCGAGCTCGGCCATGGTGCCCAGCACTGCCACCCGGCGGCGAGCCGGCAAGTGGGCCAATGCCTGAAGCGCAGCCGCCACCGAGATCGGGTTGGCGTTGTACGAGTCGTTGAGCACCAGCGCGCCGGTGCGGGTGCGAGCGAGCTCCATCCGCCACGGCGACAGGGCGGCGTCGTGCAACCCGGCGGCGATGGCGTCGAGCTCGACCCCGCATGCCAGACCGGCCGCCGCCGCCGCCAGCGCGTTCGACACCTGATGGGCGCCGCGGGCCGAGAGCGAGACCTCGACGGTGCCGGCCGGCGAGCACAGCCGGAACGACGCCCGCAGGTCGTCGTCGAGCGCCACGTGCTCGGCGGTGACGTCGGCGCCGGCGAGCCCGTACGACACAACCGGTGCCGACGACCGGACGGCCATCGCCGCCACGCGATCGTCGTCGGCGTTGAGGATGGCCGTGCCGTCCGCCGGCAGCGCCTCGACAAGCTCGCCCTTGCCGATGGCGACGTCGTCGATGGTGCCGAACAGCTCGGTGTGCACGTGGCCGACGGCGGTGACCACACCGACCACCGGCCGGGCGATGCCGCACAGGAGTCGGATGTGGCCGATGCCGCGGGCACCCATCTCGACCACGGCCGCTTCGGTGTCGCCGGGCGCGTTGGCGAGGGTGATCGGCACACCGATCTCGTTGTTGAACGACCGCTCGCTCGACACCGTCCGGAAGCGCTGGGCCAGCACTGCGGCCAGCAGGTCCTTCACGCTGGTCTTGCCCACCGATCCGGTGATCCCCACGACAACGTCGGGAAGCCGGTCGCGGGCGGCCCGGCCGACCGCGCCAAGCGCCACGAGCGTGTCGTCGACCCTGATGGCCGTCCCGCCCTCGGCGGGGCCAACCGTGAGGTACGCCGCCGCGCCGCCAGCGAGGGCAGCCGGTATGAAGTCGTGGCCGTCGCGAGCTGCGACGATCGGCACGAACAGCCGGCCGGCCACCTCGGCCCTGGTGTCGACCGAGACGCCGTCGATCTCGACGTCGGGACCCACCAGCTCGCCGCCGGTCGCGGCAGCCACGTCGCTAGCGGTGAACCTCACGCGGGTACGTTGCCACGGATGGCCGAGCCCGCCCACCGGACCCGGCTCGTCGTCCTGTTCGGCGGGCGCTCTGCCGAGCGCGAGGTCTCGTGCGTCACCGCCGCGTGCGTGCTGGCGGCGGTCGACCGGGCGCGGTACGACGTCGTCCCCATCGGGATCACGCCCGAGGGAGCGTGGGTCGAAGCCGCTGAGCGACCGGGTGCCCTGCTCGCTGAGGGTCGGCCGGTCGAGCCCTTCACCGCGGTGGCCGGTGCCGATGTGGTGCTCCCACTGCTGCACGGCCCGCTCGGGGAGGACGGCACAGTGCAGGGCCTCCTCGAGGTAGCCGCCGTTCCCTACGTCGGTAGCGGCGTGCTCGGCTCCGCCGTCGCCATGGACAAGGCCATGACCAAGGAGGTGCTGGCACGCGCTGGGCTCCCCCAGGCGGCGTGGCAGACGGCGCACGCCAGCGCGCTCCCCGATCCGCTCGAGGTCGGGCGGGCGCTGGGCTATCCGGTGTTCGTCAAGCCCGCCAACATGGGCTCGTCGGTCGGCGTGACCAAGGCGCACGACGAGCACGAGCTCGGCGACGCCTGCACGCTCGCCCTTCGGTACGACGAGCTGATCGTCATCGAGGAAGCCATCGTCGGGCGTGAGGTCGAGTGCGCGGTGCTCGGCAACCTCCATCCTCAGGCCACGCTCCTCGGCGAGATCGTGCCCTCCCACGAGTTCTACGACTACGACGACAAGTACTCCGGCGAGGGCGCCGAGCTGATCGTGCCGACCGATCTGCCCGACGACGTGATGGCCGAGGGCCAACGGCTCGCCGTCGCCGCCTTCAAGGCACTCCGGTGCGAGGGCATGGCCCGGGTCGACTTCTTCTACGACGCCGGCGGCCGCGGCCTGCTGATCAACGAGGTCAACACCATCCCCGGCTTCACGCCCTTCTCGATGTACCCGCAGCTCTGGGAAGCGGCCGGCCTGCCCTATGCGGCGTTGATCGACCGGCTGGTCGAGCTGGCCCAGGAGCGCTTCCACCGCCGCCAGGCCCACACCGGTAAGGGCCGCGGCATCGCCTGACCACCCGTTCTCGGTGCACCAGCGCCGGAGGTAGCGGCGCTGGTGCACCGAGAACGAGAAGAACGGGGCTCAGTCGGCGACGAGGGCGGAGCGGAGGAAGCCGAGGAGCTCGGTGCGGCGGCGGATGAGGGAGCGGGCGGTGGGCTCGATGCCGAGCGCTCGCAACACCTCGACCTCGGTGGCGACCCCGATCACCGCCGAGTAGGCCGACAGCAGCAGCACTCGCGGGTCGTGCACCCGCATCGTGCCTGCCGCCATCTCGGCCTCCAGGAACGACCGGGCCCGCTCGACCAGCGGCTCCATCGACCGGGCGAAGCGGGCGGCGGTCGCCGAGCCGGGCCGGCTGATCTCCCGCACCAGGCCCAGCAGCTCGGGCCGGCGGGCCGCCACCCGGAACACCGCCCGCACGAGCGCCTCGACCCGGGCGAAGCCGGAGCCAGCGGTGAGGAGGGCTCCCTCGAGCGCCTCGGCCAGCTCGGTCGCGGAGCGGTCGACGACGGCGTCGACCAGACGGTCCTTCGACCCGTAGTGATGCAGGATCGTCTGCTTGCGCAGCCCGAGGCCCGACGCCAGCGCGTCGAGCGAGGTGGCCTCGACACCTCGCGTGCCGAACGACACCAGCGCGGCGCCCAGGATTCGGTCCCGGGTCGACGGCGCGGCAGTAGCGAGAGCCATGGAACGGTTCAGCCGCTCAGGCGATCAGGCGGGCGCGCACCGCGAGCTTGTCGGGCTTGCCCGAGCCCAGCCACGGGATGTCGGCCTCGTCGTCGATGATCTCGATGCGTGAGGGCACCTTGAACGACGAGATCTCCTTGCGGGCCCGGTCCTGGATCTCCTGCGGCGTCATCCGCATGCCGGGCTTGAAGACGATGACGGCCGTGACCTCTTCCTCGAGGACCGGGTGCGGGAGCCCGAACACCAGGGCGTGCTCGATCTCGGGCCACCCTTCGAGATAGAGCTCGACCTCACGGGGTGAGACGTTGGCGCCTTGGGACTTGATCATCTCGTAGAAGCGGCCGACGAAGTAGGGCTGGTTCTCGAACATGAAGCATCGGTCGCCGGTGTGCAGCCAACCGTCGGCGTCGAACACCGACTCCCGCTCCTGCTTGTAATAGGCCTGCATAACGCCGTGCCCCCGGATCCAGAGCTCGCCCTCTTCCATGTCGGGCAGCGTCTCGCCGGTCTCGGGGTTGACGATCTTGCGCTCCGCTCCCCACCAGTTGCCCACCGTCTCGCTCATCCCGCGATGACGGGGGATGCCGGGCACCGGTGAGCCGATGAGGGCGAAGTCCGACGGTCCGGGCTCGGTCAGGCTCGGCATGGAATCGAGGTCGCGGCTGGCGAAGGTCGGATGCGCCTTCATCGACTGCACCAGCGACGGCCACGCCGCCACGCTCGTGCACCGCTCGTTCTCGACCATGTCGAGGGCGGGACCGGCGTCGAACTTCTCGATCACGCACACCGTGATCCCACTCTGCAGCGCGCCGCCGAGCACCAACGTGCCGCCGATCCAGAAGAACGGGAAGCCGCACAGGATCTTCGACTCGTACTTGTCGCTCTCCGGCGCCAGCCGGTTCTGGCCGAAGAAGTACGTCGTGCGCACGATGGCGGCCTGGCTGTGCACGACGCCCTTGGGCAGCGCGCTCGATCCCGACGTGTAGGTCACCTGGGCCAGGTCGGCCGGCACCACCTCGGCCTCGACCGCGTCGAACAGCTCGTCGCTGACGCCACAGTCGTCGGTGCTCGGCACGTCGACCGCCGTCGCCCATGACCGCGCCGCGCCACCCCACATCCAGACCTCGCGCAGGTACGGCATGTCGTTGAGGAGCAGCGGACCGGCGCTGGCGCCGGCAAGGCCGGGCACCGCTTCCTCGAGGAAGGCGGGGACGTCGCGACCGAGGAAGCTGGCCGGGGCGAACAGCAGCTGGACATCGCCGATGCGCAGCACCGTCCGCAGCTCGGCGGGCTTGTAGATGCTCGAGAACGGCATGATCAGCGCGCCGATGCGCGCCGCGGCCAACCACACGATCACCCACTCGGTGGAGTAGGTGTCGAAGACACCGATGCGGCTGCCCTTGCCGTAGCCGGCCGCCAGCAAGCGCTTGCCCAGCACCCGCGACTGGCGCTCGGCGTCGGCGAAGGTGATGCGCCGGTCGGGCATCACCACGAAGTCCTTGTCCGGCCATGCAGCCGCGGCCCGCCGGGTGATCTCGCCGATCGTCGGCGTGTACCCGAGGTCGGGGATCTCCGCCTTCACGTCATGTCCCCCTCAAGCTCTCTGCCTCGCCCGGGCGCCGATTGTTCCACGAAGTCAGACACTGCCGCCGTACAGGTCCAGCGTGCGCGCCATGCCGCCGTCGGCCGAGATCGTCTCGCCCGTGACGAACCTCGCGGCATCAGAGGCGAGGAACACGACCACATCGGCGATGTCATCCGGTTGGGACCATCGCCGGAGCGGTGTCGCCGCCTCGATCTGCTCGATCACTCCGGGGATGGCCTTGTTCTTGGCCCACAGATCGGTGTCGACCACGCCGGGCGCCACCGCGTTGACGCGGATGCCGATGGGTCCCAGCTCGATGGCCAGCGATCGGGTCATGGCGTCGACGGCGCCCTTGGAGGCCGCATACGACGCCCGCCGGGGCGTGCCCACCAGTCCCGACACCGACGACACGTTGACGATCGACCCGCGACCGCGGTCCCGCATCGACGGGATGAGTGCGGCCACGAGCAGGAGCGGCGCCCTGATGTTGACGGCGTTCATGCCGTCGATCAGCTCGGCGGTGGTGTCGACCGTGTCGAGCCTGGCCGCGGCCGCGGCGTTGTTGACGAGGATGTCGACGCTGCCCATGGCGTCGAGGGCTGCCCGGGCCAGGCGACCGGGCGTGGCCGGGTCGGCGAGATCGCCGTCCAGCACCACCGGATCGTTGCCCAGCTCGCCGGCCACCTTCTCGAGCAACCCACGGTCGCGGGCGGTGACCGCCACCCGGGCGCCGGCCCGGTCGAGGGCAACGGCGATGCCCGCCCCGATCCCCCGGGATGCGCCGGTGACCAGTGCCGTCCGGCCCAGCAGGGAGAACGGGTTGTCGCTGGTCGGCTCCGGTGCGGCCACGACGACACGCTAGGCCAGCGCCTTACCATTTGGTAGACAGTCGGGCGTGATCGCCGAGGCGCTGGGCGGGAAGCGCCTGCTCGTGACCGGCTCGACCGGCTTCCTCGGTACCGCCCTGGTCGAGCGGCTGGTCCACTCGGTGCCGGGCTGCGAGATCGTGCTGCTGGTGCGGCCCGGGCGGCGCTCGACCGCGGAGGCCAGGGTGCGCCGGGAGGTCCTGCGCAACGACGCCTTCGACCGGGTGCGGGCCCGGCTCGGCGACGGGTTCGACGACGAGGTTGCCCGCCGGATCACGGTGATCGGCGGCGACGTTGGCACCGACGGCCTCGGCCTCGACGATGCCGGGCGCGCCGCCCTCGCATCGGTCGACATCGTCATCCACTCGGCAGCGACGGTGGCGTTCGACTCGCCGCTCGACAGCGCCGTCGAGGTCAATCTGCTCGGTCCATCGCGCATCGCCGAGACGCTGCGCGCCGTTGGCTCGACCGCCCACCTGGTCGCGGTGTCGACCTGCTACGTGGCCGGCAACCGCCGGGGCCGCTCACCCGAGCTGCCGTTGCGCGACCAACCGTTCACCCCCGACGTCGACTGGCGGGCCGAGGTGGCCGCCGCTCGTCGCACCCGCGCCGACGTGGAGGCCGACAGCCGCACGCCCGATCGGCTGGCCCGGTTCCAAAAGGGCGCCCGCAGCGAGCTGGGCGCCGCCGGCGTGCCGCTGCTGTCGTCGAAGGCCGAGCGGCTGCGGGCCGACTGGGTCGCCGACGAGCTGGTCGAGGCCGGCCGGGCCCGAGCCCGTTCGCTGGGTTGGCCCGACGCCTACGCCTACACCAAGGCGCTCGGCGAGCAGGCGCTGCTGGAGACCCGGGGCGAGATCCCGGTCACGATCGTCCGGCCGTCGATCATCGAGTCGGCGTTGCTCGAGCCCCGACCTGGCTGGATCCGTGGCTTCCGCATGGCCGAGCCGGTGATCATCTCCTACGCCCGGGGCTTGCTGAAGCAGTTCCCCGGCATCCCCGAGGGCGTCGTCGACGTCATCCCCGTCGATCTCGTGGTGGGAGCGGTGCTCGACGCCGCCGCCCGGGGATCGGAGCCCGAGCCGACGATCGTGCAGGTGGCCTCCGGCGCGGTCAACCCGCTCAAGTACCGGCGCCTGGTCGATCTGGTGCAGAGCTGGTTCGGCGAGCACCCGCTCTACGACACCAAGGGCCGGCCGATCATCGTCCCCGACTGGTCGTTCCCGGCGCGGGGCAAGGTGCTGCGCCAGCTCGACCGGGCCAGCAAGGTGCTCGATCGGGCCGAGACGGTGTTGGCCAAGCTTCCGCTGCGCGGCACCCAGGCCCGATGGTCGGCCCAGCTCGACGAGACCCGCACCGACATCGACCGGGCCCTCGGCTATGTGGAGCTCTACGGCGCCTACGCCGAGACCGAAGCCATCTTCCAGGTCGACCGTTTGCTCGAGCGGTGGTCGACGCTCGACGACGCCGACCGCCGGGACTTCGCCTTCGATCCCCGGGTCATCGACTGGACGCACTACGCCCACCACGTCCACCTGCCGTCGATCGTCGAGCACGCCCGCGTGCGCACCACGGCGGCCGGCACCAACCGGGAGCAGCGCTCCACCAGGCTGCGGCGCCAGGTGCTGTCGCCCGATCGCCACATCGCCGCGTTCGACCTCGAGAACACGCTGATCGCGTCGAACGTCGTCGACTCGTACTCGTGGCTGGCGACCCGGCGCCTTCCCCCCGACGACCGGTTGAAGTTCGTGCTCAAGACACTCTCCGAGGCGCCCGGCCTGCTCGCCCTCGATCGCCGGGACCGCGGCGACTTCCTCCGCCACTTCTACCGCCGGTACGAAGGGGCGCCCCTCGCCCAGCTCGAGGAGGA
This sequence comes from Acidobacteriota bacterium, assembly GCA_019510095.1. Lineage (GTDB taxonomy): Bacteria > Actinomycetota > Acidimicrobiia > Acidimicrobiales > CADCSY01 > JAEKLB01. The sequence goes on along the minus strand of JAEKLB010000027.1, from coordinate 3,315 downwards.
CAGCCGCGAGCTGCTGTCGGGCCTCATCCTCACCAAGGGCTTCCCGGCCGGCTGGCGGCGCGTCCGTGAGCACCGCGCCCTCGGGCATCGCACCGTGCTGATCACCGGCGCCCTCGATGTCGTGGTCGAGGAGAACCTGCGGCCCCTGTTCGACGAGATCATCTGCGCCCGCATGGCCGTCGCACCCGACGGCACCTGGACCGGCGAGCTCGACGACGCCCCGCCCACGGGCGAGGCCCGCGCCCTGCTCATGCAGGAGTACGCCGAGGCCGAGGGCCTCCGCCTCGAGGAGTCAGTGGCCTACGCCGACTCGGCATCCGACCTGCCCATGCTCGAAGCCGTCGGCTTCCCCGTCGCCGTCAATCCCGAGACCCGGCTGTCGGCCATCGCCCGCAAGCGGGGCTGGCTGGTCGAGCAGTGGGCCAAGTCCCCCGGCGGCCCCCGCCCCCTCCTCCCCATCGGCCCCATCTCCCGCTCGCTGGTGCGCCGATGAGGGCGCTGCGGTTCGAGCGGTCGCTGCCCCGGTTCGCGGCCGCCAAGGTGGCGGGGATGCTGGCCCCTGGGCGCGGCGCGACCGTGGGGCCCCTGCGGCTCGTCGACATCGACCTGCCCGACCTGCCGACCACCGACTGGGTGCGGCTGCGGCCCCGGCTCGCCGGCATCTGCGGGTCGGATCTGGCAACGGTCGACGGTGCGTCGTCTCGCTACTTCGAGCCCATCGTGTCGTTCCCGTTCGTGCCCGGCCACGAGGTGGTCGGCGATCTGGACGACGGGACGCGAGCCGTGGTCGTGCCGGTGCTGCACTGCGCCGTCCGTGGCATCGACCCGGTGTGTGACTGGTGTGCGGCGGGCCACATCAACCGGTGCGAGCGCGTGGCCTTCGGCCACCTCGACGCCGGCCTCCAGACCGGGTACTGCGCCGACACCGGCGGCGGCTGGTCGACGTCGATGGTCGCCCACACCCTCCAGCTGCGGACGGTGCCCGACGGCATGTCCGACGAGGAAGCGGTCATGGTCGAGCCCACCGCCTGCGCCGTACACGCTGCTGTCGCACACCGCACCGAAGGAGTGACGGTCGTGCTGGGCGCCGGCACCATCGGGCTCCTCACCATCGCCGCCCTCCGTCGCCTGGTCGATCCCCGCGGACCGATCGTCGCCACCGCCCGCTACAGCGAGCAGCGACGACTGGCCGCCGCCCTCGGCGCCGACATGGTCGTGGAGCCGGGCGAGGTCGAACGGGCTGTCCGCCGGGCAACCGGCTCCCTCCAGGCCGGCGCGCAGCTCACCGGTGGCGCCGACCGGGTGCTCGACTGCGTCGGCTCGTCGGAGTCGCTGGCGCAGGCCCTCCGCATCGTCCGGCCTGGTGGTGTCGTCGACCTGGTCGGCATGCCCGCCCACGTCTCCCTCGACCTCACGTCGCTGTGGCACCGCGAGGTCGCCATCGTCGGCCGCTACGCCTACTCGGCCGAGGACTTCACCGCCGCCTTCGGCCTGGTCGCCGAGGCCCGCCTCGGCCAGCTGGTGTCGGCCACCTATCCCCTCGACCGCTTCGAGGACGCCATTCGCCACGCCGCCGAGGCTGGCCGCCGCGGCGCGGTCAAGATCGCGTTCGACCTCCGCAACGAAAAGGTTCGCAACTGATGGCACATCGTCCCGGCTTCGTCCTCGAGGTCGACCGCTCCACGCCTCCCACACTGTTCATGCGGGGCGAGGGCTTCTCGCTCGAGCGGCTGCCCGTCGGCAGCCGCATCGTCTACCCGTCGGAGGCCCTGCCCCTCCTGAACGACCCGGAAGGCGCGATCAGGCACGCACTGCTGAACCCGGTCGGCACCGACCCGCTGCCGGCCCTGCTGTTCCCGGGCATGAAGCTCACCATCGCCTTCGACGACATCTCGCTGCCGCTGCCGCCGATGCGAGCGCCCGACGTCCGCCAGCGGGTCATCGAGGCGGTGCTCGACATGGCGGCCGACGCCGGCGTCGACGACGTGCACCTGATCGCGGCGCTGGCCCTCCACCGCCGCATGACCGAGGCCGAGCTGCGCCACGCCCTCGGCGACCGCGTCTACGACGCCTTTGCGCCTCGCGGCCTCCTCTACAACCACGACGCCGAGGACCCCGAGAACCTCCTCTTCATCGGCGAGACGCCACAGGGCGAGGAGGTCGAGATCAACAAGCGGGCGGCCGAGTCCGACCTGCTCGTCTACGTCAACATCAACCTCGTCGCCATGGACGGCGGGCACAAGTCGACCGCCACCGGACTGGCGTCGTACCGCAGCCTCCGCCACCACCACAACGTGAAGACCATGCGCCACAGCCGGTCGTTCATGGACCAGCGCCACTCCGAGCTGCACTCGTCGAACTGGCGCATGGGCGAGGTCCTCCGCAAGGCCGGCGTGAAGATCTTCCAGATCGAGACCACGCTCAACAACGACACGTTCCCGAAGCCGTTCGACTTCCTCCAGAAGCGGGAGTGGGAGTGGTCGGCCAAGGACCGGGCCACCTTCGTCGCCTCGTCGCGCTCGCTGGCCCGCACCCCCGACCGCATCAAGCGGTCGATCTTCAACTCGATCGAGGCGCCCCACAACCTCACGGGTGTGAACGCCGGCGAGATCGAGGCCGTGCACGAGCTGACAACGGCCAAGGTGTTCGAGCAGCAGCTCGTGCACGTCGACGGCCAGAGCGACATCCTGACCATGGGGCTGCCCTACATCTGCCCGTACAACGTCAACTCGGTGATGAACCCGATCCTGGTCATGTGCCTCGGGCTCGGCTACTTCTTCAACCTCTACCGCAACAAGCCACTGGTGCGCGAGGGCGGCGTGCTCATCATGAGCCACCCGACCCCATGGGCCTTCCATCCGGTGCACCACCCGAGCTACATCGACTTCTTCGAACAGGTCCTCGCCGACACCACCGATCCGATCGAGATCGAGAAGAAGTACGAGAAGTCGTTCGCCGAGGACGAGTGGTACCGCCATCTGTACCGGACGAGCTACGCCTACCACGGCGTGCATCCGTTCTACATGTGGTACTGGGGTGCGCACGCCCTCGAGCACCTGGGAGGCGTGATCATCATCGGCGGCGACACCAAGGCAGTGCGCCGCCTCGGCTTCAAGCCGGCGTCGACGCTGCGCGACGCGCTGGAGATGGCCGAGGACGTCGTCGGCCGCGATCCGTCGATCACCCACCTCCACGCACCGCCGATCCTGGTGGCCGAAGTCTCGTGAAGTTGCGGCTGCCCCGGCCCGGCTTCCCCTACAGCGCGCCGACCGCACCACGTTCCGTCGAGCTGCTCGACGACGACACCAAGACCGG
>JAEKLB010000113.1 GCA_019510095.1 Acidobacteriota bacterium | reverse complement strand
GGTCAGGGCCGGCCACAAAGCCGTGTCGCTGGCCGCCATGGCCGCAGCCGGCCTGCCGGTTCCGCGCGGCTTCGTGGTGCTGGCCGAGGTCGTTGACAGCGCCGACGACGAGCTGCCCCAGGCGGTCGCCGACGAGATCACGTCCGCCTACCGCGCCCTCGGCTCGCCCGTGGTGGCGGTGCGATCGTCGGCCACGGCCGAGGACCTCGAAGGGGCGAGCTTCGCCGGGCAGTACGACACCGTCCTCGGGGTGCGCGGCGACAAGGCCGTGCGCGACGCGGTGATCACCGTTCGCCGCTCGCTGCGCTCGGAGCGCGCCGTCGCCTACCGGCGAGCGCGCGGCATGGCCGAAGACGGCCTCGCCATGGCCGTGATCGTCCAGGAGCTGGTGCCGGCCGATGCCGCCGGCGTGCTCTTCACCCGCCATCCCCTGTCGGGCGACGAGAGCGTCGTCATGATCAGTGCCGCACGGGGGCTCGGCGAGGGCGTCGTGGACGGGACGGCGCTGACCGACACCTACACCCTCGACGCCGCGACCGGCGCGGTCATCGAGCGCGAGCTGGCGGGCGACACCGCGGTGCTCGACGACCGGGCGCTCGACCACCTCCTCGAGCTCGCTCGCCGCGTGCGCGAGGTCTTCGGCGGGCACCGCGACGTCGAGTTCGCCGTCCAGGGCGGCGCGGTCCACGCCCTGCAAGCCCGACCCATCACCGCGCTCGACGACGGCGCCGCCGACTTCCCGGTGCGCTGGGATGACCCCGCCGATGCGGACCGATCCTGGATGCTGCGCAGCGCCGCACCGGTCCATCTGCTCGAGGTCGACATCCAGCGAGCCAGCGCCGAGCGCATGCGGGTGGGCTTCGGGGAGACCGGCGTGCCGATGATGCACCTGCACGTATGGCAGGTGATCAACGGCTATCTCTATGTCACCGGGCCCGACGTGGCCGCCGACGTCGTCGCCGAGCGCCAAGCCCGGTTGACGGCCCTGCACGATCGCTACGCCGCGACGGGCTCGTCGGTCTTCGAGGAAGACGTCGAGCCGCTGCTCGTCGCCCGCCTGGCCGAGCTCGCCCGGCTGCGCGCTCGTCGCCGCTCACTCGCCGGCCGGGTCGAGCTGCTGGAACGGGCCATCGCCGCCTACGCCGATGCCATGGGCAACCTGCACTGGCGGATCCAGGCCCAGCCGGTCGACTGGCCCGCCAGGTACGCCGAGCTGACCGGTCGCCCCGCGATCGAGGCGGTGATCCTGCTGCAGGCGGTGACCACCAGGACCACTCGCCTGATCAACCACCTGCGCCGCCTGGCGAAGGTGGTGCAGACCGACCCTGCTCTTCTCGACGTCTTCGACCGCCGCGACTGGCCCGCCCTTGAGGGCCTGGACGACGGCACCGCGGTCCGGTCGTTCCGGGCCGGGTTCAGCCGGCTGCTGCGCGACTACGGCCTCCGCACCGGGATGGGGCTCGGAGGTGTCGCCAACTTCCTGTCGCCGACCTGGTCCATGAGCCCGTCGATCCCGCTGGGCATCATCGCCTCCTACGCCAGGCAGGACCTCGACGAGCTCGATCGCCGCGACCGCCGCCTGCGGGCCCAGCGCCAGCGGCTCGAGCGGGCCATCGAGGCCGACCTTGCCGGCGACCCCGACCGGTGGCAGCGGTTCGAGCTCGCCCGCCGGCACATGGTCAACGCCGCCCGCACGACCGAGGACCACAACCACCTCATGGAGCAGGCGTGCGGCGGCTCGATGCGGGAGGCCGCCCTCCTCACCGGCCAGGCCCTCGTCGCCTGCGGGCGGCTGGACGATCCCGACGACGTGTTCCACCTCTCGCTCGCCGAGCTGCGTGCCCTCGCCGCCGGCCACGGACCGACCGACACCCGCGGCCTGGTGCATGAGCGCAAGGCGGTGAGGAGCAAGCAGGGCGCGACGCGCCCGCCCCGCACGCTCGGCGCGCCCGCCACCGGTCCCAGCGGGCCGGGCGCCGCGTTCACCCCGCCCGAGGGCGCCGGTCTCGACGGCGACGTCCTGCGAGGCACGGCCGCCTCCCGCGGTCGCCACACCGGGCGGGCGCGCGTCGCACCCCCCGAGCACGCCCCACCCGATGTGCGCCCTGGCGACATCCTCGTGGCGAGCATGGTGGGCGAGGCGTGGACGCCGATCTTCCCGCTGCTGGGCGGCCTCGTCCTCGACTACGGCGGCATCTTCCAGCACGCCGCCGTGGTGGCCCGGGAGTACGGCATCCCCGCGGTGATGATGACGCGGGACGCGACCAAGACGATCGCCGATGGCCAGCTGATCACCGTCGACGGCGACGCCGGAATCGTGGAGCTGGCGCCCGGCTAGTACCGCCCGAGGTCACTGGTGTTGGCGCTGCTGGTTCAGTCGCGCTGCTTGACGCGTCTGATGGTCTCGCTCGGCCAGGTTGGGCGCGTTGCGCGCCGCGTCGGCGTACAGGCGGGCAGCCAGATCGAGATCGCCGTTCTTCTCATGAAGGTACGCAGCGACCGCTTCGCGTCGCGGGACGAGGTCGTCGACCTCGGCCAGGGCCGCCAGCCCGGCGAGGGCGCCGTCGGCCTCACCGACCGCGACCGCTCGGTTGAGCCGGACGATCGGCGTGTCGGCGAACCGGAGCAGCTCGTCGTACCACTCCACGATCTGAACCCAGTCAGTGTCCTCGACCCGCGGCGCGTCAGCATGGAGTGCGGCGATCGCGGCCTGCGTCTGGTACTCGCCGAGCTGATCCCGTGCGAGCGCAGCGTGGGTGATGACGATGCCCTCGGCGATGAGCCCTGCGTCCCACTGGCCGCGGTCCTGCTCGGCCAGCGGCACGATGCGTCCGTCCGGTCCGGTCCGACTGCGGCGGCGGGCGTGGTGGAGCAGCATCAAGGCGAGCAGCCCGTGGACCTCGGGCTCGTCGACCAAGGCCGCCAGCTGCCGAGTCAGCCGGATCGCCTCGGCCGCGAGATCGACGTCGCCGGAATAGCCCTCGTTGAAGACGAGGTAGAGCACCCGCATCACGGTGCGCACGTCGCCGGGACGATCGACACCGGCCTGACTGACCGTGCGCTTGGC
>JAEKLB010000225.1 GCA_019510095.1 Acidobacteriota bacterium | reverse complement strand
ATGCCGTCGGTGGCAACAGCCATGGCAGCGGCCAGCCGATCAGGATCACGGCCCACACCTTCGACCCCGAAGCCGACGGCAGCGAGAACGAGGAGACCGCCCGACTGGCAGTCGACGGCAATCCGTCGACCCTCTGGCACACCGACCACTACAAGCGCCGTGACCTCGGCGGGCTCAAGAGCGGGGTCGGCCTGGTGTTCACCGCGGCATCGGCGGCCAAGCTGCACGCCCTGCAGCTGATCTCCCCCACCCGGGGCTGGCGCGCCCGGGTCTACGTCGCCAGCGCGCCGGCCTCGAGCCTCGCTGGCTGGGGCCAACCGGTGGCGACCGTCTCGGGCACCACCGGATCGGTCAACGCCGACCTCGCCGGCGGGCAGGGCGCGGCCGTGTTGCTGTGGATCACCGATCTCGGTGACGGAGCAAGAGGTGCCTTCATGTTCGAGCTGGCGGAGGCCAAGCTCTCCTCTTGATGGACGAGGACGAGCTGATCGCCGCCGCCCAAGGCGGCGATCGCCAGGCGCTCGACGAGCTGCTCCGCGCCCACCACGATCGCATCGCTGCCCTCTGCCGACGGATGTGCCTCAACCAGGCCGACGCCGACGACGCCACGCAAGAGGCGCTCATCGCGCTCGTTCGGGGACTCCACCGGTTCGACGGGCGGGCGTCGTTCTCGACGTGGGCCTACCGGGTGGCCACCAACGCCTGCCTCGACGAGCTCCGCCGCCGTAAGCGCAGGCCGGTTCCCGGGCTCGATCCGTCGATGGCTCCCGCAGGCCGCGACCCGGCCGACGGCGTCGTGGCCCAGGTCGATGTCGACGCCGCTCTGGCCACCATCGCTCCCGACTTCCGGGCGGCAGTGGTGCTCCGCGACCTCTGCGGCCTCGACTACACCGAGATCAGCGAGGTCCTCGACATCCCCGCCGGCACCGTCCGGTCGCGCATCGCCCGTGGCCGTGCCGCCCTCGCCGATCGGCTCGGGAACCCACAGCCGGACCCCGACCGTCCAACAGGACAGCGATG
>JAEKLB010000112.1 GCA_019510095.1 Acidobacteriota bacterium | reverse complement strand
CTGTCTCGTACGGCTCGTCGCGGAGGATGCGGCGGGCGATCGTCTCACCCTCGACCCGGTCGACGACGAACCAGTCGTCGCCGCTCGCGAGCATGTGGGCCACTGGTACACCGGCGCCCTCTGCTGCCCGCAGCGCGGCAATCTCCGTCGCGGTTGCCGCGATTCGGAGTCCGCCACCAGTCCGGTCGCGTTGCAGGATCAGGGGTCGGTCGTCAGCGTCGAACGACCACGTCTCTCGCGACGCACCACCGGAGAGCTGGGTCAGCCCCTCGATGCGCGAGGCGCCGAGTGCCGCCGCCAGCATGGCCGAGACGTCTTCCATGACGAGGCGAAGCTAGCGCCGGTCTCCTCAGCAGTAGACCCGCAGCGTTGGATAGGGGTTGACGGCCCGACCGCCGCCCGGGTGCATCTCGAAGTGGAGGTGCGGGGGCCCGCCGCGAGCGTCACCGGTGTTGCCGACATAGCCGATCACCGTCCCCTGCAGCACCCGGCCGGACCGGCCGGCATAGGCCGACAGGTGGGCGCCGTAGTACTCGATGCCGTCGACCCCGTTGAGATAGAAGCTGATGCCCCCCAACCGGTTGTCATGGCGCCGCACCGACCCGGTCACCGGGGCGACCACCGGCGTGCCGCGCCGAGCGAGGATGTCGTTGCCCTGATGGCGACGCCGGCCGCCACCGCGCGGTGCGCCGAAGTCGTTGCCGAACGCCCGCGGGCCCTGCACCGGGCACATCCAGTCGCCGACGGCGCGGAACCGGCCGGTCCGGCTGCTGCCCGAGTGCCGGGATCGGGACCGCCGGGTGGCGGACTCCCTCACCCGCCGGGCGGCGTCGAGCTGCTCCAACCGATCGAGCACCGCCTGGATCTGGTTCACCCGGCGGCGCAGGTCGGCGACAGTGCTGTTCGACTGGCGCTGCCTGGCGCTCAGCTCGCGGCTCTCCCGCTCGAGGTCGGCGGCCAAGGTCCGGTATTGGTCGACCGCGTCGCGCGCGTCGACCGTGACGAAGTGGGCGATGGCGCTCGCCCGGGCCTTGGCCGAGGCGTCGACCTCGACGTCGATCGCCGGGCGCACGGCCCGCCCCTTCACGAACTGGTCGATGGCCGCCGCCTTGAGCGCACCTTGGAGGCCGGCAAGCCGCTCCTGGTTCTGCGCCCGGCGGGCGCGCAGCGACCGGACCTCGCTCTGGAGCCGCGAGAGGCGGCTCTGGGCCCGGGCCCACTGGGTCGCCACGGCCGTGGCCTGGGCGCGAGCCCGGTCGAGAGCGGAAGCCCGGGCAGCGGCCGGCGCGGCAGTGCCGAGCAGCAGCCCCAGGGCCGCCACGGCGGCCGCCAACGACCGCTTCGGGCGCCGCATGGGCAGCCGAGCGTAACGGAACCGCAATCAGGACGAGTTGGCCGCGGGACCCTCGCGGTCGTCCCGGACGTGCCCGACGAGGGCCTCGAGCACGTCCTCGAGGGTCACCAGCCCGGCGGTGCGACGACCGTCCACCACCAAGCCGGCGTGCACCCGTGCTCGTCGCATCCGCACCAGCACCTGGTGCAGGGACAGATCGACCGGCAGCACCAGCATCCGCCTGACGAGGTTGCTCGGCAACGGTCGACCGCCCGCCTGGGGGGCCAGGCCGAGCAGATCCTTGGCGTGGACGAAGCCGAGGACGTCGTCGAGGTCCCGCCCGTACACGACGATCCGTGAATGGCCCCGCTCGATGGCCAGGCGCTCGAACACATCGGCGGCGGTTCCGGCCGGCACGGCCAGGATGCGCTCGCGCGGCACCATCACCGAGCCGACCTGGAGCGCCGGGAACCGCAAGGCGCCCGTGAGGATCCGGTGTTCGACCTCTTCGAGCACGCCCGCCCGGTGCGACAGGGCGAGGAGGTCGGCGATCTCGTCCCCGGTCCGGGCCTCGGAGAGCTCGGCGCGGGGCTCGGTGCCGAAGAGCCGCAGGATCGCCCCCGACGCGACGGTCACCGCCCGAAGGGCCGGCCCGAGCGCGGTGATGACCCCGCGAAGCGGTCGGGCCATGAGGAGCGCGGTGCGCTCGGGCGCGGCAATGGCCGCGTACTTCGGCACCATCTCGCCAACGACCGTGTGAACGAAGACCACGATCAGCAGGGCAAGCACGAAGGCGAGCGTTCGGGTCGTCCCGTGCGGCACGCCGAGTGACTCGAACGGCCCGTGCAGGAGGTGGGCGACCGCCGGCTCGGCCAGCCACCCGAGGAGCAACGAGAGAACCGTGACTCCCAGCTGCGTGGCCGACAGCATCACCGGCAGCTGGCGGAAGGACCGCTCGGCGGCTTGCGCCCGCACGTCGCCCTCGAGCGCGAGCTGTTGGATCTGGCTGTGACGTGACGCGATGAACGCGAACTCGGCCGCCACGAACAGCCCGTTGCCAACCATGAGAACGAGCGAGATCAGGATGCCGATCACGGCGAGGCCGGCACGGTCACGAGCACCCGGTCGATCCGCCGCCGGTCCATCCCGAGCACCTCGAACACCCAGCCGTCGGCGGCAACCCGCTCGCCCGGCACCGGGATGTGGCCCAACCGGGCCAGCAGGTAGCCGGCGAGGGTCTCGTAGGGGCCGGCGGGCATCTCGAAGCCGGTGAGCTCCTCGACTTCGTCGCCGTGCAGCGCTCCCTCGATCACGACCGTGCCCCGCGGCAAGGCAACGGTGAGCGACGGCGCCGGATCGTGCTCGTCCTCGATGTCGCCGACGATCTCCTCGAGCAGGTCCTCGACCGTCAGGATGCCGGCCACCCCGCCGTACTCGTCGAGCACGACCGCCAGCTGCACGCCGTCGCTGCGCATCTCCGCCAGCAGCGACTCGAGATCGCGTCCCTCGGGGATGTAGGTGGGTTCAGTCGCGATGGAGTGCACAGGCACGCGCCCCCGTTCCGCGGCGGGTACGGCCAGCACGTCCATGGCGTAGGCGACGCCGACGACGTCGTCACTGCCCTCCCCCACGACCGGAAACCTCGAGTGACCGGTGCGGATGGCCAGCTCGGCAACGTCCGCCACCGTGCCGGACGCCGGGACCGACACCATGTCGACCCGCGGAACGAGGGCATCGGCCGCGGTCTTGTCCCCGAAGCGGATGGCGCGGGCCAGGAG
>JAEKLB010000107.1 GCA_019510095.1 Acidobacteriota bacterium | reverse complement strand
GCGGCGCCTCTTCCTCGACCCCGCGGACCGGTGACCGCCTCGCTGCTCCACCACTTGCAAGGCAGCCCGCACACCCTCACCGTCCCGTTGCTCGACGACGATCCAGTGGTGGGCCACGACACCCAGCTGGCGCTGTGGCTGTGCTACGAGCTGCATTACCAAGGCCTGGAGGGGGTGGACGACCGGTGGGAGTGGGAGCCCAGCCTGCTGGCGGTGCGCGCTGAGCTCGAAGGCCGCTTCATCGAAGGTCTCGAACCGATCCTGCCGGTGTCGGACCCGATCGCCGCGCTGTGGGACCTCGCCCGGCCCGGGAGCCAGCCCTCGCTGTCGCGACACCTCGTCGAACGAGGCACCTTGGCCGAGCTGCGGGAGTTCGCCATCCATCGGTCCGGCTACCAGCTGAAGGAAGCGGATCCCCACACGTGGGCGATCCCGCGTCTTAGTGGCCTGGCCAAGGCGGGGATGGTTCACATCCAGACCGACGAATACGGCAACGGTGATCCCACCGCCATGCACAGTGCCCTGTTCGCCGACACGATGACCGCCATCGGGCTTGATGCCAGCTACGGCCGATACATCGATGTGCTCCCCGGCGTCACCCTGGCCACCACCAACCTCATCTCGATGTTCGGTCTCCACCGCCGCTTCCGGGCCGCGTGTGTCGGTCATCTCGCGTTGTTCGAGATGACCTCTCCGGCACCGATGGCCCGGTACGCAGCGGTGTGCGACCGGCTAGGACTCAGCGCGCGGGCCCGGCGCTTCTATGACGTGCACGTCGATGCCGACACCGAGCACTCGCTGATCGCGACGACGGACATGGTCAGGGGTCTCATTCGGGAGGAGCCCGATCTGGGATCGGAGGTGGTCTGGGGGGCGCGGTGCCTGGTCGATCTCGAGCAGCGATTCACCGAGCACCTCCTCACCAGCTGGGCCCGGGGCCAGTCATCCCTGTTCGAGCTCGACACCCGAGTCATCGGCGACAACACCGATGTGCCGTGCTGGATGGACGTGTCACGGGGTGCTGACCGCTCGAGGTCCTGACCACCGTTGCCGTTGCCGTGCCTCGGATGGCCTGGCTAGCGGAGGAGGGGATCGCGGGGGAGCCCGAGGAGTCGTTCGGCGATCTGGTTGCGAGTGATCTCGCTCGTCCCGCCGGCGATGGTGTTCTGCCGGCTTTGCAGAAACGAGCCGATGCGGGCTTCGGTGACGCCGTCGGTGCACATCGTGTCGGGCCCGTAGAGGGCGAGCGCCAGTTCGTGCACGTTCTGGGCGTGCTCGGCGGTGAGCAGCTTGGTGACGTTGCCTTCCGGGCCGGGTTCGTTGCCACCGACCGCCCGCGCCACCGAGCGCAGGTTCAGCAGGCGGAGGGCGTGGTTCTGGGCGACGAAGGTACCGATCTGCCGTAGGTGGCCGGTGTCGTCGGGGGCGCGCTCGGCGACGAGGGGCAGCAGCTCGGCGGCGTCCGCGCCGCCCAGCCCACCGCCGATGGACACGCGCTCGTTGCCGAGGGTGGTGCGGGCGACGGCCCAGCCGCCGTCGACCTGCCCGACGACGTTGTCGTCGGGCACGAACACCTCGTCGAAGAAGACCTCGTTGAACTGGGCGTGCCCAGTCAGCTCGCGCAGGGGACGGATGGTGAGGCCCTTGGCCTTCATCTCCATCACCATCATGGTGACGCCGGCGTGCTTGGGAGCGTCGGGATTGGTACGCACCGTCGCGAAGCCGTGGCTCACTCGATCGGCCCCCGATGTCCACACCTTCTGGCCGGTCACCAGCCACCCGCCGTCGGCGCGGACGCCCTTGGTCGTGATGCCGGCCGCGTCGGAGCCGGCGTTGGGCTCGCTGAACAGCTGGCACCACGTGATCTCGCCCAGCTCGCTCTGGCGGATCCAGCGGGCCTGCTGGTCGTCGGTGCCGTGGGTCGCCAGCGTCTGGGTGATCCACCCGCCGATCCCGAGCTGCGGGTGGGGCAAGTCGTGGAGCTCCTCGTCGGCGACGAGCTGTTCGACGGCACCGGCGCTGCGGCCCCACGGTGCCGGCCAGTGGGGGAACGCGTAGCCAGCGTCGACGAGTGCCGTCTGCCGCTCGCCTTCGGGAAGGGCTCGGATGCGATCGGCCAGCGCCCTGACCTCGGCCCGGATGGCGTCGGCCTCCGCGGGGAGCTCCAGGGTCGGATGGCGGCGCACACCCGCGGCGGTCAACCGGGAGACGTCCTCCTGCGCGGCCGACGTCGGACCGAAGGCGGCCTGCAGGGCCTGGGCCCGCCGGACGTAGAGGTGGCAGTCGTGCTCCCACGTGTACCCGATGCCGCCGTGGACCTGGGTGTTCAGCTTGGCGCAACGCAGCGCGGCTGGCAGTCCCAACGCCGCCGCGGCGGCAGCGGCCAGATCGGCCTCGGGTCCGCCCCTGTCAGCGGCCGCCGCTGCGTCCCACGCCGTAGCGGTGGCGACCTCGGCCTCGACGAGCATGTTGGCGCAATGGTGCTTGACCGCTTGGAAGGTGCCGATCGTGCGGCCGAACTGCTCGCGCTCCTTGGCATAGGCGACGGCCATCTCGGTGCATGCCGAAGCCAGGCCGGCCGCCTCGGCGGCGGCCAGGGTGCGAGACAGCCGCACCGCTGCCGCCCGGGCGCCCTCGAGCAGACAGTCCGCTGCGAGCGTCACGCCGTCGAGGCTGACGACGGCCGCCCGGCGGGTGAGGTCCAAGCTCGGCCGGGCGGTGACCGTCACGCCCGCCGCGTCGCGGTCGACTACCACGACGTCGTCACCAGCGACGAGCACGAGCAGCTGGGCGAGGCCCGCGCCGGCGACGGGACCGGCATCGCCCGACACGGTGCCACCCGACACGGTGAGCGAGCCAGTGAGACCGACGGCGGCGACCACCGAGCCATCCGCCAACCCGGGCAAGCGCTCCTTGCCGATCGCCTCGGACCCCGCTTCGGCCAGGATGGCGCTGGCGAGCACGGTCGGGAGGAAGGGCCCCGGCGCCACGTGCCGGCCGAGCTGTTCGATGACCACCGCAAGCTGCGGCAGCCCGGCACCTTGCCCACCGACGGACTCGTCGAGGTGCAGGCCGAGCCATCCGAGCTCAATCAGGTCCGCCCAAAACGGCGGCAGCGACTCCTCGTCCGCATCGAGCGCGCGGCGAGCGGCCCCACGGGCGTCGGCGCGGGCGAGGAACGCCTTGGCGACGTCCTCCACCTCCCGGTCGATGTCGGCCAGTGCGATGCCCATGTCTCCCTCTCCGTTCGGCGCCGGTCGGCGTCAGCTGTCGGTGAACTGCGGGTCGCGGCCCTCCCGGAAGGCAGCACCCGCTTCCCGGTTGTCGGCCGTTGTGGTGGTGAGCACCTGCGACCGGTTGTCGAAGTGCACCGCTGCCTCCAGGCCCGGGACCTCGAGGCTCGCCCACATGGTCTGCTTGGTCAGGTACACGCCGAAGGGCGAGTTCCGAACGATCAGCGCCGCTTTGGCCCGGGCGGCATCGAGCAGCTCGCTGTCGGGCACGACCTCGACCACCAGGCCGATCCGTAACGCCTCCTGGGCGTCGATGATCCGGCCCGTCAACATCAACTCGTGCGCCTGCCCGGCGCCCACCACCCGGTTCAAGAGCCAGCTGGTCCCCATGTCCGAACCGGTCAGCCCGATCCGCACGAACGCTGCGGAGAACCGCGCCGATTCGGCGGCGATTCTGATGTCGCTCCCCAGCACGAACGTCAAGCCGCCTCCGACCGCGGGGCCGTTCACTGCCGCGATCACAGGCTTGCCCATCCGCCGGAGGGCCAGGATCGACTCGGAGAAGAGCTCCTGGAGCTGGAACGTGCCGACCGGCCCGGGCCGGACCTCGAAGGGGTCGGGCTCGTCGGGGTCGCCGCCCTTCAGGTCGGCGCCGGCGCAGAAACCCCGACCGGCGCCGGTCAACACCACCACGCGACACCCCCGGTCGGCGCGCACCTCATGCAGACGGTCCTGCAACGCCGCCATCAGCGGCGGCGTGATGGCGTTCAAGCGCTCCGGCCGGTTCAGCCGGAGAAGAGTCACCCCCTCGTCCAGCTCCTCACGCTCCACCAGCACGCTGCACCCCCACCGATCGCTCGAAACTTCTATAACAGATCGCCGTTCGCCGGACCTGAGCGTGCAGCACCTGGCACTCGGCACATCGGACGGGCGGGAGCGTGCGTACGCGGTGAGCGGTGTCTCGTCAGGTGCGGCCGAGCCGGCGGGCCAGCCACTCCTCGGTCTCGCGCTTGGACCGAGCGGCCAGGGCGGAGGTGGGGGCAACGGCCTCGAAGCCGTGTGGCCCTCCCGGATACACGTGGAGGTCGACCTCGACGCCCGCGTGGTGCAGGCGTTCGGCGTAGGTGACGTCCTCGTCGAAGAAGCCGTCGACCGTGCCGACGGCGACGAGCGCTGGGGGGAGGCCGCTGAGGTCGGTGGCCCGTGCCGGAGCGGCGTAGGCGGGAATGGCATCGGTGCCGTCGAGCCGGCCGAGGTACGACGACCAGCCGAAGCGGTTCGACGCAGGGCTCCACACCGGTGCTTCCCACTGACTGGACATCGTCGCCTGGCGGTCGTCGAGCATCGGGCAGTTCAACACCTGGAACGCGGGCGCGATCTCGCCGCGGTCGCGCGCCAGCAGGGCGAGACCGGCGGCCAGCCCGCCGCCAGCGCTGGAACCGCCGATGCCCAGTCGTGCGCTGTCGATACCGAGCTCCGCGGCGTGGGCGGCGAGCCAGCGCAGGCCGGCGTAGCAGTCCTCCAGCGGCGCCGGGAAGGGATGCTCCGGGGCCAGCCGGTACTCGACCGATACGCCGGCACAGGTCAGGCGCTCGCACCACCGGTCGAACCGGGCGTCCTCGCCCGCGTAGCTGCCCACCACGTAGCCGCCGCCGTGCATCCAGTAGATGCACGGGAGCGGGCCTTCGGCGCCCACCGGGCGGTGGAAGCGCAGGACGACGTCGGGCGCGCCCTCGGGGCCGGGCACGGCGATGTCGCGGCGCTCGACGCGGTCCGAGAGCGGCACCGGCACCGGCCCGACCGCTCGCCGTTGGGCAAGGGTCTCCGCGGCGTAGGTGACGGGGGGAAAGCCGGCGAGGACGCCGGCGATCTCTGGGTCGAGGCGGGCGGCGACGTCGCTGCGGACGTCGGCCCTCATGGCTTCGGGTGCGCCGCTGGCGACGTGTCCCGCTCGTAGCGCTCGGTCGCCTGCTGCACGGCCAGCCGGCTGAGGTGGGCGCCCTCGCCGCGCTGGGCAGCGGCCTTCTCCTGTGCCGCGAACGGCTTGGCCGACGACCCGTCGAAGATCGGGAACACCTCTCTGGCGATGAGGTCGAGCGAGCGGATGGTCGCCTCGGGATTGGCCCAGTCGTTCAGCATGAGCAGGAAGGTGCCGAACCCGCCCTCCGAGTTGTCGACCAGCCGCTGGATGAACTCGACGGCGTCCTCGGGCGAGCCGATGCACGCGCTGCGCCGCTCGAGGATGCCTTCGGCCAGCTGCTCGATCGATGCCTCGGCACCTGGCGCGGTGCCGTCGGCCAGCGGGTCGCCGACGACCTTGCCGCTGACGCGGGTGTTGTAGTCGACGTACTGGCGGAGGCCGTGGCGCACGTCGGCCAACGCCTGGGCCCGGGTCTCGGCGACGTGCATCATCCCGCACACCCGCCAGCGGGCACGGTCGGGCACCGCCAGGCCCTGCTGCGCGGCCGTCTCCTCGAGCGCACTCCACATGCGGGGCATCGCCAGGAAACCGGGGCCGGAGGATGCCGCCAGCGAGAGCAGGGCCGCGCCGTGGCGGCCGGCGAGCTGGGGGCCCACCGGCGACTCGACGGCGGCGACCGCCGTCTCGAACAGCGGCCACGAGTAGGGCCGGAGCTGGAGCTCGGCGTCGTCGAGGGTGAACCAGCTGGTCTTCCGCGTCACCGGCTCGTCGCTGGTGAGCAGGGCCATGATCGCCTCGAACGACTCGACCATCATCTCCCGCTGCTGCAGGTGGTCGAGCCCCATCATCCGCGAGTCGGTGGGAAGCGAACCCGGGCCTACGCCGAGCATGAACCGACCCATCGTCATGTGGTCGAGCTGCACGGCGCGGTTGGCCACCACGAACGGGTGGTGGAAGGGCAGCGAGATGACCCCGGTGCCGAGCTTGAGGCGGTGGGTGCGCTCGGCCGCCGCCGCCACGAAGAGGTCGCCGCCGGCGATGATCTCGTGGCCGGTGGAGTAGTGCTCGCCGATCCACGCCTCGGTGTAGCCGAGCTCGTCGGCCCGCACCAGCAGCTCGAGGTCGCGGCGCAATGAGCGCGTCGGGTTCTGCTCGGGATGATGGAACGGGGCGAGGAAGAGCCCGAACCGCAACGGCCTGTCCATGTTCAGCTGCCTCCGACTGCCTCGGGTGAACCGGTCACGTAGCGCAGGTCGACTGGAGCCAGGCCGACCGTGCCGATCTTGTCCCGCAGGCCGTCGTCGACGGCCTCGGCGATGGCGCCGACGTCCCACTTCTCGCGTTCGGCGACGTCGACGAAGTGGGGATGGACGAGCACGCCGAGGCGGTCGCCCTCGAAGCGCAGGATCTGCCCGCTGAGCCCGGCGGCCGCGTCGCTCAACAGGTAGACGACGGCCGGCGCGACCAGCTCGGGCTCGGGGCCACCGCTGAGCTCGCCGGTATCGATGCCGGAGATGCCCATCGGCCCCATCCGCGTGCGCCCGAGCGGCGAGAACCCATTGACCCGCACACCGTCGGCCGCCAGGTCCAGCGCCCAGGTATAGGTCACCGACGCGACAGCGCCCTTGCTGGCGCTGTAGACGGCCATGTCCGGATACCCGAGGTGGGCGCCCGAGATGATGTTCACGATCACACCCGAGTGCTGGGGCCGCATGGCTCGCATGGCCGCCACGCCGGTGTACAGCACGCCCAGCACGTTGGTGCCGACGACGTCGGCGATCTTCTCCTCGGTGATCTCCCACGCCGGGTGCCAGTCGAGCCGGCCGGCGTTGTTGACGAGGCCGTCGATGCGCCCGTACGACGCCATGCAGAGATCGATCAGCGCGTTGGCGGCGGCGGGGTCGCTGACGTCGTGTTCGGACACCACCGCCCTGCCACCCGCGGCGACGATCTCGGCCCCCACCGCCTGCGCAACGTCACCGTCGCAGTCGTTGACCACGACCTCCGCACCTTCCGCGGCGGCCAGCTTGACGTAGGCCCGCCCGAGGCCTCGCCCGCTGCCCGTCACGATCACGGCTTTGCCGTCGAGCACTCCCATTCGTTCCCCTCCATTTGCACCGTAGGTAGATCGCTCACCGCGATCAAGGTCTCGCTCGATCACTCGGCGAGGATGACCGCTCGTTCAGGATGTTGGTCGCCGGGCGCGCCGATCGTGGGATCGCTCGCGCCCGGCCGGCCGGCGCCATCCCGGAGGACGAATCCGCCGTACCCGCGGGCGGCGATGCCTCGTGCTGTGGCCACGTACTTGTCGAACCCACCGACGTACGGCATGAAGATCCGTGACCCGTCCGCGTTCACGTGCACCATGTAGTCGTTCTCCTGGCGCCGGAGCAGCCGGCTCGAGACCTCCGCCACCTGCTCGGTCCAGTCATCCTGCGCTTCGACGGTGGGTTCGATGGTGGCGAGACCGTGGGCGTCGAGGTGCGCGATGCAGTCGCCGATCCAGTCGATCTCGAACTCGTTCTGGATGAACAGGTTGGCCAGCACCGAGGGGGTCCCGGGCGCCGTCGGGGTGAAGAGGTTCGGGAACCCGGTGGTCATGAGGCCCAGCAGGGTGCGGGGGCCCAGCTTCCAGCCGTCGGAGGGCATGGCGCCCTGCTCGTTGCGAATGTTGGCGGCGTCGAGCGCGCCCGTGAACGCCTGGAACCCGATGGCGAGCACGATGAGGTCGAGCTCGTAGTGCGCCGCACCGGTGCGGATGCCGGTCTCGGTGATCTCCACGATCGGGTCGCTCTTGATGTCGATCAGGCTCACGTTCGGCCGGTTGAAGGTGTCGTAGTAGCCGGTGTCGAGGGCCAACCGGCGGGTCCCGATGGGATACGTCGGGCACAGCCGCTCGGCCAGTTCCGGATCTTGGACCATGGCCCGGATCTTGTTCCGGACGAACTCGGCGACGATGTCGTTGGCGTCCCTGTTGATGCCCTGGTCGGCGAAGATGCCGATCATGCGCTGACCGCCGAGCTCCCACTGCCGCTCCATCATGCGGACCTGTTCGTCTGGCGAGCAGTCGGCGGCGGTCCGCTGCGGACGGACCGACCGAAGCCCGCCCGCGTACTTGGTGAACAGCTCCTCGCGCTCCTCGCGCACACGGTCGGCGATCTGCTGTTGGGAGTGGGCGCTGATGGCGCGGTTGCGGGCCGGCACCGCGTACCGGGCGCTCCGCTGGAACACGTAGAGGTGCTCGGCATGCTCGGCGAGGATGGGAATGGCCTGCACGGCGGTCGAACCGGTGCCGATGATGCCGATCCGCCGGTCGTCGAGCGGGACCTCCTGCTCGGGCCAGCGGCTCGTGCGGACCACTTGGCCCTGGAACCGGTCGAGGCCCGGGAAGCTCGCGACCCGGGGCTCGGAGAGCTGGCCGGTCGTCATGACGAGGAACCGGCACCGGACCTGGATGCCCGCATCGGTGCTGACGAGGTAGCGCGCCTCGCTGCTGTCCCACTGCGCGCCGGTGACTCGGCTGTTGAAGTGGAAGTGGCGCTTCACGTCGTGGTGGTCGGCCACGAAGTTGAGGTACTCGAGCAACTCGGGCTGCGATGCGTAGCGCTCGGTCCATCGCCACTTCTGCCAGATCTCGGGCGAGAAGTAGTAGCAGTAGTCGATGCTGTCGAGGTCGACGCGCGCGCCCGGGTAGCGGTTGTGGTACCACACGCCACCCACCCAACCCGCGGCCTCGAGCCCGACCACCGAGAGGCCTTGGTTGGTGAAGCGGTGCACGGCGTAGATGCCGGCCAGGCCCGCGCCGACGACGCCGACATCGGCATCGAAGTTCGTCATGGCGGCCCCCCTCTCGGCGACCGCCGAGTCGTGCTCGGCGAGAGGGTACCGAACGACCCTGGTCGGGCGCTGACCGGTCAGCTCGGTTCACTCCTGCCGATGTGCTCCGCTCATCGATCATGTGGGAAGCAGTTGCGAGAGACTGGCGTGGTGCCCGCGAGCTCGTTTCGCCCGCACAGCGTCAGGACGTTGGGTCCCAAGCGTCGGAGCGGGAGGCTGGATCATGAGCAGTGACGGGGCGGTTCCCGAGAACAGAGGCGTGCAGCAGGAGCTGCTCGCCTCAGTTGACCTTGGGGCGGAGCTCGAAGGCATGGCGGGTCTGCAGCTCCGAATGCGCATGTTCACGTTCGAGGCCGGGGCCGTGTTCGGTCCGATGCACGACCACAAGGACCGACCGGGGATCGTCTACGTGCTGGGAGGAACCATCACCGACCACCGCGACGGGGTCGCCACCGACTATGGGCCGGGCGTGGGTTGGGCCGAGGACAGGAACACCCGTCACTGGCTCGAGAACAGAGGGACCGTTCCGGCCGTGGAGATCTCGGTCGACATCGTCCGCACCACCTGAGTGGCTGGTTCAGGATGAGGCGGGGACAGGTCGCTCGCCGACGATCTCGATGCGGTGGATCGTCCGCGGCGCAGGGTGGTAGTCGCCGATGGCGTAGTGCTGCACGAAGTGGTTGTCCCAGACGGCCAGATCGCCCTCGGACCACCGCCAGCGGCACACCATCTCGGGCCGCACGCTGTGCTGGTAGAGGAGGTCGAGGATCGCCCGGCTCTCGAGTGGCGTCAGCTCGAGGATGCGCTGGGTGAAGGCCGAGTTCACGAACAGGGCCTTGCGCCTGGTGATCGGATGCACGATCACCACTGGGTGCTGCGCGGTCATCTCAGCCTTGAGCAGCAGGGCGTGCTCAGCCGTCAGCCCTTCGAGCAGCTGCTTCATCGGCTCGGACAGCCAGTCGTAGGCCTCGAGCTGACTGGCCCACATGGTGTCGCCTCCCACGGGCGGGATCTGCTCCATATGCAGGATCGAGTACTTCGGTGGATTCGACAGCCAGGTGACGTCGGCGTGCCATCGATCCGTGGTGTAGGCGACGGAGTTCTCGGTGGAGATGACGGCGATCGCCTCGTGGCCCTCCGCCCCGAGGTTCGGCATGTACTTCGGGGGAAGCTTGATCTCACCGAGCATCTCGGCGAACCGCACGTGGTCGTCACGCCCGAGGTGTTGCTCCGGGAAGACCACCACGCCGTAGTCGGCCAGCAGGCGGCGGATGGCATCGACGTGCGGTTGATCGACCTGACCGTGGAGGTCGATGCCGCGAACGGCGACCCCTACCTTGCCGGCGATGGGCTGCAGGTCCCACGCCAGGTCAACGTTCTGTCCTTCGCTTGCGACCGCAGTCATGGCTTCTCCTGTCGGCTGTTCTCCGCGGGATGCGCCATCAGCGATGGCGCATCCCACTACTGTTTCTGACAGCTGTTAGAAACAACAACAGATGGGAGAGGCCCTGTCAACACCGCTGCCAGTCCGCGAGCGAACTCGGGTCGATCTCCTGGAGATGGCCGAGCGGCTCTTCGCGACCTACGGCATCGACGCCGTCTCACTTCGGCAGATCACCGTCGCGGCCGGCCATCGCAACCCGGCGGCCGTGCAGTACCACTTCGGCTCCAAGCAAGGGCTGCTCGAGGCGATCATCGAATACCGCCTGCCACCCCTGAACCAGCGCCGGCTCGAGCTCCTCGACGGGTTGCGGTCGGCGCCACGGGCGGAGCACATCAGGATCATCGTCGACGCCATGATCCGTCCCCTCGTCGAGCTCGCGCCGCTGGGCGGCCACTACATCCAGTTCCTCGCCGAGCTCACCGCCCACCCCGGGCAGATGACCCGAGCGTTCGCGGCGCTGCCCGACGAGATCGGGCTCAGCGGTCAGCTCGCCGATCGAGCCCTCCGCGACGCGCTTGGCGATCTACCGGGGCCGATACGACGGACCCGGGCCACAGTGGTGGTCGATCTGTTCCTCACCGCCCTCGCCACCAGACAGCGGTCACTGGCCGACGGCGTGGCTCCCGTCGTCAGCGATGCCGAGTTCATCAACGACCTCATCAACGGCACGGTCGGCTACCTCACCGCGCCCTACAGCCCTCGCCAACGTCGGAGCCCGTCTCGAAAATAGGGTGGTCGAGCATTCGCGCTCACGACGTGGCCGCCGGCTGGAACAGCTCGACGAAGTTCCCCGACGGGTCGATGGCGAGGGCCTGAGGGCCTCCCGGCCCGCGCACCACAGGCGTGCGAGCCGCGCTGCGAGCGGCTTTGATGAACGGCCATGACCTCGCCGGTGGAGCATCAGATCGGTCGGTTGCGCCTGTCGGGGCTCGAGGCGGTGCCGTCCTCGCCGGTCCGGGCCACCATCATCGCGATCCTACTGGGATCACCCGCTCGACCCCTCAGCCTCCCTGATGGAGCTGGGGACATCGCTCGGCTACCGCGTCGTTGCCCCCGACCGCCCGGGGTACGGCGCGTCGCACGGACTCGTCGGCGACGACGTGCGGATCGCGACGCAGGTTCCTGTTCTGTTCGACCTGATCGACCGGGTGCGCGAGACGGGGCCGATCGGTGCCGGTGTCTTCCTCGTCGGCCACTCGATGGGCGCAATCCTTGCCGTCCACATGGCGGCATCCGAGCGCGGCGCAGACCTGCTGGGGATGGAGATCTGCGGCCTTCCCTTCCAGTTCCGCGAGGGAGCATTCGACCGTGACGCGCTCGCGCGAGCTGACTTCCTGCCGATGTCGACGGTCGAGGGACATCGCAACCTGTTCTACGGGCCCGACGGCACCTTCGACCCGGCCGTGCTCCAAGCCGATGCCGAGATGTCACGGCCAGTCCCGGCCGCCGAGATCATCGACGCGGTTGACTGCGGCATCGACATGGCGACCCTTGCGCCCCGGGTGACGATCCCGGTGCAGTACACCATCGCCGAGTTCGAGCGTTCGTCGGTGGCCAGCCCGGAGATCCTGGCGCGCGCCAGCGCGCTGTTCACCAGTGCGCCACGGGTGGTGCCCCACTGGCAGGTCGGGTCGGGCCACAACATCAGCCTCCACCGGGTCGCGCGTGCCTACCACCTGCGCGCGCTCGCCTTCTTCGACGAAATCCTCGCCGCCGGTCAAGGGTCGTAGCGCTCCAGGAACACGTCCCGCCATGTCGCCGCGCTGCGATAGGCGACCAGCTCCGGCGGCCACGCCCTCACCGCGGCCGCCAGCCGCCGCACGAGGTCATCGGGGACCACGACGAGCGGCGCCTGTTGGGTGCGGATCGTGAACAGCAGGGCGCCGGTCGAGGGCAGCCGGCGCAGCGCTTGCCGCTCCGACCGGAGCCACAGGTCCTCGGGTGCACAGGTGCCAGCGGACAGCGGCGGTGGCTCGGGCTGGTGCAGCTCCGATGACCCGTGGATGAACCAGTTGCGCCGCCACACCGGTCGGTCGAGCCGATCGAGGAAGCGATCGACCTGCGCTCCCAGCTCCTCCGCATACGCAGGCACGGGCCCGTGGATCTCCGCCATGGGCCGGCCCAGCTTGGCTCGGAGCGACCACATCGACGGGAAGCAGACGACGCCGGCGTCGAGGCACCAGCCCGGCTCCCGGCGGACGAGGACGCACAGGTCCTCCTGCACGAGCAACGCCGCCCCTTCGAGATCGGGCGCACCCATTAGAGCCGCCGCCTCGGCCGCCGCCGCCTCGCATCCCCGACGTGCTGCCGACACCACGTCATGTCGCTCGGCCAGCAGGCGCCGCTTGTAGGCGAGCTGGGCGTCCCGGTCGTCGTCGCCGATCAACCATGCCGTCAGGTCGAGTGACCGCGTGCCCATGGCATGCCACGGCGGACCCGGTTCGACCTGCAGCTCGTCCAGCCATTCGGGAGCAGTCACCTCCCGCACTCTCGCGCCCCGATCGGCACCGCCCTTCCTTGGGGGATACTGGTGGCATGGAAGGCCAGCCGCCCGAAGACGAGACCCGCCGCCGCTTCGCGGAGATCCTCGAGGCCAAGAAGAAGGCCAACAAGGCCGGCAACGCACCCGAGGGGCACGCCGAGAAGCGGCAAGGTCGGCTCGAGTCGGCCAAGGGCGGCCGGGGCTTCAAGCGGCGCAAGGTCTGACCCGTGGCGCCGGCGATGGAGGAGATCGTCGACGGCGACACCACCTGGCGCTTCGACCGCTCGTTCCTGCTGTCCAACTGGAGCTGCATCTGGGGCCGGGGTTGCCTCGGCATCCTCGACGAGCCGGCCGAGCACCTGGGCCAAGGGTGTTGCTCGGTCGGCGCCCAGCTCGACGGCATCGACGAGTCGCGACTCATCAGCGCCCTGGGCGCCAGCCTCGATCCCGCCCGCTTCCAACACCACGTCGAGGCCGCTGCCGGCGGCGTGTTCGGCGATGACGAGCGCACGTGCACCCGCGTCGTCGACGGCGCCTGCATCTTCCTCAACCGGCCTGGCTTCGCGGGTGGCGCCGGTTGCGCGTTGCACCTCTCGGCCATTGACGCCGGCGAGTCGCCGATCGGCTGGAAGCCGTCGGTGTGCTGGCAACTGCCCATCAGGGTCGACTGGGTGGCCGGCGAGGGCGAGGCCGAGGTGGCGACGATGCGCCGATGGAGCCGGGACGACTGGGGCGACGAAGGCGAGACCATGGCCTGGTGCTGCACCGAGGGCGATCGTGCCTATGTCGGCGACCGGCCGGTGATCGAGTCGCTCGCCGAGGAGCTGGAGGCAATCGTCGGCACCGAGGTCTACGTCGAGCTGCGATCCCGGCTGCAACGCTGACGCCGCTGCCTCCGGCGCGAGCCGGGCGGGACGACCCGTAGTGTCGGTCGCGGAGGTGTCCGCTGATCTGGTGGCAGCCCCCGCCTTCAAAGCGGGTGGGAGGGGGTCAACCCCTCCGGCGGGTTCGATTCCTGTCCACCTCCGCCAATCGTGATCATGAGGAGTCGAGCGTGGCGCAGACCTTGCCCGTGCGGTTGACCGAGTACAGCCACGGCGCCGGCTGCGGCTGCAAGCTGGCGCCGACGATCCTGGCCGAGGCGTTGGCCGGGTTCGCTCCCACCCATCCCGACCTGCTGGTCGGCCCCGACACCGGCGACGACGCTGCCGTCTGGCGCTTCGGTGACACCGGCCTGGTGCTGACCACCGACTTCTTCACGCCCATCGTCGACGATGCCCGGGCATGGGGCCGGATCGCCGCCACCAACGCGGTCTCGGATGTCTACGCCATGGGCGGCACCCCGCTGCTGGCGCTGAACCTGGTGGCGTGGAACACCGAGGCCCTCGGCGTCGACCTCCTGCGCGAGGTGCTGGCCGGTGGTGCCGACGCGGCGGCGGCCGCCGGGTTCGTGGTCGCCGGTGGCCACTCCATCGAGGACCCGGAACCGAAGTATGGCATGGCAGTGCTGGGCACCGTCGACCCGACTCGGCTGCTCACCAACAGCGGTTTCCGGGCCGGTGACACCCTGGTGCTGAGCAAGCCGCTCGGCGTCGGCATCATCACCACCGCCGCCAAGCGCGGCATGGCATCCGAGGCGCAGCTCGCCGACGCCATCGACGCCATGACGACGCTCAACGCCGATGCCAGCCGGGTCGCGCTCGAAGCCGGCGCCACCGGCGCGACCGACATCACCGGGTTCGGCCTCCTCGGTCATCTCACGCGCGCCGTGCGCAGCTCGGGCACCGACGCGGTTCTCGACCCCGGCGCGGTGCCGCTGCTCGCTGGCACCCGTGAGTTGTGCGAAGCCGGCGCCGTTCCCGGCGGTACTGGGCGCAATCTGGCGTGGGTCGGCGACGCCATCGACGGCTTCGACGACGACCTCACGCGCAACTTGCTGGCCGATCCCCAGACCTCGGGCGGGTTGCTGTTCGGCGTGTCGCCCGACGAGCTCGACGGCGCGCTGCGGGCCCTCGAGGCTGCCGGTCACCGCCCCGCCGCTGTCGGGCGGATCGAGTCCGGGAGCGGTCGGGTCAGGTCGGCTCGGGCCTGATCACTGGAGCACCGCCGCCTTCAAGGCAGCGGCCAGCAGGTCGTCGTGCGATGGATCGACGGTCCGCAGGTCGGCCACCGTGTGGTCGTCGACCACCCGAGCCAGCACCGGTGTCGGCGCGCTGCGCAGCTCCGCGGCCACCGACCCGGGCACGGCGACGCCAACCGACGGCACCACGGTGCCGGGCGCCGAGCCGCCGCCCATGGTGGCGTCGGTGTCGACCACGATCGCCGGGTCTCCCACCGACGCCACGATCGCCTGCGCCCGCTGGCGCAGCACCTCGACCGGCACGGACGCCATGCGCCACAAGGGAATGGCGTCACCGTCGTTGCGCAGGTAGGCGAGGGCCAGCTGCTGGACGGCGCCCAGGACGTGACCGCCGGGCCGCACGGCACGGGCCAGTGGCTGTCGCCGGCACCGAGCGACCATCGCTGCCGAACCGGCCACGACACCGGCTTGCGGTCCGCCGAGGAGCTTGTCGCCGGAGAAGGTGATGAGCGCGGCGCCGGCGGCGAGCGTCTGCCGGCAGGCCGGCTCGTCGCGGAGCCACTCGGGCGGTCCACCGCGTAGCCACGGGCAGGTCGCGTCGAGCAGCCCCGATCCGACGTCGACGACCACCGGTACGCCCAAGCCCACGAGCTGCGACACCGGCACCGAGCTGGTGAAGCCGGTGATGCGGTAGTTCGAGGGATGGACCTTGAGGACGAGGCCGACGGGAGGGTCAGCTGATGCGATCGCTGCCTCGTAGTCCGCGAGGCGGGTCCGGTTGGTGGTGCCCACCTCGACGAGATGCGCACCTGATTCGGCCAGGATCTCCGGGATCCGGAACCCGCCGCCGATCTCCACCAGCTCGCCCCGGGAGACGACGACTGATAGCCCGGCAGCCAGCGTGCGCAGCACGAGGAGCACCGCCGCCGCGCCGTTGTTCACCACCAGCGCGTCGTCGGCACCGCACAACCGGGCGAGGAGCCCGGCGGCGTGGGTGTCGCGGCTGCCGCGCTCGCCGGTCGCCAGGTCGAGCTCGAGGTTGCGATAGCCGCCCTCGTCGCGCACCGGCCATGGTGCCCGGCCGAGGTTGGTGTGCAGGAGGATGCCGGTGGCGTTGACGACGGGGCCGAGCAGAGCGCGCCGAGTCGACTCGGCACGCGATCGGGCGGTGCCCGGGTCACCAGCGGCGATCGCTGCGCGCGCCGCGTCGACGAGGAGTGGGTGCGGGAGGTCGATGTCGGCCAGCGACCGGGCCAGGGCATCGACGGAGGGCGGCCGCACGCCGGCACCCTATTGGTCAGGGCGGGCGACGACCCGCGGGAGTACCGTCCCATCGTGATCGTCGACTCCTTGACCGTGACCGCGGAGGACTTCGCGGCTGGTACCGGCTGGGAGATCAAGCCGGAGGGCGCTTGCAAGGCCGAGGTGTGCGTGCCGCTCGACCGGTCGGCGGGGTTCGACCTGGCCACCACCGCCGAGCGGCTGCGCATGGCGATCGTGCACGACGACACTGCCGGGCTGTGGTCCGTGGGCCCGGCCTCGCTGGGCGACCGCGCGCTGGTGAGCGCCCAGGCGCCGGAGTTGGTGCTCGACGACCTCGACGGAACGTCCTTTCGGTTGTCGTCGCTTCGGGGCCAGAAGGTCGTCGTGGTCTCTTGGGCGCCCTATTGAGGTTGCGCCTTTGACCTGCCCGGGTGGCAGGCGCTGCGCACGGAGCTCCATCCCATGGGTCTCGAGGTCGTCACCGTCTCACTCGAGCTGAGCGGTCCGGATGCGTCGCGTCCCTACATCGATGCGGCGCGCCCGGAGCACCCGTCGCTCCTCGATCCGACCCATCAGATGGACGCGCTGTTCGGCGTGGTCAACATCCCCAACGTGGTGTGGATCGACGAGCAAGGGATGATCGTGCGACCGCCCGAGCCGGGCTGGCCCGGCGGCTCTCAGCTGGCGCCGGAGAACCTGCGCCAGTCGCTGCCGAGGATGGGCCGGGCACCGCGGGCGCCGCAGCCACGCGAGGGGGCGCTGCGGCAGATGGCCGTGGTCACCACCGGCCAGGACCGCGAGTCGTATCCCGACGCCATCCGCGACTGGGTCGAGAAGGGCGCCGCCAGCGCCTTCGCGCTCAGCCCAGCCGAGGTGGTGGCTCGCTCGCAGCCCCGCCCCCTGGCGACGTCGGAAGGCGCTGCGCACTTCGAGCTGGCCAACCATCTCTGGCGCGCCGGCCAGCGAGCGCTCGCCATCGCCCACTTCAACGAGTGCCACCGGCTGCAGCCGCAGAACTGGACCTACAAGCGCCAGGCCTATTCATTGGTCGGCAACGACCGCATCGGTGGTGAGTTCGGCCGGTTCGTCCAGGGCCCGGTGGAGGGTGAGGAGGACGAGTGGCCGTTCGACTCCGACTTCCGGTCCGATCTGGGCATGCTCGGCGAGGGCGAGTTCTACCCCAACACCTTCTAACGAGGCGGCTGGTGGAGGTGGCGGTCGAGGGCGGTAGCGACCTCGATCGCCTCGGCGGTGGTGCGACTGGCGCTCGGTGAGCCGACGAGCACCAGGAACCAACGCATGTCGCGGGTGAACACCACCGCGTGGGCAGTGAAGGCTTCGTCACCCGTGCCGTCGACCGAGGTGAGGCCCTTGGCGTCGGCCACCTGCGGCACGGGGAAGCGGGCGGCGCCGCGCGCGTCCAGACGCTCGAGCCCGTCGGTCAGGTAGGCGGCCGCGCCGCGCGCGGTGGCGAAGTCGTAGGCGGCCAGATAGACGATGTCGTCGTCAGGCGTGCACCAGGCCCGGCTCGCGCCACGAACGAAGCCGCGGGTCTCGAGCAGCGCCCGCTCCGCATCGCTGTCGCTCTCGGCGGCGGCCGCTCCCTCGAGATCCATGAGGCCGGCGCCGACGGCGGCGTCGTCGCGGCGGAAGCCCGGGAGCGTGTCGTCCAGCAGCAGGTCGTCCACGGCCAGGGCCTCCGGGGTGGTCGGTGCGGTCGAGGTGATCCTGCCGCCGGTCAGGCACGAGCTTGCACCGGCGCTGCCGCGATCGCTGCGGTGCCCGATGACGGCGAGTGCCAGCACCGCGGCCACGACCACGATGGTCACCGGGCGCTCGGCGGCCCGTAACCGGCTGATGCGCTGGCTCATCGCCTCACCGGTGCCGGCGCCGGCGACCGCGCCATGGGTGACGATCGTGCGGGTGACGGCGAAGACGGCGCCGGCGGCCGCGCCGGTCCAGGGCCCGCAGGCAGCGCCGAGGACGATGGCTCCCCACCACAACCAGGTCGGCAGGATGGTCGCCGGGCCGACACCAAGTCGGGTGCCGTAGAGCACGGCCACGGTGCGGGGGCCGAAGATGCGGCCCCAGAGCTGCGGCACCTGGCGCCTGACCGCGAGCGGGCGCCACCGGCCGATGACCTCGGCAACCGCAACGGCCGCGACGACAGCCAGAGCGAGCGTGGTGGTGGCCTTCGGGAAGGGCAGGAGCTGCCACACCAGCCCGACCAGCGCGCCGACGAGCGCGCCGGCTGTCGCCCCGGTCAGGGCGAGCAGCGTGAGCACCTGGATGCGCATGGCCCCCCGCACGGAGGGGCTCAGGGTCTCAGCGACCGACAGTCCTCACGGCGACCACAGCGAACGGAACCCCGCCGTGGCGGCGAGGACCATGGCGATGGCGACCGGCGACGAGGTCACCGGCGAGCATGCGGGTTGGCTCGGCTTGCCCAGTAGGCGTTCTCGGCCGGCGGCAGGGGACCGTCGAGGCGGGCCTTGCCGATGGGGCGCTCGCCCCGGGGCTGGGAGCGCACGGGCAGGCCCTGCCCCGAGTGACCTTGCAGGCGGTGGGTGTCGAACTGGTTGAGGGCCGACTGCAGGTCATGGATGCCCTTGTTGCCCAGCGAATCGGCGGTGCCACCGACCACCGCCCGCCCGATGGTGTGCAGATGGGCGTTGACGAAGCCGTAGAGCACCGGGCCGAGCTGACCGAGGGGGTGGTACTGGAGCATCCCCCCGGCACCGGCGAGACCGAGGGAGATGTCGTGGCTGCCGTCCGGCGCGAAGTGCACGGTGAGATCGGCTGCGCCCGCGCGAGTGGCGGTCAGGGTGGCCAGTGTCATGGCCAACGCTTCCCGGCTGGGACCGTCGATCGGCTGGGGGTTGGCGACCTCGCCGGCCCGGGCGACCGCCTCCGGTCCGACGAGATAGGTGCCGCCCGCCGCCGCGAAGTCGATGGCGGCCTGCACACCCAGCAGCATCGGGATCTTCCTCGCCCCGGCGAAGGCGGCCGTCGCCGCGGCGGCGCTGCCCGAGACACCAGTCGGCTCGATGCACGCGGCGTCGACGCTCCCCGTCCTCGCCTGCAGCCAGCGGGCGGCATCGAGGGACGCGTCGCCGGCCGTGGCGCCGTGACCGGTGCGCTCGACGGTGAGGCCGAGTTGCGTGAGCTGGTCGTCGTAGGTGGCTGGGAGGGAGTCGAGCACCACGGCCGCCGTGAGCTTGCGCCGCTGGACCTCGGCCAGGACTGCTTGATCGAGTGACGACCTCGAGGTGAGGAGGAACGCCGCGCCGAGCGCGCCCGCTGTTGCCCCGGCGAGGGCAGCAAGCATGACGTCGTCGGCGTCGCCGAGCACGAGGGTGCCGCCACTGTCGGGCGGGGCCAAGCGGCTTTGGGCGAAGGTCACCGACGCGGCGGTGGCACCAGGTGCCCGTAGCAACGGGACGTACATCACCCGAGGGTCGGCGTTGCAGCTCTCGACGATGCACCGCACGTTGGCGCCGCCTGGGCAATAGCCGTGCACGTTGGGCCAGCCCGTGGTGCAGCAGTCGCAGATCTTCTTCAGGCCGCCGTGCGTGCAGCAGCCGGGGCTGGCATACCAACACCAGCCCCACATGCTGTCCTCATAGGCGCAGTCGAAGGTCGGGCACTTGGGCGACACGCCCGATTGGCCACACACCCGGGCCTCGGCCCGCCCGGTCAGCAGCGTGGCCAGCGCGGGACCACTGGCGACGAGCACACCCACCTGCCCGGCCCGGACGATGAACGACCGGCGGGTCGTGCGGGCAGCGAAGCGCCGGCCGAGCGACTCGACGAGCTCGTCGAAGCCCATCACGTGGTCGGCGCGGCCAGCGCTTCCTCGAGCAGTTCCTCGACCTGCTCGAGCGAGTTGGCGATGCCGCGCCCGCGTACGGTGCCGTCGCGGTCGACGGCAACCACGTACGGGGTCGACCGGACGTTGAAGGAGTCGAAGGTCGATCGGGTGCTGTCGCCCAAGTCCACGACGTGCACCCGGAGGGCGAGCACGACGGCGGCGATGGCCACGACGGCGCTGGCGATCACCAGGGCGGCGAGCCCAGGCACCGCCGGGCGCCCCGCCAGGGCCAGGCCGGCGGCGACGACGAGGAAGGCGTTGCGCACCAGGGTCCTGGTCGAGACCGGGCCGGTGCTGGGCGAGCCGAAGCAGCCGCAGCCGGCGCTGAGGCCCGATCGGAGGGTGCGGGCGAGCACGGCGGTGAACGCCGCCAGCGTGACCAGCGAGACGATCGCTGCTGGGCGGGGAGTGACGACGAGTCCGACCGCCAGGCCCAGCTCGAGCAGCGGCACGGCCACGGCGAGCGGTGCTGCCGCGGGGAGCCGCAACTGGCGAAAGCTCCGGATGGTCCGGTCGCGGCGCAGGAGCTTGGCCGTGCCAGCCCACGCGAAGAGCGCGCCGAGCACGAGCGCGCCGAGGTACCCCACCTCACTCATCCGGGCCAGTTGTACATGAGCGGGCGGCGGTGGTGAGCGCTCACGCTGGGCCCACGCCGAGCACCGCGCCGCATGCTCGGCACGAGAAGACAACGGCGTCGCCGTGCGAGCCGTCGTCGGACTCGGCGGCGACGACCCGGCGGCGCAGCCCACCCTCGAGGGCAGCGCCGCACCAGGAGCACCGTTCGGTCGTCTGGGCAACGCCGCGCGCGGCGGTCTCGACCTGGGATGGTGGCGCCTGGTCGACGACACTGCGGAGGCGCTCGACATCGACGCCGAGGCCCCGCAACACCTGACCGGCCTGTCCTTCGACGTTGAGCACGGCCAGCAGGAGGTCACCGCCGCTCACTGCTTCGGCCCGGCGGTGATGGGAGATGCGCACCGCGCCTTCGACCGCGCGGGTGGCGCGCTTGGTGGTCGCCGCGCCCCCGCGGCCGCGACCGGCGCCCGCGGTGGTGCCGACTGCTTCGTCGACCTTGTGCCGGGCAGCAGCAAGCGACACGCCTGCGCTGCGGAGCACCTGAGCCGTGGGGGTGTCGTCGCTCAGGAGCCCGAGGAGGATGTGCTCGGTGCCGACCAGCTCGTGACCGAGCTGCGCAGCCTCGGCCGCGGCCATGGTCAGCGCCCCGAGGGCATCGTCGCCGAAGCCCTCGAGCCGCCCAAAGGGGGTCGTGCTCGCCATCGTGGGCGTGCTTCTACCCAGGCGTCACCCAACCGAGGCCGGTCCCCACGGATCCGCTGATTTCGATGACGAAACGATGACGGATTAGTGTCGAAATGAATGCGGCGGCCCCGGTGCACTCTTGGTTTTGTCGCGTTCGCCCTCGCGTCGGTCGCCCTGGGCCCCATCGCCCTGCCCGTCAGCCGGGCAGGGGCCGATCCTCTCAGGGACAAGCGAGCTGAGGCGGCCACGCTCGCCGCGGCGATCGATGCCGACAACGAACGGGTCGATGTGCTCACGGCGCGCTTCGAGGCCGCCCAACTGGCGGCGTCGGAGGTGGATGCCCGGCTGGCGGCCGAGGCTGCGGCCCTGGCCACCTACAGATCGCGCCTCGCCGAGACCGGGCACGCCGTGCGCGACATCGCGGTGACCGAGTTCATGAAGGGCGGGCAGCGGTCGCATCCGGTGATCGCCGTGCTCGACCAGAACGATCCCCAGGGTGTCGTTCTCGCCCGGCTGCTCGCTGGCATCGCCGTTTCCCGGACCCAGGATGCGCTCGACGCCAGCAAAGCCGCCCAGCAGGATCTCCAGGCCCACATGCGCACGCTGCGGCTCGAGCACCGG
>JAEKLB010000111.1 GCA_019510095.1 Acidobacteriota bacterium | reverse complement strand
GGTTCCCGAACATCAAGGTGTGCCTGTCCGAGCTCGGCACCGTGTGGGTTCCCTACACGATCCGCAAGATGGACCACGCCTTCCTCATGGGCCGCAAGGCCAAGTGGGCCGACAACGGCCGCCTCGACCGTCGCCCGTCCGAGATCTTCCGCGAGCACTTCGTGGTCGCCCCCTACCCGGAGGAGAACGTCCAGCGGGTCGTGGCCGAGATCGGCATCGAGCCCATCGTCTTCGGCTCCGACTTCCCCCACGGCGAAGGCCTCGCCTACCCGTCGAAGTACGTCGACGCCCAGCTCTCGTCGTTCTCCGACGACGACCAGCAGCGCATCATGCGCGACAACCTCGAGAACTTCCTCACCCGGAAGTAGCCCTCACTCCGTTCTTTGGCGACTGGTGCCTCGCAGAGGCCCACCAGTCGCCAAAGAACGGCAAACGTTCAGCTGATTGGGCGCACCCGGACGAACGAGACGGCGGGGACGCGGTCGTTGTTGCCCTCGTCCCGCACGGTGACCTTGGTGTCGACGCCCTCGTCACCGACGCAGATCACCTCGGCAGTGGCGATGAAGGGGCCGGTCTTGCCCGGCTGCAGGAAGTTGTAGGTGCAGTCGACAGCCATCAGCTTGCTGGCGCCCGTGGCCGTCTTGGCGGCGACCAGGGCGGCCTCCTCCGAGAGGAGTTGGAACATCCCGGCGTGGAGGATCCCGCCCGGGCCCGTGGTCTGGGGCGTGATGCCCTCGACCCGGCAGCCGCTGCCGTCGGCCAACGCAGTGATGCTGGCCGACTCCATGATGTCGACGCCCGCCTCCTCGTAGGCCGGCGGGGTGTGGCCGCCGCCGCCTGAGCGGTCGGGCGCCTCGCCGATGACGGCCCAGGTGATGGACCCGTAGGCGAGCAGCCGGCTCGGATCATCGGCGTCGCGGATCTGACCGTCGTTGGTGACCAGCGAGCGACCCCATCGGATGATGTGGGTCTCCGAGCGGATCCCCTTCACGCCCTCGCCCCGGTCACGGACGTGGAGCGAGATCTGGGACGGAACCGCCATGACCCGGTCGAACATGTAGGTGGCGACGCCCTGCTCGAAGGCAAGACCGAGAGCAGCCGCCCGCAGGCCACCGGAGGTCCGGATGTCGTCGCTGATCGGCATGTGCGTCTCAGCCGACTCGTCGTCGATGCGCGTCGAACGGACGCCGAGGTGGTCGTAGATGTGGTTGCCCTTGAGGCCAGCAGTCGCCATGACCGGCAACTACAGCAGACCTGGCCCGGCGTGTGTCGAGGTCAGCGCTGGAAGCGGCCGGCGTACCAGCGGCGGCGAAGCGCGAGTTGCGCGTCGCGGGCGGCCTGGTCGACCACGGGATGGTCGGCCGGGAGGTGGTCGCGGACCTCGGCGACGCTGGTGAGGGTCGCAACCGGTGTCGGCATGGCGCCGGCGGGGCGGACCCAGCGGTAGAAGAGGAAGCCCCGGCGGCTCCCGCCGGTGTCGAGCCAGTTGGGCACGCCGGGGTCGCGATGTGAGAGCACGCACCGGAACCGGCCGTCGCCGTCGAGGTGCGCGTGGGCGTAGCTCACGCTGGTCTGGCGGTGCTGGTTGTCGGGCGATTCCCACCACGGGTTGTGCAGCTGAAAGCTCCAGTACTCGGTCTCGGGCAGCTCGGTCTCGACCACCAGCGCCTCGTCGGGGCCGATCTCCCAGCAGCAGATGCCGTAGTTGAGCGGGAAGTTGGTGCCGGCGGGCACGAAGCCGGGCACGCCAGGCGGCTGGCTGCCGGGAGGGCCCACCACGTTGGGCTGGTTCTCGGCCCGGATGTTGGTCGAGCGCTGCAACCACCAGACCGCCATCTTCTCGAACAGGGCAGTGGCGTCCTCGACCTGGGCAGCCAGGCGCGCCGGCGAGAGGGGCTCGGGCTGGCGGGGGCGATCGGGGTCGATGCGCTCGATGAAGAACTCGCTCGCCGGCCGGTCATCGGCCGGATCGTGGTAGTAGGTGCGACCGCCGAACCCGCCGGTCGCCATCGGGTACATGTCGGGCACGACGCGCGGCTCTTCGCCGAAGGCGGGATCGAGCGGGTGCCAGTTGCCCTCGTGCTCGGTGGCGCTGGCGATGATCTCGAAGCTGCCGTCGTCGTTGTACGTGAGGTCCTTGGCCCAGAACCGACCGAGCTGCAGATCCCGCCCGTGGTGCTGGCCGGTGATGCGATAGGTGCCGGTGCCGCGCACGGGCGCGTTGATGTAGGTGATGTAGGTGTCGGGCCCGCCGTACTTGTACCGGTCGTCGAGGGCGCGGAAGAACATCGGGAAGTCGGGATCGTCGAAGTCCATCCGGTGCTGCAGGCACAGCATCGACATGCGCGCCACCGACCGGAGCGCCTCGGCGAGCTCCTGGGGGTTGTCGACGTCGTCGAGCTCGTCGACGACCCGCAGCCCCTTCGCCTTGACCTCGTCGCAGTAGGCGGTCCACGCCGAGCGCAGGACGTCGCGGTCGCCGTTGCTGATGTCTCCCATGGCAGCGACGGTACCGGGCGGGGAACCTAGGGTCCCGGGCGATGGAAGCGCCGATGAGGCCCATCGTCGTCGCCGACGGCCCTGGCACGCCCACACTCGACCCGCTGCGGGCGGCAGCGGATCTCGGGGTGACCGGCGTGCCCCTCTTCCTCGGCTGGACCGTCGACGACCGCGCCTGGATCGACGAGCTCCCGCCCCGCTCGGCGCTCACCTACCACCCGGCATCGGCGCTCCGGGAGCCGGTGGCCCGGGGCGCCGTCGAGTACGTGCCCATCCGGCTGGCGTCGATCCCGGCGTTCCTGCACCACGCCAAGCCGTCCCTCGCCATCGTCAACGCGGTGCCTCGTGGCAGCGGCTTCGCCTTCACCCAGAACGTCGGCTACGCCGACACCGCCGCCCGTCTTGCCGACAAGGTCCTCGTGCAGGTGGTCGAAGGCGGCGTCGACGTGGGCGCGCCGGTGGTCGAGGGGAACATCGTCAAGGTGGTCGGCGGCGGCGTGCCGGTCCCGCCGCAGCCGCCGGCCACGCCCGGCGTCATCGAAGCGGGCATCGCCGCGGTCGCCGCTGGTTTGGTCCCGGCCGGCGCGACCGTCCAGTACGGCGTGGGCGGCATCCCCGACGCCGTC
>JAEKLB010000026.1 GCA_019510095.1 Acidobacteriota bacterium | reverse complement strand
TCGTCGTAGTTCAGGACCTCCTCGACCATGGCGCCGAGATCGAGCTTGTACTGCGCCTTCAGGTGGAGCGTGAAGCGCGGCTCGGCAAGGAGGTTGGCGTACCAGTCCCGGGGTCGCAGTGTGCGCGCCTCGTCGTGGGTCCTCGGATCGCCGATGATGAAGCACCGCCCGTCCACGTTGAAGTACGGAATCTCGATGCGATGCTGCTTGCCCGACTTACGGCCAGTGGTCGTGATGTCGACGAGCCGCCCGCTCTGGAGGGCGCGTTCGATGTCTTCGGAGATCACGGCAGGGCCACCGCGGCGACGCGGGCGCACAGGAAGGTGACGGTCATCTGCTCATTGTGTCGGATCTGCCCGAGGTCGTGCCGCGCCGCTCTCCATGCACCCGCGCTGGGCCTACCCTGCGGGCATGCTGCTCACCTCGCTCTTCACGCCTTCCTCGCCGGTCCGTCCCGGCGCCTTGGCTGCTTCCCTCTGGCAAGGCGAGGCACCTCCAGGGCTCAGCATCCAACGATGGCACTATCTCGGCGAGCCGCGCGAGAAGATGCTCCTGATCTGGACCGTTGCCGACGAGTCGGAGCGAGCGTGGCTCGAGGCACGGATGAGCCCGTACGGCGACCTGCAGACGTGGGTCACGGCGGACAGCACGCCCGGCATGGCGGCTGCGATGGCCCGCGACTTCGATGCCTTCGGCCAGTTCCTCCGAGCTCTGGACTACTCGGAGGAGGAGATCGCCGCCGCGTTCGACGTGCGCCAGCGAGGGGCGGCGGCGAGCTCCATCGAGGAGGCAGCCGCGGCTGCGGCCGAATGGGCAGCGGCGCAGTCGGCGCAAGCCTGACTGTCGGGTCCACCGACCCGCCCAAGGACCTCCTCCGTCAACGGATGCCGTGTTCCTGGGCGAAGGTCTGGGCGGCGATCATCTGCCCATTCAGCGCCGCGGCCTCTGGCGAAGTGGCCAGCCAGGCGATCACCGCGGCCGGAACGTCAACAGGGAACCCGTCCAGCTTGTCGAAGCCAGGTAGGGCACCCACCACAGCGGTCTTGACGAAGCCGGGGTCGACGCTGAAGCACCGGACGCCCTGTGCGCCCGCCTCAACGGCGACGACGCCCGAGATTCGGCGCAAGGCCGCCTTGCTCATGCCATAGAGCACGCCCCAGCCCCCCGCAAGCGCGGGTGCGGCTGGGTCACGTTCACCGGCTCCCGACACGACGTTGACGATGCACCCATGGCCCCGTTCGATCATGTGAGGCAGGACCAGGGTCACCAGCAAGAGCGGGTGGATGGCGTTGGCGGTGATGTTGTCGTCGATGTCGGACGCCACCAGATCACCGAGGAGCGTGTTGCTGCCGTGGTGATACACGGCATTGTTCACGAGCACGTCGACACCGCCCCACTCCGCCTCGACCGTACGCACCGACTGCTCCACGGCAGCACGGTCGACAAGGTCGAACGAGATCGGCAGCGCCCGTCGTCCGGCCTGCTCCACGAGTGCCGCCGTGCGTTCGAGGCTCCCCTCGATCGCCCGGGTCCCTTTCGCAAAATCACCGTCATCTCGTCCGTCGCCCTCCCTCGCAGTCCGAGCCGCGATGGCAACGTCGAAGCCAGCGTGAGCGAGAGCAACGGCAGTCGCCTGCCCGATCCCGCGACTTGCACCAGTGACCATGGCGACGGGCATGGACATCCTCCTGTGGCGTTCGTTGGCCTTCAGTCTCTTGCGCCACCGGCATCATCTCACCTGAGATCGGGGCCAACGCGTCTCGATAGGGTCGCCGAGTGAGCCACGGGACCTCACATGAGGCCGGCGACAATGGAGATGCTGATCACGCGGCAGCGTGCGCCGTCTCGATGACGTCTGGCCTCCGAATGGTCAGGTAGGCGACGGTGCCGAGGATCGCAGCGAGGAACACAAAGCTCGTTCCGGCAGTCCCGAGGCCGAGACCACCATCGTGGTGGTCGGAGCTCAGGAAGTCGCCGATGTTGGCGCCGAGCGGGCGGGTCAGGATGAACGCGATCCAGAACGAGAGCACCGGCCCGGCACCGAGCCGCCACGCGATGAGCACGGCGACGATCAGAGCGGCGGGCAGGATCACCGATGGCCCAGGGCCCCAGCCGGTGAGATCGAGGGTCCAGTCGCCGGCGGCCGTCCCGAGTGCGAAGGTGACCAGCACAGTGAGCCAGTAGAAGCCCTCGCGGGGGGTCGTGACGATGGCGTGGATCGACAGCGTCCGCTCACGCAGCCACCAGACCCCGAAGACGGCCACGAGCGCGACGGTGAAGACGGTGGTGCTGATCCACAGCGGGACGTCGTGGGCGTCGGTGAGATTGTCGGTCAGAAGTGTCCCCACGACGCTGATCAGCACGACGGTCACCCAATACACCGGCGCGACGTAGCGCCGGAGGGAGAACTGCGCGGCCAGAGCGACGAGCAGCGCGGCGGAGAACAAGAGCGTGGTCTTCGTCAGCCCGTAGCCGCGGGTCTCGTTCACGTAGTCAGCGAAGCTCTCTCCAACCGTCGTGCAGAGGATCTTGATGATCCAGAAGTAGGCGGTGATCTCGGGGACCTTGTTGAGCATCCGGCGCCCGCCGAACGCCGGCGCCGCCCTCCCGAGGTCGCTGGCTGCCGTGGTCATGAGTGCCGACCCTAGTATGTCTTCTACAAGATGTAGAGACTCTAGGCTGGGCCCATGCGGCGGGCCCGGGGTGAGCTGGAGGGCGAGGTTCTCACCACGCTCTGGGCAGCCGATCGACCCCTGACCGCCGCCGAGGTCCAGGGACAGCTCGCCGGCGAGCTCGCGGCGACGACGGTGATCACGATCTTGAGCCGCCTGATGGAAAAGGGCCAGGTCGAGCGGCGGCGGGCAGCTGGGGAACGGGTCTATCGGTATGCCGTGACCCGCGAGCGGGCCGAGCACGCCGCCGAGCAGATGCACGCCTTCCTCGGGACCGGCGACCAGCGGCGAGCCACCTTGGCTCGCTTCATCACGCGACTGTCCCGTGCTGATCGGCGTGCCCTCGCCGACCTCCTCCGAAGGGGGGAGGGCGATGACGGTCGCCAGTGAGTGGTCCTCGCCCGTTCTCGCGGTGCTGCTCATGGCCGCCTTCGGCATGACGCTCACGAGCTGGATCCGCCACGTGCACCCGGCGCTCGGAGCACGGCTGCTGCTGCTGACCTCAGCTCTCAGCGCCGCAGCGATGTTGGCCATGTTGGCAATGCTCGCCCTGCCCCTCGCAGGCCAGAGTGACATTCTTGCCGACTACGGACACTGGTCCGAAGCGGTGTTCGCCCGCGGCTCGCTGTCGGCCCACGCCGTTGCCGTGGCCGCGGCACTGGCGGTCGCTGTGCTGATCGTGCGAGCCGTCGGCGAGCTCCGCGCGCAACGGCGAGCGGGTCGTGTGGCGGAGGAGCTCCGCGCTTCTCTTGGCGCGGATGTCGGACAGGTGGTAGTCGCCGCGAGCGACGAGCCCGAGGCCATGGCCCTCGCGAGCGGGGTGATCGTGGTGACGGCAGGCCTGATCCGAGCGCTCGACCCCGAGCAGCGGCGGGCCGTGCTCACGCACGAACGCGCACACGTCACCTACCGCCATCACCGCTACCTGCAAGCCGGCGGCTGGCTCGTGGCCCTGAACCCCCTGCTGTTCCGGGTGCCCGATGCCTTCGCCTACCTCACCGAACGTTGGGCCGACGAGGAAGCCGCCCGCGCGACCTCCCGCACCACGACCGCGGCCGCCCTCGAGGCGGTCGCCCTCATCTCCGCTGACAACCTCCGACGGGCGCCCGGAGTCCTCGGCGCTGCTGCAGTCGCCGTCGATCTGAGGATCCGCGCCCTGCGCGCCCAGCCTCCCTCGATGGCCTGGACCCGCCTCCTGTTCCCGTTCCTGCTCGTGCTCTCACTCGTGGGCCTGGCCATTGCTGTCGGCGAGCGCACCCTGGACCTCGTCCAGCTAGCGCGGATCTGAACCGCCCAGACGCGGGACCCTTCCGATCGTGTCAGCCGAGCAGGCCGACGTCGCTCTGAAGGCCGAGCATGGCCTTGCCGGCCGAGGCGAACCGAGGCGACGACTTGGTGCCGTGCTGGGCCAGCACTCGCACGGTTCAGCCGGCGGCGCGCACGGTCTCGGTGTCACGGCCGGAGCGCAGGACCGTGCCGGGGCGGGCGCCCGTGAGCACACCGTCGCGGACGATGGTGGTGCCGTTGACGAGCACCGCGTCGATGCCCACGGCGTCGGCAAACAGGCGGGAGGCTCCGCCCGGCAGGTCGGCGCGCATCTCGACGCGACCGGGGCCGATGGTGTCGGGATCGAACACGACGATGTCGGCCTGCCACCCCTCGACGAGACCACCGCGCCCCCGCACACCGTAGAGGCGCGCCGGCACGTCGGTGACCAGCCGCACGGCTTGCTCGAGCTCGATGAGGCCGTCACGGACGATGGGCCCGAGCAACGAGGTCGTGTAGGCGAAGTTGTCGATCATGTCGAGATGGGCGCCCGAGTCCGAGCCACCGATCACGGCACGGGGGTCACGCCACACCTGCGCACGGAGCTGCCAGCTCTCGGCGTCGTTGCCGATCGGCGGGACGATGATCACGGTGCGGAGCTCGTCGGCGAGCACCACGTCGAGCAGGCAGTCGAACGGATCGACGGCGCGCTCGGCGGCAACGTCCGCCACCCGCCGGCCCTCGAGGCTGCGGGTCGACGGGGCGAAGCACTGGCCGAACACGAGGGCGCCCCAGTCGCGGAGCCGCGGACCGAGCACCGACTGGTCGTGCGTCACCGCATCTTGCAGCGCGCGGCGCATCGACGGGTCGGCCAACACCCGCGCCCGTTCGGTGAGGTCGTAGCGGAAGAGCTCGTCCCAGCCGGCGAACGTGTCGAGGATGAAGCCACTCACGAAGTTGATCCGGAGCGTCGCCATCGTGGGCATGGTGAGCGCGACCACGCGCCCTCCCTGAGCGGCCGCATGGTCGCCGGCGGTCAGTCGCTGACGGCTGCCGTCCCACAACACGGTGTTGACGTTCAGGATGTTCCAGTTGAGCGGGCGGTCGGCGGCCAGCGACATCGCCGTCATCAGCTCCATGTCGGCGTCGGAGAAGTAGGCGCCGACGCTCGGGATGAATTCGAGGGTGGTGCCCTCGTGCCGACCAGTCGTCGAACAGAGGGCGAGGAGCTCGTCCACCTCGGCGAAGCGTGACGAGACTGCGCGGCCGGCGGCATCGTTGTGGCTCGTGGCCCGTGAGGACGAAAGCCCGAGGGCACCTGCCGCGAGGCACTCACTGAGGAGGACCTCCAAGCGCTCGACCTCGAGGGCCGTGGCCGGCCGCGCGTCGTCGTCACCCATCACGAAGCGGCGCAGCGCGGTGTGGCCGGCGAGGAACCCGACGTTGACTGCCACTCGCCCGTCGAGGGCGTCGAGGTAGTCGCCGAAGCTGCGCCACGACCACGGCACCGCCGCCGTCAGACTCTCGAGCGGGATGCCCTCGACCCGCGCCAGCATGGCAGCGAGGTAGTCGGCCTGGCCAGGCGCGAGCGGTGCGATCGAGAACCCGCAGTTCCCGCCGACCACCGTCGTCACGCCGTGCAAGCAGGACGGCGTGGCCGCACCATCCCAGAAGAGCTGCGCGTCGTAATGGGTGTGGATGTCGACTGCACCCGGCGCGACCACGCGACCGTCGGCGTCGATCACCTCGGTGGCCGGCTCGTCGACCTTTCCGATGGCGACGATGCGGCCGCGACTGATCCCGATGTCGGCGACGGCACCGGGCCGGCCCGACCCGTAGACCACCAGCCCGCTCTTGACGACCAGATCGAGCACGCCCTTGCCTCAGTCGATGACGCCGTCGGGGAGGACGAGGCCGTCGGCCGCCAACGCCTCCTGGACATCGGCGAGCGTGCTGGCGGCATCCTGGTACTTGACCAGCTCGCCGTTCGGCCCGTACCAGAGGAAGCCGCCGTAGCTCGTGAACATGGCCAGCGTCTCCTCCTCCGCTCGCAGCGTGTGCACCGTACCGGGCGGCTCGTGCACGTAGTCGCCGGCGCGGGCGGCCCAGTCGTACTCGAGGTAGCGCCAGCAACCCTCGAACGTCCAGGCGTCGACCGCGCCCGTGTGCAGGTGGGTCGGTAGCTGCGTGCCGGCCGGCCACCGGATGATGTTGGTGAAGGAGTTCTCCGTGAGCGAGACACGAAGCAGCTTCATCAGCGTCGTGCCCCACGGCCGTTCGAGGCGGGCGAACGGGACGTCGTCAGGATGCACGTGGTAGGTGGCCTGGCCCATGGCCTGACGCTAGGCGTCCTCACACGACGTCGGACGGGTACTGCCGTACGCTCGACCGTTCTGGTGCACGGCCCGATGGGACGGGGGTGAGGTGGAGCTGACGCTGACGAGCGACCAGGAGGCGCTCGTCGACGCCTTCGCCGGGTTCCTCGCCAAGGAGTCACCGCCGCAGGCCGTCCGCGCCGCCGAGCCACTTGGCTTCGACGCCCGGCTGTGGTCGAAGGCCGTCGAGATGGGCGTGGCCACGATGGCCTTGCCCGACGGTGGGGCCGCGCTGCTCGACCTGGCCCTGCTGGCCGAGCTCGTCGGCCGCCACCTGGCGCCCATTCCCTTCGTCGAGGCGGCCGTCGCAGGCCGCGTGCTCGGCGAGCAGCGCCAGCTGGCGACCATCGCGCTGCGTCCGGCGGTCGACGGCGTCGCCCGGCTCGTGCCCGCGGCTGCCGTGGCCACGGCGGTGATCGCACTCGACGGCAACGAGCTGGTTGTGGTCGAGGGGCGTCCTTTGCCGCTCGCCGCCAACATGGCCAGCGCGCCGTTGGCCGACTGCGACCTCCACGCCGGGGAGCGGACGGTGCTGGCGACGGGGGCCGAGGCCGTCGCCCGCCATGCGCGGGCACTCGACGAGTGGCGCGCCCTCGCCGCCAGTGTCCTCTACGGCATCGCCGCATCCGCTCTCGACATCGCCGTGGCCTACGCCAAGCAGCGCGAGCAGTTCGGCAAGCCCATCGGCGCATTCCAGTCCATCGCCCACCGCCTCGCCGACGACGCCACCGCCGTGCAGGGCCTGCAGCTGCTCAGCCGCAAGGCGGCGTGGGCGCTCGACGACGACCCCACGGAAGGCGGCCGGTTGGCGGCGATGGCCTACCTGTGGGGTGGCGAGGTGGCCAACAAGGTCGCGGGCGACAGCCTGCACTACCACGGTGGCTACGGCTTCATGCTCGAGTACGACATCCAGCTCCACTTCCGCCGGGCGAAGCTGTGGTCGGTTGCCATGGGCGACCCGAGGGCGGCCTACACGCGGCTGGGCTACCAGCTGTTCAGCGGTGCAGCGTGAACTTCGCGTCGACCGAGCGGGCCGAGAGCTTCCGCGCCGAGGTCCGCGGCTTCCTGGCCGAGCACGTGACCGACGAGGTGCGGCGCCGCGTCGAGGAGACCGGCACCCATCACGACTGGGGTCTGCACCGGGCCATGGCCGACCGACACTGGATCGCGGCGTCGTGGCCGGAGGAGTACGGCGGCCTCGGCTGGGGCCCGTGGGAGATGAACGTGCTCGAGGAGGAGCTGTTCCTCGCCGGTGCACCCCGCGACGGCATGAGCCTCACGATGACGGCCACCAACGCCATCCACCACGCCGGATCCGACGAGCAGCGGCGCTCGGTGATCCCGCGTGTGCTCTCCGGCGAGATCCTGCTGTGTCTCGGCTGGTCGGAGCCGGACGCCGGGTCGGACTCGGCGTCGGCCAAGACGAGGGCGGCGCGCGACGGCGGCTCGTGGGTGATCAACGGGCAGAAGATGTTCACGACGATGGCGCACGAAGCGACCTACGTCTTCCTGCTCACCCGCACAAACACCGAGGTGCCGAAGCACCGCGGGCTCACGATGTTCCTCGTACCCACCGACACCCCTGGCTTCGAGCTACAGCCTGTGCACACCCTCGGCGGCGAGCGAACGAACATCACCTTCTACAGCGACGTGCGCGTGCCCGACTCGGCGCGCGTCGGCGAGGTCGACCACGGCTGGGACGTGATGCGCGTGGCTCTCAGCTACGAGCACGGCACGAGCTGGGGCGCACACCTCGAGCGGCTCGTGCAGCGCGGCGCGGCCTGGGCCCGGGCCACCGGTCGCATCGAGGAGCCGTCGGTGGCCGAGCGGCTGGCCCGGGCCGCCACCGATGCCGAGGTGGCGATGCTGCTCGGGCAGTACAGCGCTTGGGTGGGCGAGAGCGGCCGGATCTCCGACGTCGAGGCGTCGATGGCGAAGCTGTTCTCGAGCGAGGCGCTCGTCCGGCACAGCGGCGAGCTGGTCGATGTCATCGGACCGGAAG
The DNA here is from genome assembly GCA_019510095.1 of Acidobacteriota bacterium. Classification (GTDB taxonomy): domain Bacteria; phylum Actinomycetota; class Acidimicrobiia; order Acidimicrobiales; family CADCSY01; genus JAEKLB01. Next base: position 30,713 of record JAEKLB010000026.1, on the reverse strand, counting down.
CCCTCCTGAAGGATGGGCAGCCCGGCTCGGTCGCGGATGGCGACTTCGAGCACGCCTACCGGCAGTCCGTCGTCCGCACCATCTACGCGGGATCGAGCGAGATGCAGCGCAACATCATCAGCCAGCGCGGCCTGGGCCTGCCGAGAGGATGACGGCATGAGCCTGCGCCCGCGGCCGTCGCTGCACTACCCCGATTGGCCGCTGCACCGCTTCCTGCAGGAGGCGGCCGACCTCTGCCCGGAGCGGACGGCTCTGCTCTTCGACGACGAGCAGTACACCTATCGGGAGCTCGACGCCGTCGGCAGCGCCTTCGCCAACGCCCTATCCGCCGCCGGTGTCGTCACGCCAGCTCGCGTCCTGCTGTCGGCCGCCAACCGGCCGGAGTGGGTGATGGCCCAGCACGGCGCGAGCCTGGCCGGTGCCGCGACCGTGCTCGGCAACTCGTCGTGGCGATCGGCCGAGATCTCCCACGCCATCAGCCTCACCCAGCCGGCGGCCGTCGTGGCCGACGCTGCCACCGCCGCGGTGATCGAGGCCAGCGGAGCCGCACTTCCCGATGTGCGGGTGTGCCTCGACGACGACCGACCCGCCGGCTGGGAGTCGTTCTGGCAGCTCGTGCGCACGCAATCCGGTCGGCGCCCGCCGGCACTCACCGGCAACTTCGGCACCATGGAGGGCCTGCTGCCCTTCAGCTCCGGCACGACGGGCCTGCCCAAGGTGGTGCGCCACACGCACCGCTCGCTGGTGACGGCCACGGTGCAGCGCCTGCATGCCTATGCCATGTCGGACGCCGATCGGCTCCAGTACTTCATGCCGCTGTTCACGATCTACGGCGTCATCATCTTGGCCAATGCGTTCGGCGCCCGGGCGCCGCTGCGGCTCTTCCGCCGGTTCGACGCCGAGGCGGTGCTCGCCAACATGGAGGCCGAGCGCATCACCATCGGGTTCGGCTCCGCCCCGGTCGCCGTCGCCCTGCGCGAGCAGGACCTCGAGCGCTACGACCTCTCGTCGGTGCGGTACCTGCTGTGGGGGGCCACGCCGATCCTGGTCGACGTCGCCACCGACTTCACCCGCCGGACCGGCGTGCCATGGCTCAGCGCCTACGGCACGACCGAGGTCGGCATCGCGAGCAACCCGGCCAACCGGCCGCCGTCGGAGTGGCGCCTCGACAGCCCCGGCCTCCCGCTGGCTGACGTCGAGATCCGCATCGTCGCCCTCGACACCGCCGACGACGTCGGTCCGGGCGAGGAGGGCGAGGTCGTGGTGCGCAGCCCGGCCGTGATGGCCGGCTACCTGCCGGTGAGCGACGACGAGCACGCATTCCTGCCCGGCGGGTGGTTCCGCACCGGTGATGTCGGCTGGATGGAGCCGGAAGGCTGGCTGCACCTCACCGACCGTGCCAAGGAGATGATCAAGGTCAACGCGTTCGCGGTGGCGCCGGCCGAGATCGAGGCGGTGCTCTTCACCCATCCGGCCGTCGCCGACTGCGCGGTCTACGGCATCACCGACCCCCGCCGTGGCGAGGTGCCGAAGGCGGCGGTGGTGCCGACGGCGCCGGGCGCCGTCACCGAGGACGAGCTGCGCGCCCACGTGGCCGAGCGACTGGCGACCTACAAGCACCTGGCCAAGGTCGCCTTCGTCGAAGCCATCCCCCGCAACGCCGGCGGCAAGGTCCTCCGCCGAGTGCTGCGTGACGCCGATCCGGACGCGTCCGCGCCGGTCGTCCCCCGATGATCGCTGGGGCGTGGCTCAGCCAGCTCGCCGCCCGGGCGGCCGGCGGGCTCGCCGTGGTGGACCAGTCCGGGGAGTGGACCTCTCGCGAGCTGCTCGACCGCGCTGGCGGTGCGAGCGCATGGCTCGACGCCATCGGTGCGCCAGTGGGGCGGCCCGTGCCGGCGGTGCTGCGGGCCTCCCCTGCGGCGCTGGCGCTCGTCGTCGCCGGAGCCTGGTCGAACCGGCCGATCGCGCCGCTCGGCCCCCTGCTCAGCGAGCGTGAGCTGACCGCCTGCCTTGGGTCGACCAGAGGGGCGGTACTCGTCTTTGAGTCATCGACGGCGGCCATGGCCGCCAAGGTCGCCAGCACCTCGGGCATCCCGAGCGTGGCCATGGCCGAGCTCGACCGGGCCCCGCTCGGCCCGCCCCAGCCCGGTGACACGGCCGTCGAGCTGCACACCTCGGGCACCGGTGGCACGCCGAAGCGCGTCGACGTGCGGCACGCCCCGCTCGCCGCCCGCACGGCGGTGCTGGCCTCGCTGCTCGACCTCGGCCCCGGCGACCGCTACGTCACCGCCAAGGGCATCCACCACATCGGCGGCCTCGGCCTGACGCTTGCTGCCCTGGCGGCCGGAGCCGCCGTCATCCCCATGCCTCGCTACTCGAGGGAGGCGTGGGCGGCCCTGACACCGCTGGAGCCGACGCACGGCTCGGTGGTGCCGACCATGGTCGAGGACATGCTGTCGTCTCGCTCCCTGCGGCTCCCCACGATGCGGGTGCTGCAGTACGGCGGGGCGCCGATCCATCCCGACACGCTCGTCGCCCTGCTGGCGGCCGAGCCCGACCTCGACGTGGTGTCGCTCTACGGTCAGACCGAAGGTAGCCCCATCGCGTCGCTATCGGCGGTTGACCACCGTCACGCGGTCACCGATGCACCGCACCTGCTCACCGCGGCCGGCCGGCCGGCGCCGGGGATCGAGCTGCGCGTCGACGAGGGCGAGGTGCTCGCCCGCGGCGCACACCTGTTTCGCCCCGGCGCCGACGGCTGGCTGCGCACCGGCGACCTCGGTGCGATCGACGGCGACGGCTACCTGTTCCTCACCGGCCGGGCCGGCGACGTGATCGTCCGTGGCGGCGAGAACGTGCATCCGCTCGAGGTCGAGCAGGTGCTGGCCACCCATCCCGCCGTGGCCGACGTGGCAGTGGCCGGCGTCGACGACCGCCGCCTCGGCCAGACCGTCGGCGCCTGGGTGGTGCCGGCCGGCGACGCGCCGGATGTGGAGGCCCTCCGCGTGTGGGCGCGCCACCACCTGGCCGGCTTCAAGGTGCCAACTGTGTGGACGTTCTGCGAGTCGATCCCCCGCAACGCCAACGGCAAGATCGTCCGCCGCGGTCTGACGCCTTGAGGCTCTCGACCGACTTCCGTCGAGGCGGCGGCGTCGGTCTCGTCAGTTCGGCCCGGCGCCGAAGCGCTCCATGAAGTCCTTGATGGCATCGGTGTTGAACGACTCGCTCTCGGCGGTGGTGGCCATTGGCATCACGCGCGCGGCCGCGGCCTGCAGGTGCAGGTTGACGGCGCGCTTCGTCTCCTGCACCGCTTGCCACGGGAGCTCCGAGAGGCGCCGAGCCAACGCCATGCCCTCGTCGAAGACGTCGGCTTTGGGCACCGTGCGGTTGGCCAGCCCGAGCTGCACGCAGTCGACGGCGGGAATGCGGTCGCCGAACAGCAGGTACTCCTTCGCCTTCAGGTGGCTCATGATCAGGGGCCAGATCACTGCACCCCCATCGGCTGCGACCAGGCCCACACCGACGTGCGGATCGGCCATGAACGCGTCGTCGGCAATGAGCACGAGGTCGCACATGATGGCGATGCTGCAGCCGAGCCCGACAGCAGGACCGTTGACCGCCGCCACGATCGGGAGGTGGCATCGGAGCAGCTCGTCCGCCAGCAGCCGAGCCTCGCGCATCCAATAGAAGCGATTCTCGAACTCATACCGGTTGGCGAAGTTACTGACGTCACCGCCACCGCTGAACGAGGTGCCGGCGCCGGTGAGCACGACGGCTCGGGCGTCCCGGTCGCGGGCCAGCGTGCGCAGGACGTCGACGAATGCCAGCTTCAGCGGGTCGTTGAAGGCGTTGCGCGCGTCGGGCCGGTTGAGCGTGACGATGCGCACAGCCCCGTCGGCCTCCAGCTTGACGAGCGGCTCGGCACTCTCGGTCATCCCCGCTCCCCTGGTCGACGGCGACCCGGACCGTACCGCCGCTCGGTAGCGGTCCGTGCCGATGCCCGCGTCCTCGAGGACGCTCGGCTGTCGACTGCTCTCACATCTCGGTTCCGACCACCTCGGCGAACAGCCGTGCTCGGTCCTCGACAACCGATGGTGGAGCGAAGCTCACGATGTCACAAGTCGTCACGCCGAGCTTGGCGTGCTCCTCGAACCGCGCCGGGGAATCGTGGAACCTCCCGGAGGTCACGATCTCGAGCTCGTCGAAGTCGCGGCCGGCCTCGTCGCAGAAGTGGTGAAGGGTGTTGAGTCGCTCCTCGAGCAGTTCGGGGAGGATCATGCCGTGGGCATCGTGGTCGGCGCTGGGCGGGGAGAACACGGCCCATCCGTCGGCATAGGCGGCGACTCGGCGCAGGATCGCGTCCTTGATGCCGCCGAGGAGGATGGGGATGCGGTGGTCGGGGCGCGACGGCCGGGGGAAGAAGCCGGCCTCGACGTGGCGATAGAACTCGCCGTCATGCGACGAGAGCCCGTCTCGCCATGCCCCTTGTAGCAAGGAGATGTGTTCGTCGAAGCGCGCCAGTCGGCGATCGAACCCGCTACCCACGGCCTCGAACTCCTCCTGCATCCAGCCGGTGCCGAAGCCGAGCACGAGCCGTCCGTCGGAGAAGGCGTCGATGGTGGCGAGCTGCTTGGCCAGGAGCACCGGCGGGCGGTACAGGGGAACGAGGACCCGCGTCCCGAGCCGTATCCGGGTCGTCGTGGCCGCCAGCGCAGCGAGCACCGACACCGCTTCGAGATAGGGGGCATCGGGCGGGAACTCCCACTTCCCGTCGGCAGTTCCCTTGTAGAGGCTCTGCAGCGTGGTCGGGATGATCAGATGGTCGAACAGCCAGACCGAGTCGTATCCCAGCTCTTCGATCACCGACGCCTGGTGGAGGAGTGCTGCGGGCGACGCGTCGTAGCCGGATTGCCGGAGATGCACGCCGAACCGCATCAGAGCCTCGTTCCGTCACTCGGCGTCGACCACGCCGCCCCACGATCTCGACCGTCAGACTCCCTGTCGGAGGCTGCTCTCGCCTCCAGCTCACGACGAAGGACCTTCCCGACCGGGCTCCGCGGCAGCGACTCGACGATCTCCCAGCTCGACGGAACCTTGAAGCCGGCCAGCCGCTCACGAGCGTACGAGCGAAGGTCGGACGGATCAGGCGGCTGGGCGGGATCGATTGGCACCAGGAAGGCGCGGATGGTCTGACCAAGGCGATCGTCGGGGACGCCGACCACGGCTGCCTCCCGCACCTCGGGATGGTCGGCCAGCACGTGCTCGACCTCGAGGGGATACACGTTCTCACCGCCTCGGATGATGAGGTCGCCCTTGCGGCCAACCAGTCGGAGATAGCCCTCCGGGTCGATCACGCCAATGTCGCCGGTGCGCAACCAGCCATCGGGATCGGTGCGGAACATGTGCTCTGCCCGCACACAGATCTCTCCCGGATCGCCTGGGTCCGCCCGTTCGATCCGAAGCTCGACGCCCTCAACGGCCCGGCCGACGGTCATCAGGAGCTCGGGTCGACTCTCGACGGCGAGGCGATGGTCGTTGCCATCCAAGGCCGAGATCGGGCTGCCTTCGGTCTGCCCGTACATGTTGAGCAGCTCGACTCCGGCGAGCGCCGTCAACGCTGCCGCCGCAGTCGCGGGCCGGATGACCGTCGAGCCGTAGACCAAGACCTCGAGCGACGGCTGGCCAAGCGCGCCCTCTGCGAGCAGCGTTTCGATCATGGCTGGAACAAGGAGAGCGTGCGTCGGGCGCATCCGGGCCAATCCGCGCCAGACCTCGGTGGAGAAGGCCGGGCACGGTATGGCCATTGCTCCCAGCCCGAGCGCGATGAAGAGCGAACCCAAGCCGGCGATGTGGGGCAGCGGCGAGAACGACACGTAGGAGGCTCCCGGCCTCAGCTGCATCACGGCGCCCTGCCGTCTGGTTCGGAGCGCGAGCTTGCGCTGGCTGATCGCCACCGCCTTCGGGACGCCGGTCGTTCCTGAGGTGTGGAGGACGACCGCAACAGCATCGTCAGGCGGATCGAGGTGGAGGCGCCGACGGGAAGGGGCAAGCTCGCCGATGACCGCGACTCGCCTACCGGTCGCCGCTGCCACCTTCCCTGCAACGTCAGCTGATGCCGGTTCCGCGACGATCAACGGCGCGTCGAGCGGGGCGATGCATGCCGCGAGCTCCCCTGCGGTGAGCCGAGGGTTCAAGGGTGCCAACGGATGCCGGGACGCAGCGCCGGCCACTGCGAGTGCGATCGCCTCCGCCGTCGTCGTCAGGAGGGCGGGGATCGGCCGCCCGGCAACCGCGCCACAGCTGTCGAGCCAGTCGACCGCACCGGCGGCCAGGCCGAGCAGGTCACGCGAGGTCCACGAGCCAGACTCCAGGGCAACCGCCGGCACATCCGCTGCCACTTGCGCCGCGAACATCGATGCCCAGGTGCGCGGCTCGCTCGTCTTGGTCATGCGATTGGCTCCCTCAGGTGCTCGTCGCCCATCGCTCATCGGCCTCAGCGAAGGCGGGGCTTGACCTTGGGGACGCTCTTGCGGTCGACCTGCTGCTCGCCGATGGGGTTGCCGAGCTGCACGTAGGCGAGGCCCATGTTGAGGCCGGGGTTGCGGCCGAGGTCGAGCGACTGCCAGATGGCCTTGACCGTGCCTTGGGTGGCGATGCTCGGCTTGGCCGCGATGGTGCGGGCGATCTCGTAGGCATGGTCGAACAGCTCGTCGCGGGGCACGATCTCGCTGACCATGCCGATCTGGAGTGCCCGCTCCGCGGTCATGCGCTCGTCGTTGCCCATCAGGGCCCACCGCAGGACCTCACCCAGCGGCGCCTTCCACCGCATGCCGATCGGCTCGAGCGCGGTGGTCATCCCGAAGGTCACGTGCGGGTCGAAGAACTGGGCATCGGGCGAGCAGATGGTGATGTCGGCCTCGTTGATCCAGTACTGGGCGCCGCCAGCGGCGAGGCCGTGCACCGCGCAGATGATGGGCTTCCACAAGTCGTTGCTCTTCGGCCCCAGGGAGAAGCCGGGGTCGGCCGAGTTGAAGGGATTGTTGGAGTACGAGCTCTTGTCGGTTCCGGCTTCGATGTTCCCGGCCCGTTCCCACACGTCGATCCCGACGCTGAAGGCCCGCTCGCCGGCACCCTTGAGGAGCACGGTGTGCACGTTGTCGTCGAACTTGATCTCGTTCCACAGCTCCTTGAACTCGGCCCGCATCAACAGGTTGAACGCGTTCAGCGCCTCCGGCCGGTTCAACGTGATGGTCGCGACATGGTTGTCGTCGACCTCGTAGAGGATCGTCTCGAAGTCACGTGCCATCTTGCGGACCTCCCCGTCTCCCCCACCACGCGCAAGGGGCAACCGCCCCTTGGTTGCAGGAACGCTATACGTGGCCATGAGCCGACCGCCGAACGGAATCCACCTGCACTTGCCAGGTGAGGATCGCCGAGCCGCGACGCACCGCCGCGATCCGACCACACGCTGACCTACAGTCGACTCCACGATCGGAGGCATCATGTCGCCCACGCCGCAAGTGCTGACCGACTACGGGCCGGGCTACACCCGACCGCCTTTGGCGCCGCTCACTCCCCATGCGGAGCTGGCCTTGTTCTTGCGGGTGTTGCACGGGCTCGGCTTCGACGACGGCCGCGCCGGTCACACCACCGCGCGGCAGCCCGACGGCACCTTGCTCATCAGCCCGCGGGAGCTGTCATGGGCGGAGGTGTGCGCATCGGACATCGTCACCATCGACGCCCATGGCGTGAAGATCGACGGGGTCTACAACCCCAGCCCCGCCTCCGGCATCCACCTCGAGCTCCGGAAGCTGCGGCCCGACCTTGGCGTGATCGTGCACCACCACCCGCAATGGGCGACGGTGTGGGCCGACGTCGTGCGAGTGCCACCGATCTACGACCAGACGTCGGCCTCGGTGCCGTACCCGTTGGCACTCGTGGACGAGTACGGCGGCACGTTCACCAACGACCTCGACGAATCAGCCAATGTGGCCAAGGCCTTTGGCGATGCCGAGTGGGGTCTGCTGGCCAACCACGGCGTCCTGATCACGGGCCGAACCCTCGCCGACGCCTACATCCGCGCCTATACCGTCGAATGGCGGAGCAAGCGGGCCTGGCAGGTCGAGGTGCTCGGCGGCGGCCGGCCCCTCAGCGATGACGTCGCCGTCGCCTACGGGCGCGGCTTCGAACCGGTGGCCCAGAGCTGGTGGGAGTCCGCCATGCGCCTCGAGCTCAAGCGCGACGCCTCGGTGCTCGACTAGATGACGCGATGAGCGATCTCGTCGAGATGGAGATCAGGGACCACGTGGCGATCGTGTCGATGCGCCGCGAGGCCAAGCGCAACGCCGTCGACCGTCACCTTGCCGACGCCATCGACGCAGCCCTCAATCGGCTCGAGGACGACCCCGACCTGTGGGTCGGCATCCTCACCGGCACGCGGATGGTCTTCAGCGCGGGGAGCGACCTGGGCGCCGGCGGCGACAACAAGACCGAGCGTGGCGGTGAGTACGGCATCATCCGGCGCCAGCGCCGGAAGCCACTCATCGCTGCGGTCGAGGGGTACGCGCTGGGTGGCGGGTTCGAGATCGTGCTGGCCTGCGACCTCGTGGTCGCGGCCAGCGACGTGACCTTCGGGCTCCCTGAGGTGGCCCGCGGCGTGCTCCCGACCAGCGGGGCGCTGTTCCGTGCGCCCCGCGGCCTGCCGCTCAACGTGGCGCGGGAGATGATCCTCACCGGCGAGCGGCTCGCCGTGGGCCGGGCGGAGCGCCTCGGGCTCGTAAACGTGGTCACCGAGCCGGGCGGGGCGGTCGACGGCGCGCTCGAGCTCGCGGCGAAGATCATGGAGAACGCGCCCCTGTCGGTCCAGGCCTGCGTGGAGGCCATCGGCGCCATCGTCGGCGATGGCGACGCCCTCGGCTGGGACGCGACCAAGACCGCCATCGGCCGCCTCTCCGGCACGGCCGACACCGAGGAAGGCGTGCGCGCCTTCCTGGAGAAGCGCCCGCCCGTCTGGACGGGCCGATGAGCCCGGGAGTGCCGGGCACGCCCGGCTGGCATGATCCCCAGTCCAGTTTGGGGCTGGTGCACGACCGCGGTGCCGGGTGGCGCGGCGCGCAGGCGACACGGAGGTGGACATGAAGGGCGTGGTGTTTGTCGGCGACCGCAAGCTGGAGCTGCGCGACTTCCCCGATCCGACGCCGGGCCCGCGCGACGTGGTGCTGGAGATCAAGGCCTCGGGCATGTGCGGCAGCGACCTGCACAACTACCGGGCGAGCCCGCAGCCGGGCGGCGCGGTGTCCGGCGGCATCAAGCGCGCCGAGGGAATCATCGCCGGCCACGAGCCCTGTGGCGTGGTGGTTGCGGTCGGCACCGCGGTGGCGCCGAGCGAGGCCACGATCGGCCAGCGTGTGATGGACCATCACTACGACGGCTGCGGCAACTGCAAGCATTGCCGGGGCGGCTGGACGCAGATGTGCCTCGAAGGCACCACCGTCTACGGTTCGGGCGGTCACGGTAGCCATGCCAACTACCTGCAGGTGCCGGTGCACACGCTGGTGCCGCTGCCGGACGCACTCTCCTTCGTCACCGGCGCCGCCGTCGCCTGCGGCACCGGTACGGCCTATGGCGCCCTCAAGCGGATCGGCCTGCAGGGCGGCGAGACCATCGCCATCTTCGGCCAGGGCCCGGTGGGACTTTCAGCGACGCAGCTGGCCGTCGCCATGGGCGCGCGCGTGATCGCCCTCGACCTATCGCCCGAGCGGAGCCGGATGGCCAAGGACTTCGGTGCCGACGCGGTGGTCGACGCGCGCTCCAACAACCCCGTCGAGGCCATCCGTGAGCTGACGCACGGGGAGGGCGCGCACAAGACGCTCGACACGTCGGGTGCGGCCGAGGCACGGGCGGCGACCGTGCGGGCGGTGCGTTCCTGGGGCACGGCCTGTTTCGTCGGCGAGCGCGGGCAGGTGACCCTCGACGTCAGCCCGGATCTGCTGCGCCGGCAGGTGACGCTGGTCGGCTCCTGGACCTTCTCCAAACAGGGCCAAGCCGACTGCGCCGAATTCGTCGCCGACCACGAGATAGACGTGGAGAAGCTGTTCACGCACCGCTGGCGTCTCGACCAAGCCGAGGAGGCCTACGAGCTGTTCGACGGCCAGACCGTCGGCAAGGGCGTGATCCTGCCGTCGTAAGTCGGCCACGACGGTCACGAGACGGCAACGACCTCGCTGGAGATCACCCGGGCGGCCTGCAGCCCTGGGAAGTGACAGCCGATTGCAGTCGTGCCGTGGGCCTCGACCTCGCGCTGGATGAGCTCGCGGCTGCGGCGGGCGAGGACTGGGTCGACGTCGTGCATGGCGGTCAGATCGGCGTCGGTGAGCTGGGCCGGGCAGTACATGGCGTCGCCCAGCACGAGCAACTGCTCACCACCGTCTCGAATGGAGAACGCCAGATGTCCAGGCGTGTGGCCTGGGGTGGGGAGGGCCACGATGCCGGGGACGATCTCGGTCGCGTCGTCGACCAGCATCACGCGACCACTGTCGTAGAGCGCGGTGAGGACCTCGCGCAGGTGGGGTGCCATCTTGAAGCCGGGCGACTGGGTCGCGGCGTCGTCCCTGACGAACAGCTCGTAGTCGTCCCGGCCCATGTGGATGGTCGCCTGGTCGAAGACGGCCTCGGCATGCTCGGTCGCCAGCCAGCCGTCGTGGTCGAGGTGGAGGTGGGAGATGGCGACGACATCGACGTCCGCGGGCTGTACGCCGATGGCGGCCAACTCGTCGAGGAGGGCGCCGCCGGTCAGGCTCCGTGACTGGTGCGGTCCGTAGCCCGCGTCGAGCAGCGTGACGTGGTCGCCGAACACCACGAACGAGGCGATCGGAAGGGTGGCCACGCCCGACTCGTCCTCGAAGTTGTGCTGGTACCCGGGCACGTTCATGAATCCCTCGCGCATGGTGAACCAGCCGTCGCTCACTGCCTCGACCCGTTTCGAGCCGACCCGGAATGTGGAGCGCGGATGCATGCGACTCAGCTTCGCGCGAGCACAGGGAGGAGGTGACGCCGGAAGGTCGGATGGTCCTCGCTCATCGGCATCACCGCTCACGGCCAGCGCCCACCGTTTCAGCCTGGCGGGCGCTGCCACTGCTGCGGGCGCTGCCATCCGCTGTCGCCAGCGGCCGCGAGGGCTGCGGCTTCCCGGGCCACGAGCGCGAGCTTCTCCGACTGCTCGGCGGTCATGTCCGCGCCCCAGCGCACCATCCGCTTGATGAGACGCAACGCGGTCGGATTGCACTCGATCATCTGGTCGGCGATGGCGTCGGCCTCAGCCAGCAGCGACTCGGCGTCGGCACACAGGCGCTGGACAAGGCCGATGTCGTGGGCCCGTTGTGCTGTGAGCGGCTGCGACGTGAGGTGCAGGAGCAGCGCCTCACCCAACGGGATTGCCCGCGGAAGCTGGTGGAGACCTGGACGGGTCGCTCCTCCAACGGTGCGGGCCTCGGGCTGGCCGAAGCGCGACGCTTCCGTTGCGATGCGGATGTCGCAGTAGTTGGCCAGCTCGAGCCCGCCACCGAGGCAGTAGCCGTCGATGGCGGCGATGATCGGCTTCGATGCCCAGCGGAAGGCCTCGAAGTGGCGAAAATTCGGGAATTGTGTCTCGAATTGCGGCCACTCCGGTGGAGCCTCCCGAACCTCCCTGAGGTCGGCGCCGGCGGAGAAGGCACGGCCGCCTACCCCGTAGATGATGCCAACGAGCACGTCACTGTCACCGTCCAACCGCTCGATGGCATCCACCAGCCCGTCTCGCATGGCCTCGTTCTGGGCGTTCAGCGCCTCGGGCCGGTTGAGCGTGATGTAGAGCTTGCGGTTCCTGGTCTCGACGATGACAGCGTCGCTCACGACGGAATCTCCTCACGTGCCGGGGGTGGATGCCCGGTCGTTCTAGCCGACGCGCACGCGGCGGGATGTGCCGAAGCACAAGGGCATCAGGGCCTTCCGGGGAGGCGCCACCCGACCGGGAACGGCCCCTGAACCAGGCCCCTCACAACACGGCACCTACGGCTCGGCTTCGTTGGTCGCTTGGCCCGCCCGCCAGCCCGTAGACCCGCCGGGCGGTGCCGGCGAACAGATCGGCCCGTTCGGATGCAGACAGATCGGCCGTGATGCGCTTGTACGCGTTCCACGCGACCACATACGACATCGAGCGACGATCGACCGGGAAGTTGCTCTCGAACATGCAACGGTCGGGCCCGAACAGCTCGACGCACCGACGGAACATCGGCCCCCACAACTCGGCGATGGCCTCTGAGCCCGGCGGGCGGTCGAGCTCGTGCCAGCCGTTGCCGAACCACGGCATACCGATGCCGCCGAGCTTGACATAGGCGTTGGGACAGACTGCGAACGCGGCGAGCGAACGGGTCAGATCGGCCAGTACCTCGTATCGCTTTCCGGCATAGGGCCCGACGCCGAGAGGTGCGCCGGTGTGGTTGAGCACCACTGGCATGTCCGGGAACATCTGGGCCAGCTCGGTGAGCTCCGGGATCTGCGGGTGGTAGATGAACGAGTCGAAGGCCAGGCCCAGCGCGGCCAGCACCTTGGCGGACGCCCGGAACGTGCCGTCCCGGAGCAGCTCGGCGGTGGGCTCGGTCCGATGGTCGAACACGTTCGGACTGGCGTCCCATGCGGTGGCATGGCGAATGCCCACGAACCGGCCTCCGGCCGCGTCGATGTGGGCGTCGAGTGATCGGCGCACAGCATCCGGCCCGAGCCGCAGGTCGCTGTAACCGACGATGCCGGCGACCATCGCCCCAGCCGTGCGCTCGCTCTCCTCGGCCATCGACGCGACCCATGTCGTCTCACCGACCGGACGCAGCTCGGGCGGGCCCGCTGTTCTTACTTGTTCGCCGCACTCCACGAACACCGTCTGCACCACGTTGTGACCGGCACCGGTGTCGGCACGGAACTCGTCGAGCAGGTACTCGTCGCCGGCGCGCGACCAGAAGTGATGGTGGGAGTCGACGATCGGCAGCTCGGGCTCGAGTGGCTCCTCCACCGTCTGCGCGAGCCAGGCAGCCCGGTCAGGATCCATGATCGATCTCCTTGTGCGTAGCGATCCGGACGATCCTTCCACCTGCCACGCCGACTTCCGCCCGATAACCGGCCATACCCGACCCATCGACCACCGTCCCGCGCTACGCACCGTGACAGGCCGTGATTGACCGCTCGGGTCGATGATTCAGGCGACGACGCTGCCCTGCCGGCCGCGCCTTCGCGCCGAAAATGTGGCCCGGGTTGTGGCATCGGGCCAACACCTCCACCAGTAGCAGGCGCGTTATCGACACGCTGTCCAGCGGATTCAGGTGTGGAGGTGAGCGAATTCGAACCGCCGACTTCTACGTTGCGAACGTGCGGAGCGATGTCGACCTGACCAGCAGCTCGGCCGGTTCTCCGCAGGCCAGAGGCCGGATTCGGTCGACCGCCATTGCCCGTCACCGACCCCTCTTGACCCCCGCTTGTGGCTTTCCTGTGGTCTGTTTTCGTCGACGACGTCTGTGGCCGCGCTCCGGTTCAGGTCAGGCCGACGGCGGCGACCTCTGCCACCTCGGGCAGCGATAGCCGCCATTCGCCGGCCTTGGCGTTCGAGGCCACTTGGGCGGGCGAGGTGGCGCCGGCGATCACCGAGGCCACGATCGGTTGCGAGGCCAGCCAGGCGATTGCCAGCTCGGCCATGGTGTGGCCATGGTCGACCGCCCAGGCTTCGAGGGCTTCGACGCGGGCGCCGTCGCGTTCGATCAGGTGGGCTGCTTGGGCCGGGTCGAGGTGCTCGGCGAACCGGGTGCCGGCGGGGAGCGGCTGTCCCCGCTTGTACTTGCCGGTGAGCATGCCGCTGGCGAGCGGGAAGAACGGCAGGAGGACCATGTCGTAGCGCTCGAGTGCAGGCACCAGCTCGGTGACGGCCTCCTGGCGCAGCAGGTTGAGCCGGTTCTGCGCGGATACCAGACGGGTGATGCCTCGCTCGGCCGCGAGCGCGGCCCGGTCGGCGAGGTCGTCGGCGCTGAGGCGGCAGCAGCCGATCTCCCGCACCTTGCCGTCCTCGACCAGCTGGTGGAGGGCGGTCATCGTCTCCTCGGCCGTGACGTCGGGATCGGGGAAGTGCTGCTGGTACAGGTCGATGTGGTCGGTGCCGAGTCGCTTGAGGGAGTCGTCTACTGCTTGGACGATCCAGCGGGCGCTGGCGCCGCCTCGCAGCGGGTCGCCGTCCATGTGATGGCCGAACTTGGTGGCGATGACCGCCTCGTCGCGACGACCGGCGAGCGCTCGCCCCAGGTACTCCTCGGAGAGGCCCTCGGGCCCGTACTCGTCGGCCGTGTCAAAGAAGTTGATGCCGTTGTCGAGCGCAGCGTTGACAATGGCGGCGGTGGCTGCCTCGTCGGCACTCGGGCCGAACTGGTTGCAGCCGATGCCGATCACCGAGACCGACAGGCTGCCGATCGAGCGCATCTCCATGGTCAGACCGCCTTCGTGGTGTCGCCCCGGGCGGTGTCGAGCACCTTCCGGGACGCGTCGTACAGGACCGTTGCGAACTCCGCCGGCGACAGGTGCCGATGCGGGAGCGAGACCACCTCGACCGTGTAGGGGATGTCGGCGCCGATGTCGTCGAGCAGGCGCACCGTGTCGACGATCGGGAAGACACCGTCGCCAGGGATCCGTCGCTGAGTCTGGGTGCGCCGAAGCGGGTTGGGCTCGCTCAGGTCGGGTTGGCCGTCGGTGAAGTGCACCGAGTGGATCCGGTTGCCCGGCACCTTGCGCAGCATGGACTCGTCGGCGGCACCGGCCAGGTGGTGCCAGAAGTCGACGTTGACGCCGCAGGCAGGGTGATCGACGGCCTCGGCCAGCGTCCAGGCCGCGTTGACGTCGGGGAGCGGTCCCCAAGGAACGAACTCGATCGACATCTTGAGGCCGAGCCCGTCAGCACGCTCGGCGTGCTCCCGGCAGCGGGCCGCCATCACATCAAACGGCGGCAAGGTCGGATCGCCGGCACCCAGGGGCAGGATGGCGTGGTGCACTTGGCCGAATCGTTCGGCGAGGTGGAAGGCCGTTTCAAGCCGGTTCTGGAAATCGTCGTCCGGCGGGCCTTCATGCACCCAAAACGGGAAGCTGTCGATCTCGCCGAAGACGAGGCCGTTGTCCCGGAGGATGGTCTCGATGTCGGCATCTGACAGCCCGCTGGCCCGCACCGCCAAGTAGTCGTTGGCCGTCGTGCCGATGGCGGCGAAACCGGCGGCCGCCGCGTTCGCCGCGCGGTCCGCGAAGGAGACCCTCGCCTTGCCTTCCCGGTCGGCTCGCACGATGGCGTGAATCGACGCGATCAGGTCGTGAGAGGTCAGCACCGCAGCCAACATTCACATAGTTGTACTATGTGAATGTCCATTGCATCAAGGCCCGATTCGTCGATGCTCACTGTTGACCCCGGCCACGATGGCTTCTTGCTGTACGTCTCCTCACGGCAAGAGAAGACGCGTCATCTGATGGCGGCGCTCCCGAATGCGGCGTTCGCGACCCTCAGGGTCGATGCGGGCCGCTAGCGGCAGCTCCCGGTCGAGCTGCTCGAGCGCCACCACGCGGCCAATGGGCTTGAAGCTCTCCTTGGCATCGGCAACCCGCACCAGGGCGGCGCCGTTGCAGATCCCCTGCAGATCAATCCAGTTGGCGATGCCCGGATCCTCGTGGGAGAACACGGCCCGGAACACGCCGTCGTCATCCAGCACCGCCTGGGCGTTGTTCAGACTGCTGTGGCGGTTCACATAGTCGAGCGTGCGCCACCAGATGGTGCCGGGCTGGACGCTCCAGTACGGGCTGTCGGGCACCGGCATCTCCATGATCCACGCATGACCCGGCGGGACCTCGAAGTACCCCCAGGCGAGGGCTGGGATCGCTCCCCTGCCCTGGGACTCCGTGAAACCGTTGGGGTTTCCGCGAAAGCCAGCCACGAGCCGATCGGCCCAGAACTTGGCCGAGAGATGGATCCACTCGCCGAGGGCATCGAGCTCGTGGGCGACGCGGTCTGGGCTCATGATCGGCCAGTTGTCCGCCGCGACCCCCAACGCTTCGATCTCGAGCCGGGAAGGCTCGGCCGTGGCCCAGTCGGCGAAGAACTCACGCAGCAACACATTCGTCACTCCGTCGGGCAACTCGAACCAGGCTCCGTCGCGGGCGGGCCCGCCGACGAACACCTCGCTATCACCGGAAGCCGTTCGTGCGAACTGCGAGGGCTGCAAGGTCAGGCACCCGGGGGCACCCTCGAAGAACTGGAGCGTGATGTCAGGGGCGTTACCGAT
The DNA here is from genome assembly GCA_019510095.1 of Acidobacteriota bacterium. Taxonomy (GTDB): domain Bacteria; phylum Actinomycetota; class Acidimicrobiia; order Acidimicrobiales; family CADCSY01; genus JAEKLB01. The sequence continues at coordinate 14,385 of JAEKLB010000026.1, read as the reverse complement.
CTGTCCCGAGATCCTGTAGGTCACACCTCCGGTCAACGTCGCCGTGCGGTACACCGAATCCGGACACCCGCCGCCCCAATCGAAGAGGTGAGCCGGCCAGCGCTGGCCGAACGCTGGCGCGCAGGGGCTGGCCTCGCCCAACACCCGATCCAATCCGAACCGCAGCGTGTAGAGGACGTTCCGGAAGCCGTCCGCCCGATCGATCGGACCGCCCGGCATCCCATCGCGCTCGACGAGCTCGGCAGTGGCACGCAGGTGACCAAGGAACCGGCCGAACGCGGCTCGCACCTCGTCGGGGGCGCCGCCGTCTCCTGCCTGTCGGACGACTTCTTCCATCGTCGTGAACATCCAATCGATGCTCATGCAGCAACCTGCGGTCCGATGATGACTTCGCCGGTGTGGGCCATGCCAGCCTCGATGACGGCGAGCATTTGCCGGGCCGTCTCCAGAGGTGAGCCGGCGATGCCCGGGTCGAGGCCCGCCCCCTCGATCGCGACGATCGAGTTCTCGGTGAGCACGAGGCCGGGATCAAAGGCGATGACGGCGATGCCATCGGGCTCGAGTGCAGCCGCCAAGGAGTTCGTCATCCGATCGATGGTGGCCTTCGTTGCCTCATAGCCGAAGAGCGTGCCAAAGGGGCTGGGGGCCTGGCCGCGGTGGACCGGACGTGGACGGGCCGAGGGCGAGGTCATGTTCACGATCACCCCACCTCCCGCCGCTCGCAGATGTGGGGCCGCCGCCTGGATCAGCGCCAACGGGACGTGCACGTTCACCTCGAACTGCCGCCGCCACTCCGAGAGCGACAGCTCATCCAAGGACTGCTTCACGCCGGGGCCGTCCGTGTAGGCGGCATTGTTCACGAGGACGTCGATCCGTCCGAACTTGCTGACAGCGGCGTCCACTGCCGACGCCCGAACAGCGGGGTCAGTCAGATCCCCCTGCACCAGCACGACGTCCGTTCCGAGGGCGCGGATCTCTGCCACCGCTTCAGTGGCATCGCCCTGCGCCGTGACGACCAGGCCGGCGCCACGCCGCGCCAGCTCGACCGCCACCTGCCGCCCGATGCCCCGTCGGGCACCGGTGACGATCGCCGCCTTCCCACTGAGCCCCGCGCTCATCGCCTCACCATGACTTTCCCATTTGACATAGCCTCACTATGCCAGAGCGGCCCCACTCCGTCACCGGGCCGACCAGCCGCCATCGATCGGGATGACGGCGCCGGTGATCGGCGCTGCGAACGGTCCGCACAGATAGGCGATCAGGTTTGCGACGTGGTCGACATCGGCCACGCCCTTCTGTGGGCTCCCCCAGCCCACTGCCTCGGTCAATCGGGCTCGCTCCTCGGCCGACCAGTCAAGTGGCTCCGTGCCCCTCATCCCCGCCGGACAGACGCAGTTGACTCGTATGCCGGCCTCGGCGTAGTCGAGGGCAGCAGTCCGAGTCAGCTGCACCAGCGCGCCCTTGCTGGCGGTGTAGCCGGCTGCGTACTTGAGCCCGACCAGACCGGTCACGGAACCGACGTTGACGATGGATCCTCCACCCGCGGCCAGCATGTGGGGGACGACGGCCCGGATGGTCAAGAACGGCCCGAGCACATTGGTCGCCAGGTATGCCCGGAACGCGTCGACCGGGAACTCGTGCGTTGGGAAGTATCTCGACCGAAGAGCGGCATTGTTGACGAGGATGTCGACACCGCCGCGGCGCGCTGTGGTGGTGTCCACGATGCGCTGGACGCTCTCGGGGTCCGAGACGTCCCCGGCGACCGCTTCGATCACTCCACCCTCAGCGCCGACACGTTCAACGACCTCTTCCAAGGGAGCAACGCGCCGGCCACAGATGACCACCGCCGCACCCTGCGCGGCAAGCATCGCCGCGGTGGCAGCCCCAAGCCCGCTACCGCCGCCGGTCACGATGGCAGTCTTGTCCGCCAGGGGCCCCGTCTCGCCGGTCATGCCTGTCGACCTCGTTCAGCCTGGTGAATCCACGCGCTTCTAGGCGGGTGGCGGCGTGCCAACAAGAACCACACTCATCGTGCACCCCTCCCCACCGGCGCGCCAGGAGTGGTCGACACCCGTGATCACGGCGCAGTCGCCCGCCACCATCGGGTACACACCGCTATCCAGGATGAGCTCGATCGATCCCCCCAGGATTGTGTCGTAGTCGACCGTATCCGTGTGATGCATGACCGCCTCTTGGTTGGGCGACCAGTGCCACACCGTCCAGCTCGTGGTTCCCGGAGCGATGCCGAGATCAAGCGTGTCGACGAACCCAAGGGCTCGCGGAGGAGGTGGCACTTCGGTCGTAGCGAAGATGGGCGTGTTGGTCATCTCAGACTTGACGCCACCGAGGTCCGCTTCCTCGACCACACGCGAGCGTCCGTCGGTGTCCACGCCGGTAATCAACTTGCGCATCACGGCTCCTCCGATTTCTGGACCTGGCGGACAGAGCTCGCTTCATGCGTTCGCCTAGGCCATTGGCCGCGACATCCGCCCCGGAGAGAGAACATAGCGACGCTATGCACGGTCGGGCAAGCGCTGCTCGCTGTGTGAGGGTTCGCGCTCCGCGCAGACAGCGATGACCGACTGGGCCAGCTCGGGTCGACAGATCAAGAGGTCGGGCAACCACGGGTCCGCCTGGTTGTAGACGAGCGGCGACCCGTCCAACCGGGAGACGTGCAGCCCGGCCGCGGCTGCCACTGCGACCGGGGCCGCTGAGTCCCACTCGTATTGCCCCCCAGCGTGGGCGTAGACGTCGGCATCACCCCTCACCACCGCCATCGCCTTGGCGCCGGCCGAACCCATGGGGATCAGGACCGCGCCGAGTCGATCGGCAAGGAGCTGCGCATGTTCCGGCGGCCGCGTTCGACTGACGACAAGCCGTGGGGCACCCGGCGCGCGGCTCGGGAAGGGCGGGGGGCCAGCTGTGTGCAGCGTGATGCCGAGCGCCGGCAGGGCGACGGCGCCCACAACCGGCGTTCCGTCGACAGCGAGGGCGACGTGGACCGCCCAATCCGTACGATCCGGCTCGGAGAACTCCCGGGTGCCATCGAGCGGGTCGACGATCCAGGCCCGGCGGCAAAGGACGCGATCAGTATCGTGGTCGCCCTCCTCCGACAGCACTCCGTCGTCTGGGCGGTTGTCGACCAGCGCCTGCACGAGCAGCTCGTGCGCCTCCCGATCACCTCGGGCCTTCAGCTCGTCAGCAGCGATGTCCAAGGCGCGAAGGCGGAGCAGGTGCTCCCCCGCCGTCGTCGCCAGAGCCGCCGCCAGTCGGTGATCGTCCATCGTGACGCGCGAGCCACCCAGCCCCTCTTGCCGATGATGCATAGCGTCACTATGTTAGCCGGTCGGAGGAACATGGCCCACAACGATCGGCTCGACGGTGCCGGGAGGGGAAGGAAGACGATGTCGCTCCCTGAGCTCGACCCCCTGCTCCGATCGGTCGAGGACGAGACCGCTCTCGCCGACTGGGGCGACCACGACGATCCCGGATTCCGGAACCGGGTTGGACAGTTCCTCGAGGCCGCTCGGCAGGCGATCGTGGGGTCCGAGGCGCTCAAGGCCACAGAAGACACCTTCCGTTGGCATCTCTCCACGCGACTGCGGTTCTTCGACGACCGGGCTCGCCAGCCGCTCGCAGACGAGATGGTTGAGCGGCCGCTGATCGTCCTGGGGGAACCGAGAGCTGGCACCACGCTCCTCCACGCCCTCCTCGCTGAAGACCCCGCCGCGCGGTCGGTCCGGTTCTGGGAGCTGTACTACCCGTCACCTCCTCCGGGGCTCGGCGGTCCATCCGTCTCGGAGCGGATGGACCGCGCCGACGACGACTGGCGCGACATCCTGGCCTTGATCCCGAGGTGGCTCACCTCCCACCCCTACAACGACATGCTCGGCCAGGGTCTGGCCGAGTGCGAACGCTTCTGGAGCGCCATCGACTTCCGCGGCACGGCGCCGACCGGTTGGTGGCGCGTGCCCGCGACAGGACTCTCTGCCGGCGTCGAGCAAGACCCCATGCGGCAGTACCAGATCCACAAGATGACCCTGCAGCACCTCCAGTACGGCGCGCCCCCTCGACGGTGGGCACTGAAGGGCACGAGTCACCATCAACGGCTCGTCCCACTCTTGGATGCCTATCCGGACGGTTGCTTTCTCTGGATCCACCGCGACCCTGTCGTGACGACCGCCTCCTTCCTCGAGTTGATCTCGCAGATCTACGAGGGCATCACCGGTGCCGCCGTCGACCGTGGATCCGTCGGACCCGGACATGTCGCGAGCATGCGAGCGAAGATGCAGCAGGTGATGACCCTGGATGCGGTGCAGGACCCTCGCATTCTCCATGTCCCGTATCACGAGTTCACCCGAGACCAGCCTGCCGCCGTTCGCAAGGCCTACGAGCACTTCGGCTTCGAGTTCACCCCGGAGTACGAGAGCCACATGCGTGGCTGGTTGGAGTCGAACAGGCCGGATCGCTACGGGAAGTTCGCCTACTCCACGGATCACCTCGGTGTCGACGTCAACGAGTTGTACGATGAGTTCGGGCCGTACATGGAGCGATTCGACGTCCGCCGCGAGCTCGGGAAGTAGCGACGCCTGCCGGCATTGGCGCTCGGGTGTGACCCGACAGGATCAGATGCGATACCGCCGGTCGACGCCCGCGGCGCGACTACGTAGCTGTTCGGCGCGACCGGCCGGGTCGATGCGCTTGGTGCCGGGCGGAAGGGCGGCGTCCAGGCCACTGAGCTTCACGACCTTCGCGTCGATGTCGGGGCCGCGGCCATCCTCGGCGAGCAAGCTGCGGAACCGCAGGAACCCTTCCAGGTAGCCCGAGGTGTCGAGCCAGTTCGGGACACCAGGATCGCTACCGGCCACGACGATGAGGAGCTGACCGTCGTCCTCCATCGTGGCCATAGCTGGCGTCACCGTCTCGAGCCGCCAGCGATAATCGGGCGTCGCCCACCAGACGTTCTCGAGCTCCCAGCACCAGAAGAAGTCAGGGACTGGCCGGTACCGGATGATCATGGCCTCGTCCGGTTGCAGCTCCCACCAGCACATGGCCATGATCCCGCCCGGATTGGCGTCGATCTCGCCCGGCTGTGGGTCGTGGCGAAGCCGTACGTTGAAGGTGTTCGGCGGGATGCCCGTGTCGATCGGACCCCAGGCGGTGACGGACCGCACGGCGAACTCGGCGGATGCTCGCAACATGCCGATCAGCTGGTCAGGCTCGAGGAGAGGCGGCGGCGCGGTGCTGCCAGGCTCGCCGCCGACCCGTTCGATCCGTAGGGTCATCGGGTCTTCGTGCTCCCAGTCGTCGAAGAGCTGCCGGACCCGGACGTGGTTGCAGGCCGGTGTCGTCCGCAGCCAGTTGCCCTCGTGACGGTCCGGTCCGACCCAGAGCTCAAAGCTTCCGTCGGCGCCGATGACAAAGTCAGGGTTGATCATTCCCGGGGTGTCCGCGACAAGAGCCCACGGCTCGTTCCAGGGCCGGACCGGTTGCTCGGCCTTCCGGAGCACGCTCGCGGTGATCCACTTCACGGTGCCGCGGCTGCCGAAGATCCGGTAGTTCTCCCGTCCGTCGATGTAGGCCCCGTAGTCCATCGACATGGATTTGTCGCCTGCCTGTTTCCTGGTGGGCCCGAACAGGCGCATGAGGAATGGATGCAACGGCATCTGGTTCTCGAGGTGCCAGTCGAAACCTTGACTGATGGCCTGGGTGAGGTACCGGAAGGACTCAGCGCGAATGGCCGGCGTCGCCTTGATGGGGTCGCGGAACAGCTCGTCGCCGGCGTGCTTCAGCTGCTCGCAATAGTCGTACCACGCGTCGCGGAGCGCCTCGTCGTGCTTGGTGTCGCCGAATCCCATGGGTCAGGTCCTCTCTCATTCGATGCCCTCGGCACATACATAGCATCGCCATGTAGGTTTCCACAGCGGGCGATCCTCGGCCCGACGCATCCGTCCTGGGCGACGGCAATCACACGTTCGTGAAAGAGGGGGGCGCCATGGACGGACCGATCGAGGGGCTCCGGGTCCTCGACTGCTCGACGGGCGCGGCCGGACCGCGTGCGACCGGCATGCTTGCGGACTACGGCGCTGACGTCGTGTGGGTCGAGCAGCCGGGCGGCGATCCCTATCGCCGCCGCGAGCCGTGGGCGGCGTCGGTGTTCAACCGGGGCAAGCGCTCGGTCACCCTCGACCTCGACGACCCGTCCGGCGTCGCTGCCGCCCTCGCCCTCGCCGATCGGGCCGACGTCTTCGTCGAGTCGTGGCCGCCGGGCACCGCCGACCGGCTCGGGATGGGCTTCGACGTCCTGCACGCCAGGAACCCAGCACTCGTGTACGTGTCGATCAGCGGCTTCGGCGAGAGCGGCCGCGACGCCGACCTCCCGGCGGAAGAGCCGATCGTTCATGCCTTGGTCGGCACGATGACCTCGCAGGCCGCCCACCGTCCCGGGCCCGCCTTCATCGGATTCCCCTGCGCGTCCCTGGGGGCGGCTTACCTCGCCAACATCGGCGCGCTCGCGGCGATCCACCGCCGCGACTCCGACGGCGCCGGGCGCCACGTGCACACGTCGCTGTTCGACGGGGCCCTCGCCTACAACAGCATGATGTGGGGCGAGACCGATCAGTCCGTCGCCGCGGAGGCGACGGCCGCGGCCAGCGCGACACCGGTTCGCGTGGGACGCGGGCTGATGGGCTCGTTCCTGTGCAGCGATGGTGCGTACTTCTCTACTCACACGGGGGCCGTCGGGGCATTCGGGCGAGCCATGAAGGCGCTCGGCTTCGACGACCGCATCCCGCCGAGCGACACGGGTCACGATCTCGGGGTGCCGCTCAGCCCTGAGCAGGTGCCCATCCTGCGAGAGGACATCCCAGCCCTGTTCAAGACGAAGCCTCGCGACGAGTGGGTGGACTTGTTGCTCGATGCCGATGTGTGCGTCGTGCCCAACCTCATGCCGACCGAGTCGTTCGACACGCCGCAGGTCGTGCACGACGGCCTAGTCGTCGAACTGGACGATCCCGTGCTCGGCCTCGTGCGCCAGGTCGGTCCCGCGGCCAGGTTCGCGGCAACGCCCGCTCGCGTCCGTGGACCGGCGCCCACCCCGGGCCAACACACCGATGCGGTGCGCGCCTCGCACGCCGGCTGGCCCCAGCCGGTCCGCCCCGATGGCGTCCCGACGGCCGACACGAGGCCGCTCCTCGACGGCGTGCGCATCCTCGACATCGGCGCGTACTACGCGGGGCCCTACTCGTCGCGACTGCTCGCCGACCTCGGCGCCGACGTCATCAAGCTCGAGCCCTACCTCGGCGATCAGCTCCGTGGCATCGAGCGACCGTTCTTCTCCGCGCAGGCCAAGAAGCGAGCGATCGCCGCCAATCTGAAGGACCCCTCCACACTGAGGCTGGCACGTGGCCTCGTGGAGTGGGCCGACATCATCCACCACAACCTGCGGCCCGGCGCCGACGCGCGCCTGGGCCTCGACTACGAGACCAGCAGGTTGCTCAACCCGTCAGTGATCTACGAGCACGCCGCAGGCTGGGGCCCAGACGGGCCGTACGCCCTGCGCCAGAGCTTCGCCCCGATGCAGGCCGCCTACACCGGCGTGTCGTTCGAGACAGGCGGCCGGGGCAATCCGCCCCTCGCCCCTTTCGCCAACGAGGATCCCGGCAACGGGCTGCTGGGGGCCATGGCCATGCTGATGGCGCTGCTCCACCGCACGCGCACGGGCCAAGCCCAGTTCATAGCCAACACGCAGGTCGCGGCGGCCATGACCCACCTCGCGCACATCGTCCGACGCCCCGACGGACAGGTGGTCGGCGCCGGCCGTCTCGACGGCGAACAGATGGGCCTTGGCCCGTTCGAGCGCCTGTACCGAGCGGCCGACGGCGCGATGGTGTGCGTCGTCGCCCACGACGACGCCGGCCGTGAGGCGGCTGCGGCCGCGCTCGGCGCCGCCCACGTCGAGGACGACGAGGCCCAAGTGGCCGTGCTGGCGGCGGCGGTCGCCACCCGTGAGGCCAACGACGTGGTGCGGATGCTGCGAGCAGCCGGCGTGGCTGCCGCCGTCCCCGACGGGCACACCAACCACACGACGATGAACGACCCCGAGCAGCGGCGCCTCGGCCGGGTGGCCGAGCTGTCGCACCCGGTGAAGGGCAAGGTGCGCGAGGTCGACACTCTGGTGCGGGTGTCGGATTCCGAGCGGGTACCCCACCGGCTGGCGCCCGAGCTGGGCGAGCACACCGACGAGATCCTTCGCCAGGTGGGCTACACGGACGCAGAGATCACGCAGCTGCGGGACCGCAACGTGGCGCGCTGATGCAGCGAAGCGTCACGATCCGACGACGATCAGGAGGTACGGGACATGGCAGGACTGTTAAAGGGCGTGCGGGTGTTGGAGTCCGCGCAGCTGATCACCGGTGACTTCACCGGGCAGCTGCTGGCCGACGAGGGCGCCGACGTCATCAAGGTCGAGAGCCCGTTTCGTGGCGACTACATCCGTCACATGCTCGGCCAGGTCAAGCCACACGAGATGGGTCACAGCCCCATCCACATCTCCCTGAACCGCAACAAGCGGAGCGTGACCGTCAACCTCCAGCGCGAGGAGGGCAAGGAGATCTTCTGGCGCATGCTGGCGGACACCGACGTGTTCCTCGACGGCAACACGACCGGGACGCTCGACCGGCTCGGCGTCGGCTACGCCGAACAGCGGAAGGTGAAGCCCGACATCATCTACGCCGACATCACCGGCCTCGGCGCCAGCGGCCCGTACGCAAAGCTCGCGACCCACGGCGGCTCGATGAACGCCGTCGCCGGCGCCACCCCGTGTGAGCTCGACGAGGCCGGCAACGCGGTGCGCTCCGTCGGCCTGGGCATCGACGCCGGGGGCCATCGGGCAACCGGCGCGGATATCGTCGGCCCCCTCTTCCTGGCCTACGGGGTGGCGGCCTCGCTGTGGCGCCGCACCCAGACGGGCGAGGGCGCGTACCTCGACGTCGGTTGCAGCGACGCGCTCGTCGCCAGCTGCTGGATGGGCGTCGTCAAGCAGCTGAACGCCGAGAAGATCTGGGCCGACCAACAGGGCGTCGACCAGAGCGGCGTTGGTGCCAAGTACACCGTCTACGAGACGAAGGACGGCAAGTTCATCCTGATCGCCCTGATCGAGAAGTACTTCTGGGAGCACTTCTGCGAGGCCATCGATCGCGCCGACCTGCTCGAGGAAGGCGTGGGCTACATCAGGAAGGACGCCATCGTCGACTGGGGGCCGCCCGCACTGCACCCGGTGCTCCAGGGGATCTTCCGCTCGCGCACCCAGGCCGAGTGGGTCGCCCTGGGGGTGGAGCACGACTGCGTCATCGCACCGTGCTCGAGCACCGGCGACCTGCTCACCGACCCCCATCTCCTCTACCGGGAAGCGGTCGTGACGCAGCACCACCCGACGGCAGGGGACATCTACGTGACAGGCAACCCCATCAAGGTGGCGGGCGAGCGCTACGAGATCCGACACCACGCACCGGCCCTGGGGGAGCAGACGTTCGCGTACCTCGGCTCGCTGGGCTACGAGGCGGCGGACCTCGAGAGGTGGAAGGAGGCCGGCATCATCTGAGCGCCGGGCGTCCCTGCGAGGGACTGGTCGGTCACGGTCGAGCCCATCGGCGGCGCGTGGGCGGCGCTGTTGTCAGCCGAAAGGAAGCGAAGAGACGGCGCATCTCGTCGCAGACCCGCTCGACATCGTGGCCCTCGTCATGCGCCACCATCACCGCGCACTCTTCCTGCACCGCTTGGAGCATCGACGCGAGGGCGGCGGGGTCGTGCTTGCCGATCAATCCCTCTTCCATCGCCTGGGAGATCGCGGCTGCGTTGAACTCTACGGCCCAGAGTCGGTGGGTCGCCCGCCACTCGTCCCAACCGAGCACAGCCGGGCCGTCGCGATAGAGGATGACCCGACCGGACTCCTCCTGCGGCAGCCGCTCGACCGTGGTCGACATGCCGTAGCTGTAGACCTCCCAGCAGTCGCCCCACGCGGCGTTCTCGCGGAGGTACTGCCCCCAGACCTCGGCGCCGGTCGCTGCTTCGCCGACATGGGGAGCCTTCCAGTCCCACTCGACGGCCTCGAAGACGGCCTTGAACAGCCCCCGCTTGCTTCCGAAGTGGTGGTACAGCGCTCCTTGGGTGAGGTCGGCCTCGAGCACGATCTCCTCGAGGGCGGTCTCGAAGTACCCCTTGTCGGTGAAGAGCTTGCGAGCGACATCGACGAGCCGCTGGCGGGTGCGCTCGGCCCGCTCGTCTCTCGTGAGCCGCTTGCTTCGGAGAGCTGGTTTCGTCGGCATGTCGGCGTTTGACGGTAGTGGAGCCGTGGTCACGCTACCGGCCTTCTTTCCTGATCCCGTAGCGGTCGACGTACTCGGCGAACTCGTCGGCGATCTGGGCGCTCGTCAGCCCGAACTTCTCGGGCGTGAACTCGACCCGGCCGTGCCGATCGGGCCGATTCGCAGGATCGGTGAGCCAGCCCCGGATCCGTGCCGCGTAAGCGGCGTCGAAGGGGAGGCCGAAGTGGTCGTAGATGCGAGCGATCATCGCGGCCTGGTCGTCCATGAGCTCGCTGTAGTGCAGGTGGAAGACCTGACCGTCGTTCGTCGCGGGATCGTTCATCGCCTCCTTGATCGGCTGACCCCAGTTGGCGAGGACCATGGGCGCCAGGGCCTTCAGGTCGATGCGCTCACCATCGGGGTCGCCTTGGACGACGGCGAGGATCTGCATGATCGACGGAAAGACCCGGACCGGGTCGCGGTGGTTCCAGATGATGCGGGCGTCGGGATAGATCGACCGGATGACCGCGACTCGGTTCGTGTGGTAGGTGCCCTTCAGCGCCCATCGTCGGTCGGGTGCCCCGTACTGGAGGTGCTGCAAGACCCTGCGATGCGACTCGTAGAAGGTGAGGGGCTCAGGTGTCGGGAGGAAGGGCACCGGCACCTTGTAGGTCGACATCGGCTGGCCGCCCTGGAACTCGAGGATGAGAATCGCATCGTCCTCCATGAGCGAGCGGCCGCCGTCGTCAAAGTACGGGTGCATGGCCATGATCTCGGGCACGGTCGCGATCCACCCCCGGAGCGCGTCGCCCGCCCGCCCGATCCGATCGTCGTCGCCGGCCCCAAGGCCCGGCGGTGGCGACGGCTCGTGCATCTCCCAGAACCGAACGCCCCGCGCGTCGGGATCGAGGGCCAAGAGCTCGTGGACAAGTGTCGTCCCCGCGCGGGCCGGTCCGATGATGATGAAGGGTGCCTCTATTCGCTCCTGGTCGATCGGGTAGAGACGGCGATCCTCCACGTAGCGGAGCCGAGTCACGAGCATCTGGTGGAGCTGTTCAAGAGCACCAGCCACGATGGCCTCATCGAACTGGCCCCCAGCGAGCCCGGCGACGGCCGTCTCGATTGCCGTCGTGACATGCTCGCCGCCGAGGTCGCTCAGGCCGGTCTCGGTGGTCGCCCCGTCGATGACGTCTGAGGCCGTCAGCGTCGACGCCACCTCAGCCGAGTGCGGTCATGTGAAGCGCGGTGCGACGACGCCGCTTGGTCATACGGTCTCTCCTGGCGTACAGGACGTCCCCCACTGGCAACGTCACCAACCGGCCGCGTCTTCCAAGCGACCATCTACATAGTATTACCATGTGAGTAGCCGTGCTATCACGGTCCTGGAAGCGACCTCATCAATCTCGCATGACAAGAGGGGGAAGACGGATGGCGCTCGTGCTCGACACCGACCTAGCCGACATCCAGACCTACGTACAGGGCACACCGAATCACCTGTTCGCCCAGCTCCGGCGCGAATGCCCGGTGTACTGGAACGAGCGCGTCGACGGTGGGCCCGGCATGTGGTGCATCACCAAGTACGCCGACATCGCGGCCATCGGCCGTGACCCGAAACGTTTCACCTCGACCCGGGGCGTGAACATCACCCGGATTCCGGAAGAGATGGCAGAGGTCTACGCCCAGTCGCTGCTGATCTTCATGGACGCGCCCCGCCACACGCGACTACGAGGCCTCGTCAACTCGACCTTCACGCCGAAACGGGCCGTCGCCATGCAGCCACTCATTCGCAAATACACGTCGCGGGCGATCGACGCGGTGATCGGGGCGGGCGAGTGCGACCTCTTCCACGTCGCCGCCAGCCCCCCGATCGCCACGATCTGCGCGCTGCTCGGCGTTCCGGACGAGGACCACGGCCGCGTCCTCGACTGGACGAACCGCACCTTCGGCCAGGAGGACCCCGAGTACGCCGCGGGACCAGACGACACCGCTGCAGCCTTCTCCGAGGTCTTCGGCTACGCGCTGCAGCTGGCGGCCGACCGCCGCCAGGACCCCAGGGATGATCTCATGAGCGAGTTGGCCCATGCCGAGATCGATGGCGAGCCGATCACCGACATGGAGCTCTCCTATCTGTTCTTCCTCTTCCTGACCGCGGGTAACGACACCACCCGGACCCTCATCCTGAATGCCGTGAACATCCTCCTCGCCACTGGAGTGTGGGACGAGCTCGGCGCCGATGTGAGCCTCATTCCCAACGCCGTCGAGGAGGTGCTCCGGCTGGAGCCCTCGGTCCGGGGCATGGGCCGGACCGCCATCGAGGACGTCACCGTGCGGGACGTGACGATCAAGGCCGGCGACCACCTCTACATGTGGTACTGCTCGGGAAACCGAGACGAGGACGTGTTCGCCGACCCCGACCGGCTCGACCCCCGGAGGCCCAACGCGTCGAAGCACCAGAGCTTCGGTGGAGGCGGGCCACATTTCTGCAGCGGCGCCGCCCTTGCTCGCACCCAGGCGACGATCGTGATCGAAGAGCTCCTGAGCCGGATGTCCGACCTCGAGCTAGCGGGCGACCCGGTGCGGGCCCGGGCCACCCAGTTCGCTTCGTTCAAGCACATGCCAGTCCGGTTCTCGCCGGGACCCAAGATTGTTGGTCAGACCTAGCGACCGAGCGCCTGCACCAGGCCCCACCGTCTCGACACCTGGTGTCAGGCAGGGATGTCGAGGTAGGTGTGCCCGGTGCCGCAGACCCACGTCAGCTTGGTGACGATCTGGCCATGGGTGTCCATGTGGTACAGCTTCCCGTCCTTGACGAGGTGCTCGGTCCAGCAGTCGTAGCCGGAGTGGAGCTGTGGCGACGAGGTACCGGGCTTCTGCACGGTGTAGTCGACCGGGGCGATCTGGCCACCGAGATCCTCGCCCTTGATGGTGTAGAGGGCGTTGAGGTACTCCTGGCGGGTCGGGTTCGCCATGTTGAGACGCTTGAGCACCGCGCCAGCCATCTCGAGACCAACCCAGGTCTTGACGCTCTCCTGGGTCGCCGGTGACGAAGGGTCGGTGAGGTTGGTGGTGGCCAGCGCCTGGCGGAACCGCTGCACCTCGGGACCGTTGTAGAAGATCCCGAACTCGGGCAGGTTGCCTGCCACGTTGTCGCCCTTGGCCGCGTCGATCACCGACTGGTCGGCCGCGCCACCCTTCGCGTAGGTCGGGTGGTAGTTCTGCCGCGAGCAGTCACGGACCACGTTGGGGAAGTTGAGGCCGTTGCTCTGGAAGAAGTCGACGCCGGCGTTCTTGGCCGACAGGCACGTCGCGGTGTAGTCGGGCTGCACCGCCGAAGCGCCTTCGGACGAGAACTTGAGGCCCTCGCGGTCCGCCGCGTACTTCGTGATGCCGACCGACACGGCGCAGGCCGCGACCTCGGTGCAGTAGAGGTTCCGGAAGTGCTTGGCGCCGACGTCTCTGGCCGCAGCGACCTGCCCGTAGACCTGCGAGTAGTTGCCACCGGTCGGGAAGTACATCGGGTCCTGGTCATTCTCGGAGCCGTTGTTCGGGCTGCCACCAACCACAGGGATCTGGTGCTTGTCGATGTAGGAGTCGGCCGCTGTCATGATCACCTGCTCACCAGCGATGGCAAGCACGCCTGCCGCGTCGAGGTCCTTCACCGCTTGGAGCGTCCGAGCGGAGTCATTCAGGACGTCCTTGTAGAGGATCTTGACCTTGTAGCCGTTGATGCCGCCAGCCGCGTTGGTCTGCGCGACCCACGCCTGCGTGATCTGGCGGTTCTCCTCCAAGTTCTTGGCGTTCGTCGTCGTGCTCAGCGAGGTGCCCAGCGTGCCGAGAAGGACCGTGCCCTTGGACACGCCGGTGGCAGGCTTCGCGGTCGTGGTGGTGACGCTGTGGACCGTCGTTGCCGTCGGCCTCTTCACCTTGACGCACTTGCGCGATTTCTTGTTGCGGGCGTAGCCCTTCTTGCATGCCGTCGTCCTCGCCGACGCCGTTGCCGTGCCGGCGAGCCCGGTCACGAGACCAACAGCGAGCCCGATGGCGAACACGCGCCGAAGCGCGGTGATGCGTCGTGTCATGC
>JAEKLB010000106.1 GCA_019510095.1 Acidobacteriota bacterium | reverse complement strand
ACCGGGCCCGATCGGCAAGCTGGGCGGCGCCGAGCCCACCTTCGTGGCGCCAGAGCCGGGACAACGTCTCACCATGCTCGGTCTCCACCTCGATGGCGATCCGCGTGCACACCAGGCCCCGCACCGACAGCCGCTCCCCCAGCTCGACGGCCAGCGCCCGGGCCAGGAAGGCGACCTGCTCGACCTGCTCGGCGGGAGGATCGAGCTCGGCCGCCACCACCAGCTCGGGAGGGATGGGCCGGGGGCGAAGGGGATGCTCGTCGAGACCACGGGCCAGGCGGGAGACGGTGGCGCCCAAGGGCCCGAACCGACCAGCCAGGTCGGCTGCCGGGAGCGAGGCCACCGCGCCGAAGGTGCGGAGCCCGAGCCGCTTCAACAGGCCCACCAGCTCGAGCACCGCCACCTCAGGCATGGCCCGGGCCAGGTTGTCGATCGACTGCGGCGCCAACCACGCCGCGCTCCCGCCGGGCGGGACGACGTCGATGGTCGGGGTGCGGGCGGCGAGCAGGGCGGACACCAGGCCGTCGGCCACGCCCACCCCGACGTGGGCCCGGCCACCGAGGGCGGCAGCAGCAGCGCCCCGGACCCGGTCGGCCGCCTCCTCGTCGCCACCGAAGTAGCGGGACGGGCCGCGAGAAGGCACCGCCAGGGTGCCGGGGCGGACCACCTCGACCCGGGGCGCCACCGCCTCGACCCCGGCGGCCACCGGCTCGAACGCCCGGGCGTCGCGATCGGCATCGGCGGCCAGCAGCACCGCCGCCGGGCAGCACGCCTGGGCCTCTCGCCGCCGCAGCCCGCGCCGGACGCCATCGGCCCGGGCGGCAGCCGAACAGGCGACCACCCGGTTGGCGTGCACCACCACCGCCGGCTCCTCCGGCCCGATGCCTGCCGCCATCACCGGCCAGTCGGCCACCCAGACCACCAACGTGCGCGTCGAGCCGGCCGCGGTCACGCCCCTTCCCCCCGTTCTCGGTGCACCAGCGCCGGAGGTAGCGGCGCTCGTGCACCGAGTTCGGCGAGAGCAGCGGACTGGATCGTCCCGTCGGCGGCGGGGAGCCACACCGACGCTCGGCGCTCGCGTGCTGCCGCACCCCGGCCACTGGCGACGACCGTGACCCGGCGGGCCGACAGCCGGCAGGAAGGTGCCTCCCAGCTCGGCCCGGTGAGGGAGAGCCGGGCGTCGGCAGCCAGCGGCCACCGGCCCGGAAGCCCGATCACGACGGCGCCCCGCTCCCGGGCGCGGGGCAACAGCCGGCGGGCATCGGCCGGGGCCAGCCGATGGCCGACCAGCACGACGTCGACAGCATCGACCAAGGCGGCGAGCACGGTGGCCGGACCAGGGCCGGCACCCGTGGCGGTCGACGGCACCAGCAACAGTCGCTCGGCGACCAGGCCCAGGTCGAGAGCGGCCGCCAGGCCGATCGACGGCGCGCCCGCCACCGCCACCCATGAGCCTTCGGCCGAGGCCGCCACCGCCAGGGCAAGCGCAAGCGAGGTCGCGCCGGGACCACCGTCGACCGAGACCACCGATCCCCGGCGCAGGCCGCCGGGCAGCAACGTCGAGAGGGCCGGCACCACGGGGAAGGCCCGCTCGCCGGCCAGGGTGGTGGGCGTTGACCGGGCGACCACCGCCGCCAGCGCGGCATGATCGGCACCGGTCCGCAGCGCTGCCTCCGTCACCGCCATGATTCGAAGGCTACTCGAACATGTGTTCGACTAACTCGAGGCGCTGGCCACCTGGTCGAGCGTGCTGCGCAACGCCTGGGCAGCACCGAGCAGGGCGGCGCTCTCGTAGGGCACCACCAGCTTGGCGTTCTCGCTGTCGGCGAACTTGCCCAGGGTGTCGAGCTGGAGGATGGCGACAAGGGTGGGATCGGGCGCCGCCTGGCGGATGGCGGCGTACACCGTCTCGATCGCCTGCCCCCGGCCCTCGGCCTCGAGGATCGCCGCTTGGCGGTTGCCCTCGGCCCGGAGGATGGCCGCCTCCCGCTCGCCCTCAGCGGCACGGATGGCCGCCTTGGCGTCGCCGTCGGCGACGTTGATCGCCGACTGCTGCAGACCCTCGGACTCCAGGATGCGGGCCCGCTTCTCCTGATCGGCCTGCTTCTGGAGGGCCAAGGCCTGCAGGATCTGCGGCGGGGGCGCGATCTCGACGATCTCGATCCGGCTGATCCTGATCCCCCACTTGTCGGTCACGGCCTCCATCTGCTGCTGCACGTCGACGTTGATGCGCTCGCGCTCCGAGAGCGCCTCGTCGAGCGACAGCGTGCCGATGACCGAGCGCAGCGCGGTGCGAGCCAGGGCGTCGATGGCGATGTCGAAGTCGGCGACGCTGAAGAGCGCCTGCTTCGCATCGACGATCTGGGTGAAGATCGTCGCGTTCACCGTCACCACCACGTTGTCCTTGGTGATGACCTCCTGGCGGTCACCGGGCCGCGGGATCTCGCGCATGTCGACCCGCTGCAGGGTGTCGATGAACGGGGCGATGATCACCAGCCCGGGCTCATGCGACTTGACGTATTCCCCCAGTCGCTTCACCACCCCGAGCTCGCCCTGCTGGACGATGTTGACCATCGACCGCAACGACGCGAGCAAGACGATCACGACAAGGGCCAACACGCCCAACCCGATACCGATGCCGACGCTCATGGCGCGTTCCTCCCGCGAAGCGGACGCCCGGCCCGCGCCGATCGTTTTCCTGTGTCACCGCTGTCGCCGCTGTCGCCGGTGCCGGCGGCAGCGACGGCCTCGACCATCAACGTCGTGCCCTCGACCGCCCGCACCAACACCCGTCGTCCCGGACCGATGGGCTCGGAGGTCGACGCCGCCAGCCATCGCTCACCTGCGAGCCGGACGTGACCCCGATGGAGCGCACCGCCCACCTCGTCCTCGGTCAGCGCCTCGTGCCCCACCAGGCCGCCGTGGACCCCAGTGGCGACGTGGCGCAACGTTCGCCGGTCGGCGAACACCTTGCTGATCCTCGGCCGTACCGCCACGACGCCGACGACCGACAGCGCGACCAGCACGCCGGCCTGCACGGCCACGGCCGAGGGCGCAACCAGGGCCGCGACCGCCGCGCCAACGCTGCCGATCGCCCCGAACACGGCATAGAACCCCACATGGTGGAGCTCGACCCACAGCAGCACCACTGCCAGCACGATCCAGACGAAGACCACGGACCCTCCTGATCGGCAGCGTACTGGCGCTCTTCGCCGGCTACAGCTAGATGAAGCCGCGGCTCCGGCACCACTCGACATACAGGGGGATGCCGAGCGTGAGCGGCACGTCGGGCTCGTAGCCGAGCAGCCGCTTGGCCTTGCTGATGTCGGCGACGTAGCGGGTGACCTCACCGACCTGCGAGGGCTGGTAGGTCGCGTCGGCCTTGACGCCCACGGCCAGCTCGATGAGCTGCACGAGGTCGACGAGCGTGAAGCCCTGGCCGTAGGCGAGGTTGATCGTCTCGTTGACGACCTTCCGATCGACGAGGGCCTCGATGCCGGCCATGACGCCACGCACGCAGTCGTCGACGTAGGTGAAGTCGAGCATCTTGTTGCGGCCGAAGACGGTGATGGGCTCGCCAGTGGCGATCTTGTGGACGAACAGCGGCGTCACCCGCTCCATCCGCTCGGCGTCGTTGTCGAACCGGCCGTAGACGTTGCTGAAGCGGAACACGAGATGCGGGATGCCGTAGCACCGCGCGTAGCTGTAGAAGAACGCCTCCCCGGCGATCTTGCTGGCCGAGTACGGGCTCTCGGCAACCACGAAGTCGGCCATCGCCTCATCCGTGATGTGGCGGTGGATCTCGCCGTAGACCTCCCGGCTCGACCCGAAGATGATCGGGCAGTCGGCAGCTCGGGCCAGCTCCAGCGCCGCCACCGCGATCTCGACGTTCTCCAGTGCCTTGATCGGCTCGACCACCAGCTGGTGGACCTTGGCCCAGGCCGCCAGGTGCACGATGCAGTCCGGTCGCCACGGCGGTGACCAGGCGGCGTTCTGGTGGGCGATGGCGACCAGGTCGACGATCTCGGTCGGCACCCGCTCGTCCCACTCGTTGGGTCGCTTGTCGATGCCCAGCACCTCATGCCCGGCGTCGAGGAGCGCGATGGCGAGGTTGGTGCCGATCTGGCCTGACGAGCCGGTGATGAGGATGCGCACTAGGCGCTCGCAGCCGGTGCCGCGCCCATCAGCTCCTCGTCGGTGGGTGGAAGCACACCGGGCACGTAGTGGACGAACAGCTCCCGGACCACGTCGGCCAAGTGGTCGCCGGTGGCGCCCTTGGCCAGGTCGACGGTGATCACGTTGCCGTAGACGTGGATGGAGTCGACCCCGCCGGCCGCGAAGAGCCGGCGAGCGAGCTCGTCGACGGGACGGACGCCGGTTGCGTCACTGGGCGCCCGGAAGCGCTCATGGCCCATGCCGGTGAGGTTGCGGTTGGTCTCGAGCCGAACCACGCCGGGACGGGGTGATGGCTTGACGACGACGGTGATGAGCTGGCCCATGGCAGCGGAGAGGGTAACAACGCCACCCTCGCCGACCGGGGTTGGCGCCCCGCATAGCCTCGCCGGATGGCCGACCGCGAGCCCGTCCCCTGGCGGACGATCTTCGCCTGGGTCGGCGTGGTGTCCGCCACCTACCTCGGCTTCCTCCTCGTGAGGGCCTCCGGCAAGATCATCGCCTGGGTGGTGGTGGCCGCCTTCTTCGCCGTCATCCTCGCCCCAGCGGTCGACTTCCTGCAGGGCCGGGCCCGCATGCCCAGGGCGACGGCGACCGCCGTGGTGTTCGCGCTCGGCCTGGTCGCCGTCAGCCTCCTGCTGTACGCCTTCGTCAAGCCGGTGGTCGAGCAGACCAACTCCTTCGTCGACAACCTGCCCCACTACGTCGACGACGCCCAGCACGGCAAGGGCGCCATCGGCAAGCTGGTGAAGAGGTACAACCTCGACAACTACGTCCGGGACAACCGCAACCGGATCCAGGAGAACCTGCGGAAGGCCGCGGCACCTGCCCTCGACGTGGCCCGCGGCATCCTCGACACGATCGTGGCGCTCCTGACGATCTCCGTGCTCACGTTCCTGCTCATCATGCGGGGACCCGAGCTCTGCACGGGTGTCCTCGGCCTCCTGCCCGAGCGCCACCGGGAGCGGGTGCGCTCCGTGGCCGCCGACTCGGCCAAGGCGGTCAGCGGCTACATGCTCGGGAACTTCCTCATCAGCGTCGTCGCCGGCTCGGCGACCTACGTGGCGCTGCGCGTGGTCGGTGTCCCCTACCCCGAGGTGCTCGCCCTGTTCGTGGCGTTCACCGACCTCATCCCTCTCGTCGGCGCGACGTTGGGCGCCATCCCGACCGTGGGCCTCGCCTTCCTCCACTCGGTGCCGGCCGGCGTGGTGATGCTGATCTTCTACGTGATCTATCAGCAGTTCGAGAACCACATCCTGCAGGTGGCGGTGATGTCGAAGACCGTGCAGGTCAACCCGCTCACCGTGCTGCTGAGCGTGCTGGTCGGCGTGGAGCTGGTCGGCTTCCTCGGCGCCGTCCTCGCGATTCCCGCCGCTGGCATCATCCAGGTCATCACCCGTGACCTCTTCGACGAGCACCGGCGGCAACTGAAGCCGGAGCCGACGGTCGGGGCCGATGAGCGCCCGGTCAGCGAAGCGGCAGGGGACGATCCTCGCTGAGCCGGAGCGAGCGAACGGCTAGCCCGGCAAGAGCCAGCGACACGGCGCCCAGCCCGGCGTGCACGATCTTGAACGCAGCGGCGTGGTCGTGGGCGAGGACCATCGGCAGCCGCACGACCCAGACGGCGACGGTGGCCGCGGCCAGCACAGGCAGGCCGCGCCGCCGGTCGACCAGGGCGTAGACCGCCAGGCCACAGAGGGCGACGGGCACGATGAGCCCGGCGCCGGCGCCGTCGTCCCGGACGACGTTGCGCACCCGGATCAGCCAGACGAAGAGCGTCCAGAGCGGCAGCGCCACCATCACGGCGGCGACCGTACCGAAGGTGGGCCCGCCCGGAGAATCAGCGGTGCCCGCCTCTATGGCTCAGAACAGCGACGCCGGCTCGTCGGGCACGCCGCGGTGGAACGTGGCCCATGGGAGGTGGTCCATGAACACCCACCGGCGGCGGTGGATCGACGTCGGGCCCATCCCCTGCAGGGCGAGCTTGTGCCGGGGGCACGGGTAGCCCTTGTTGAGGTCGAAGTCGTAGCCGGGGAACGAGTCGGCCTGCTCGCGCATGATGCGGTCGCGGGTGACCTTCGCCAGGATGGAGGCCGCCGCGATGGTCAGGCACCGGGCGTCGCCCTTGACCAGTCGCTGGGTGCGACCCCCACCGACGAAGTCCCAGTTGCCGTCGATGAGCACCTGGTCGGGCTCGAGCCCGAGGCCGTCGACCGCCCGCCTGGCGGCCAGCCGTTGGGCGTCGGCCATGCCGAGCTCCTCGCACTCGGCGACGGATGCATGACCGACCGCCCAGGCCCGGCACCAGTCGGTGATCCGGTCGAACAGCGCCTCTCGCTCCGGCTCGGTCAGCAGCTTCGAGTCACGGATCTTGTACACCCGCCGGTCGCTGGGCAGGACGGCGGCGCCGACGGTCAGGGGCCCGGCCCACGCGCCCCGGCCCACCTCGTCGACCCCGACGACGACCTCGTGCCCGTCGGCCCACAGCGCCCGCTCGACATCGAGCGACGGCGGCCGTCGCTTGATGGCCTTGCGCAGCACGGGTGCGGTCGGCGCGGCCATCGGGCCCCGAGGGTAGGTCAGCGGGCGGCGGCGTCAAGGGCTGCCTCGGCGGCGCCCGAGACAGCCGATCGCCGGCCGACGACCACCACGCGGGCGACCGTCGCCCGGTTGGCTGCCAGCCAGCCCAGGGTCTCCGGCCCGCAGTCGCCAACCGCTGCGCACAGGAGGATCGGCGAGCCGGGACCGGCGTGAGGGCCGGCAACCAGGGCATCGGCGGGCGCGCTGCTGGCGACGACGTCGACCGAGGTGGCCGCTGGCAGCCCGACCCGCTCGTCGAGCGCGATGAGCGCGACGGCCACGGCGGCCGGCGTCGGTCCGGCGATGCGCTCGACCGAGAGTCCCATGGCGGCCAGGGCATCGGTGACCACCCGGGCGATGACCGATTCGTCGCCCAGCACGACGACGTGGGCGACGGCGAGCTGGCCGAGCGCGACACGGGTCGGGTCGGGCAGCGCGCCGTGCTCGGTGAGCAACACCGGCCACTGCTGACCGAACACCAGGGGACCTGCCACCAGCGCGTACCGCGCGTCGGCGACCGGTGCCAGCACGACCGTGTGGCCCGCCCCGGGGGCCACCCCGACGTTGGGCGCACCGGCACTCGCCGCGACATCCGCGGCGGCGGCAACCGGATCGTCGCCGCCGATGCGATCGACGGCGAGCCCGGCCTTGCGCAGCTGCGCGTCGACGGAGGTGGCGATGGCCGCACCGCCGACGATGTGGGCATGGAACGCCCCCAACCGCTTGAGCTCGACGAGCGTGGCGCCGGGCACGGTCGTCCGGCCGCTGAGCAAGATCGGCGACTGGTGCGTCCCGCCGATGTACGCCGCGCCGACGCCGACGGGCAGCGCGCTCGCGCGGGCGATCACGACATCCGATGCGGTGGTGAACCGTACGGCCGACACCGCCGCCGCCGTCTCCGCGTCCGTGCGACCAGCGAGCCTCGTCGCGTCCGGGCTCGGCAGCACCGTTGTCGCCGTGCTCCCACCACCGCCCCCGCACGACGCCACGACCACCGCGAGCGCGCCCACGAACCACCGACATCGCCGGACGGCAACCGACAGCGGTTCCGTTCTTTGTCGACTGAGGGGGCTCCAGGGCCGCTGAGTCGACAAAGAACGGTGACGAGACGTCAATCCCTCGCCCTCGGCGAGAGGCGCACCGGGGTCGGCGGGGGCAGGACCGGGGCGAGGAGGGCCTCCCCAGCGAGCTCCGTCGACGACCATGCCGGGTCGAGACCGGGTGCAGACATCGTGACGGTGCCGGCGCCGGGTGTGGGCGCCAGCTCCCACAGCAGGGCGGGCCGCTCGCCGTGCCACCGGATGGCGTACGACAGACGCCCCACCCGGGTGGGGGCGTCGTGGACCTCGACGGGGAGCCCGATCCAGTCGGCGGGCATCGCGCGGTACAGGGCAAGGCCGCCGTCGACCTCCCGCACCAGCAGCTCGCGCACGAGCGTGAGGAGCTCTGCAGCAACGGCGCCGCTGTGGCCGTCGGGCCAGGTCCAGGTGGCGGTGGCGGTGTCGAGCAACCTCACCAGCTGGGCCAGCGCTTGCTGCCCACCGGGGTCGGCCTCGGCCGGTGCCGGGCGCAGCTCCTTGGCCCCGTACGACTCCAACGCCTCGGCCACCTCGTTGGCATAGCCGTAGAGCTCGAGGGCGCGCAGCATGGCGACCGTCGTGTCATCGACCTTCCGGTCGATGGCGTTGTGCAGCACGAGGAGGTGGCGGCGGTTGGCCTCGACGCACGACTGCAAGCGGTCGTCGGGCAGCACCACCCGCATGCCTCGTTGCCCATGCGCGCCCCAGCCGTTGGCCACCTGCCGCGCGGTCGGCAGGGAGACGGTGAGCGCCGCCCGCGCCATCGCCGACTGGAGCCCGTGCGGCTTCCCCCCACGGCCCGCTGTCGTGTCCACCGGCATGGCCACCCGAAGGGTGGTGCGGTGCGGCAACGCGAAGACGAAGGCGGCCGACGCCGTGCCACCGTCGTCGCGCACGGGGCGGAACGCGTCATCGTCGTCGCCGGCCACGACGAGGGTGGCGACGTCGCTGCTGGCGAGGGGGGACCCCGCCGTACGGTTCGGCGGGCGGGGGAAGACGACGGCCGGGCGCCCGTCGACGCTCACCAACGTGCCGTCGAGCTCGATCAGCTTGATGGTGCTCAGTCCCTCGGTGCCGTGCGGGCGCACGGCGAGGGCGAGCGCCACTGGTACCGAGCTCTCGTTCTCGAGCTCCAGCACGACGAGTTCGTGGTCGCCGGAGCGGGCCGCATAGGCACGGTGGACGACATCGCCGCCCGGCACCCGCATGGCGGTCTCGACGACCGGCGTGTCGTCGACGAGCCGCTGGCGGACGGCCACCTCGCGCGACGGGAAGTGCCAACGGTCGGCCGCCCCGATCCACCAGTCGACCGACCATCCACCCGGCACCGGCGTCACCAGGCCTCTTGGATCGACGATTGCCTGGGACGGGCCGTCGAGCGTGCCGATGCACGTCCAGCGACGACCGCTGATGTTGCGCAGCTCGCGGCCAGGACCGGCCGGCACGAAGGCGGGCGAGGCGGGATCGGACTGCCGCTCGAGCCAGTACGGCCGCACCCAGTCCGCTGCCAGCTGGGGGGTTCGCGATCGGCGGGGCACGCCCTACTCGCTCGTCGGCGGGCGGCGGAGCAGCGCCTCGACCGCGGCCGGGACGGTCGACTCGCCCGCGCACACCGAACGCACCTGTTCGGCCAGCGGCATCTCGACGCCGCTCGCCGACGCCAGCTCGCACACGACCGGCGACGAGCCGACACCTTCGGCGATCATCGGTGTTGCCGCCAGGATCTCGGCGAGCGGCCGGCCGGTGCCGAGCTGGATGCCCACGCGGTGGTTTCGGCTCTGCTCGCTGGCACAGGTCGCCACGAGGTCTCCCATCCCGGCCAACCCGGCGAACGTCCGTCGATCGCCCCCCAGTGCGACCCCGAGCCGGGTGAGCTCGGCCAAGCCGCGCGTCATCACGGTGGCCTTGGTGTTGTCGCCGAAGCCCATCCCCTCCACCATCCCGGCCGCGATGGCGATCACGTTCTTCACCACGCCAGCGATCTCACACCCGACGATGTCGAGGTTCGTGTACACGCGGAAGGCGGCGGCGTGGAAGACCGGCTGCAAGCTGCGAGCGACCTCCTCGTCGGCGAAGGCCATGACCGCCGCTGCCGGTTGCCCGGCCGCGATCTCACGCGCCAGGTTCGGTCCGGTCAGCGCGCCCGCCGGATGACCGGGAAGGACCCGGCTGATGACCTCGGTCATGCGCAGCCGGGTACCGGGCTCCAGGCCCTTGGCCAGGCTCACCACGGGGATGCCTGCCCGGGCATGTGGTGCGGCCTGCTCCAGCACGGCGCGGAAGCCGTGCGAGGGAACCGCCATCACGATCACCTCGGCGTCACGCACCGCCTCCTCGAGCGACGACGTGGCCGACAACGAGCTGGGCAGCTCGACGCCGGGGAGGTAGGTCGTGTTGGTCCGCTCGGTGACCACCTCGTCGGCGACCTGCTTCCGCCGGGCCCACAGCATGGTGTGGTTGTTGACAGCCGACAGGCTGGCGACCGTCGTCCCCCACGAGCCGGCGCCCACGACCGCTACCCGCAGCGCCATGCCCGGGACTCTAGGTTGCTGCACCTATGACGCCAGGGGTCGCCGTGCTCATGCCGGTGAAGGCCTTCACACAGGCGAAAGGCCGACTGGCGCCCGTGCTCGACGGCGATGCGCGCGCCGCGCTGGCGCGACAGATGGCGGACCGCGTGCTGCTCGCCGCTCGGTCGCTGCCCGTGACGGTGGCCTGCGAGGACGACGATGTCGCCGCCTGGGCGCGGGCCAGCGGCGCCCAGGTGGCGTGGACGCCGGGCACCGACCTGAACGGAGCGGTCACTGCCGGCGTCGCCGCGTTGGCCGCCCAGGGCGTGCATCGGGTGGTGGTGGCCCATGCCGACCTGCCCGACGCCAACGACCTCACGGCAGTCGCGCGCCCTGACGGCGTCGTCGCCGTGCCCGACCGCCACGACGACGGCACCAACGTGCTGGCCGTCCCCACCGGCGCCGGCTTCGTGTTCGCCTACGGCCCGGGCTCGTTCCACCGGCACCAGGCAGAGGCGGCGCGGCTCGGGCGGCCGTTCACGATCCTGCGGGCGGCCGACCTCACCCGCGACATCGACTCGCCGGACGACCTGTGAGCGAGCGCAGCGAGCGAACCATGGGCAACGCGCCGTTGGGGAACAGCGGCGCCCGAAGGGCGCAGCTGTGAGCGAGCGCGCGTTGCCCACGCCGAGTCGTGCGCTGGCCATCGTCGCCCATGCCGACGACGCCGAGTTCCAGGCCGGCGCCACCCTCGCCAAGTGGTCGGCCGCCGGCTGCGAGGTGAGCATCCTCGTGTGCACCGACGGCTCGAAGGGCTCGTGGGACCCTGCCGAGGACGTCGCCGCGCTCGTGTCGCGACGGCAGCAGGAGCAACGGGCCGCGCTCGGCGCGCTTGGCGGCAGCGGCGAGTGTGTCTTCCTTGGCAAGGTCGACGGCGAGCTCGCCTCGGGCCTGGTCGAGCGGGGCGAGGTCGCGGCTGTCATCCGCCGGCTCCGGCCGGAGGTGGTGCTCGGGCACGACCCGTGGAAGCGCTACCGCCTCCACCCCGACCATCGGCATGCCGGCTTCCTCGCCGTCGACGGGATCGTCGCCGCGCGCGACCCGCACTTCTATCCGGAGCACGGCCTGGCCTGGTGGCGGCCGTCATCGCTGTTGCTGTTCGAGGCCGACGAGCCCAACCACGTGGAGCCGTTCGACGACGACCATCTCGAGCGAAAGGTTGCCGCCCTGCTCGAGCACCGGAGCCAGTTCCGGTCGACCCAC
>JAEKLB010000105.1 GCA_019510095.1 Acidobacteriota bacterium | reverse complement strand
CACGGTGGCTACGCCGAGCTGCAGAAGCTCGAGGACGATGTCGCCTACGTGTTCATGGGTGGCGGCTGCCAGGGCTGCGGCCTCGCCGCCCTCACGCTCACCGAGGGGATCAAGGCGACGATCGAGAGTCGCATCCCTGAGATCCGCGAGGTCATCGACGTGACCGACCACGCCGCCGGCGAGAACCCCTTCTACGAGGCATCGGCCAAGTAGCCGGCGCTCGAAGGACGCCATGACGACGACAGTCGAGTACCGAAAGCTGGCCGCCGCCGAGGCCACCGATCTGGCCGACTTCGTGGAGTCGTTGGAGCCGGCCCAGCTCGACGCGCCGAGCCTGTGCGAGGGCTGGCGCGTGCGCGACGTGCTGGCCCACCTCTACGGAGGCGCCACCGGCAGCCTGGCGTCGCACCTGTCGGCGGTCGCCCGCCATGGCTTCAGCATCCCCCGGGCATCGAAGGCAACTGCCGTTGCCATCGCCGACCGCAACGACGCCCATGAGATGGCTCGCGCCGTGCGGCGCTTCGCCGCCGAGTACGCAGCCGGCGGGGCCAACCGGGGCATCGTGCGGCTGCTCAAGCCCCGCGACCTGTTGGTCGATCAGCTCGTCCACCATCAGGACATCCGACGCCCCCTCGGCCTGCCACGGCCCATCCCGGTCGACCGCCTCACCGCCGCACTCGATGCCGCGCCGGGAGTGACCGGCCTGGTGAGGTCCAAGGGTCGGGCCAAGGGCCTGCTCCTGGTCGCGACCGATCTCGACTGGCACGCCGGGTCCGGCCCGCTCGTGCGCGGTCCCGGCGAGGCCATCCTCCTCGCCCTCACCGGTCGCCCCGCCCTCCTCGGCGAGCTCACCGGCGACGGCGTCGAGATCCTCCGCCAGCGCCTCTGAACCTCTGATCCACCGTTCTTTGGTATCGGGGGTCCGCAGAGCGGACCGCGGCTACCAGAGAACGGAAGAGGTCAGGCGAGGTCGGCGGTGCGGGCGGCGGCGAGCGCCTTGGTGGCCGCCGACGCGATGCCGGCGGCATCGAGGCCGGCCTCGGCGAGGATCTGGTCGACCTTGCCGTGGGCGATGAAGGTGGCCGGGATCCCGAGGGTGACCACGGGCGGCGAGCGGTGGCCCTCGTCGATGTTGGCGATCGCCTGGGTGATGTGGGAGCCGACGCCACCGGCGACGGTGCCGTCCTCGACGGTGATCACCAGTCCGTGGGTGGCAGCGTCGGCGACCATGCGGTGGTCGAGCGGCTTCACCAACCGCACATCCCACACGGTCGCGTCGGTGCCCTCCTCGGCGAGGAGCTCGGCGGCCGACTCGGCGGCGGCAAGGGTCGTGCCCACCGCGAGGATGCACACGTCGCCCCGGCCCTGCCTGACTCGGCGAGCCTCGAGCCCGTGGCCGACCTGGTCGGCAGGCACCTGGCGGGCGGCGGTCTTGGGCCACCGCAGGGCGATGGGTCCGCCCTCGATGGTCATCGCCTCGCGGAACATCACGGCCACCTCGGCCGCTGACGACGGGGCGAAGATGGTCATCCCCGGCACCTTCGACAGGAGCGCCATGTCGAGGACGCCGTGGTGGCTGGGACCGTCGTCGCCGGTGATGCCGGCTCGGTCGATGCAGAACAGCACGGGTTGCCCGTGCAGGCCGGCGTCGTAGGTCACCTGGTCGATGGCACGGGTGAGGAACGTTGAGTAGACGGCGAAGACCGGGCGGAGGCCGAGCATGGCCATGCCGGTGGCCGTGGTGACCGCGTGCTGCTCGGCGATGCCGACATCGAGGAACCGGTTGGGGAAGCGCTCCTCGAAGGCGAGGAGGCCGGTCGAGCCGGGCATCGCCGCGGTGATGGCGAACACCCGCGGATCGCGCTCGGCGACCTCGAGGAGCACCTCGGTGAACGCGTCCTTGTACGACGGTGACGACGAACCGGTGACAGTGCCCGTGACCGGGTCGAGGACGCCGGAGATGTCGTGCAGGCACTTCTCCTCGTCGTCCTCCGCCGGCGGGTAGCCGCGGCCCTTCTGGGTGAGGACGTGCACGACGATGGGCCCGACGTACTCGGCGGCGTCGCGCAGCGCCGACTCGAGTCCCTCGATGTCGTGCCCGTCGAGGGGACCGACGTATCGCACGCCGAGCTGCTCGAAGAAGGCGGGCGGCTCCCAGTACTCGCGCACCGCGGCCTCGGCCGACTCGATCCCGCGGTGGATGCGCTCGCCGAACGGCAGCGACTGGATGAGCCGCTCGACCCGCACCCGGTTGCGCACGTAGCGCGGGTCGAGGCGGAGCCGGGCCAGGCTCTCGCTCAGCTTGGACGAGGTCGGCGCGTACGACCGCCCGTTGTCGTTGAGCACGATCACGACACGGCGGCCGGTGTTGCCGAGGTTGTTCAAGCCCTCGAACGCCATGCCGCCGGTCATGGAGCCATCGCCGATCACCGCCACCACCCGGCGGTCGACGCCCTTGGCCTCGACGGCAGTGGCCATGCCGTGGGCATAGCTGAGGATGGTGGAGGCATGGCTGTTCTCGACCCAGTCGTGCTCGGACTCGGCCCGGTTGGGATAGCCCGACATGCCGCCCGACTGGCGCAGTGACCCGAAGCCCTCCCGCCGCCCGGTGACGAGCTTGTGGACGTAGGCCTGGTGGCCGGTGTCCCACAGCAGGATGTCCCGGGGGGAATCGAAGACGCGGTGCAGGGCCAGGGTGAGCTCGACGGCGCCCAGGTTCGACCCCAGGTGGCCGCCACTCGGGGAGGCGGCCACCGCCGCCACCACGAACTCACGGATCTCGGCAGCGAGCTCGTCGAGCTCGGGGTACGACAGCTCTCGGAGGTCGGCCGGGCTGTTGATCGCCTCGAGCCGCGACATCCAGCTCAAGCTACAGCCGGGCGGCCGTCCCGGCGCCCCGGGACCGGCCCCTGATCCGCCGGTCCCACCACGACCCACCCAGGTAGCCCAGTCCCAGGATGACGGCCCCGCCGGCGGCATCGAGCCAGTAGTGGTTGCCGGTGACGACGATGGCAAAAACCGTCAGCACCGGGTAGGAGGCGGCCAGCCACCGCATCCATCGCTTGGGCACGGTCGGGACCAGGACGAGCGCGCACCACGTCGACCAGGCGAAGTGCAGGCTCGGCATGGCGGCGTACTGGTTGGACACCTTGGCCATGGCGCCGCTGTCGAACGACCACAGCCCGCCGTACTGGCGCAGGGTGTCGACGATGTGGAACGACGGGTCGAACTCGTGCAGCAACCTCGGCGGCATGAGTGGATACCCGGCAAAGCCGATGAGGGCCAGCGCCGTGGTGCAGGCCAGGGTGGTGCGCCAGCGGATGTAGCGCTCGGGGAAGCGGCGGAACAGCCACACGATGCAGAACGTGGTGACCACGAAGTGGAACGTGCCGTAGAAGAGGTTCCAGAACTGGATGAACGAGCGCCACCCGAGGAACCAGTGCTGCACGCGCGGTTCGAAGAACAGGTGGAGATGGCGCTCGATGCTGACGACGTGCCGGGCGTGATGGAACGCGGTGGAGTCGGACACCGCAGCCGAGCCGAACTGATTGCGGATCACCGAGTAGACGGCGTAGAAGGCGGCGACGTAGAAGACCTCTCGCCACCAGCGCAGCCGCGGCGCCGCCGCGGTGCTCGGCGCCGAGTCGGTGTCGTCGATCACGTCGCTCACCGGTGCCCCCTTCGGGATGCACGCAGCGAGCGACCGGCACCTCGTGCCGACAAAGACACTGTGTTGATGGTTCGCTCGCTTCGCTCGCTCATGTGAGCACCCGCGCCGGGCGGGACCCGACCGCGAACGACGGCGCCCCGAGCAGGCTCACCGCCAACGTCATGCCGTAGACGAGGAAGCCGAGGCCAACCGCGCGACTGGCGGGCACGTGCAGCGGGTGGAGGAAGAACACCAGCGCCCACTCCCGCACGCCGAGCCCGCCCAGGCTGATGGGAAGGACCTGGAGGATGGCCACCGCCGGGAAGAAGGCGAACACGGCCGTGAGCCCGACGTGGTCGATGTCGAGCACCCGGGCTGCCAGGAAGGCGGCAAAGACCACAGTGGCCTGGTACGCGATGCCCGTGCCCAGGACCGCGACGATGCCGCCGGGGTGGCGGCGCAGGCCGATGAGCCCGTGGTGCACCGAACCGGCAAACCGACGCCAGCCCGCGCCGCCCGCCAGCCGTCCCCCGACGCTGGGATGGGCGACCAGGTAGAGCAGCAGGCTGAGCCCGGCGAGGGTGATGACGGCGACGGTGGCGGCCAGCGCGCTCGCCCCACCGAGATGACGCAGCCCGGCATTGAGGGCCAGGGCGCCGAGCGACAGCAACGGGAGCACGAGCCACCCCGTCAGTCGCTCGAGCACCACCGAGGCGAAGGTATCGGGGCCGTCACCGGTGTCGGCCGCCAGCCGGCGCACGCGGAGGACGTCACCGCCGATGGTCGACGGCAGGAAGTTCCCCACGAACAACCCGGCCAGGTAGTGGTGCAGCAGGGTGCGGAGCCGCGCATGCATGCCCATGGCTCGCAGCACCGCTTGCCACCGGATGGCGGCCAGCACGAAGGCGGCGCCGGTGGTCACGAGGGCGGCCACCAGCCACGAGATGTTCGAGAGCGTCCAGCGCGGCAACAGCGAGCCCAGATGCACTCGTGGGATGAGCACCGCGAGCATCACCAGGCTGGCGAGGATCCGGAGCACCAAGAACCGCGTCCTGCGGTCGGCCACCCCTTCCCCCTTCTGCGTCGCTGGTGGTGTGGGCCGGGCGATTGTAGGAGCCCTACCCTGCGGGGCCATGGGTGCCCCCTTGCCGTTGGCGAGGATCGAGGCGGGCGAAGGCGGCCGACCGTTGCTGCTCGTCCATGGCTTCACCGGCGCCAAGGAAGACTTCGCCGACCACCTGCCCCGCCTGGCGGCGGATGGGTGGCATGTGGTGGCGCCCGATCTGCGGGGCCACGGCGCCAGCCCGGCGCCCGCCTCGGGGTACGGCTTCGACACGATGGCCCTCGACGTCGTCGGCGTGGCCGACGAGTTGGGATGGGAGCGGTTCTCGCTGCTTGGTCACTCGATGGGCGGCATGGTGGTCCAGGAGGCCGCCATCGAGTCGCAGCACCGGCTCGACGCGCTGGTGCTGATGAACACCACCCATGGCGCGGTGGCGATCGATCCCGCCCTGGCCACCCTTGCCGTCGAGGTCGTGCGCGGCGCGGGCATGGCCGGGCTGCTCGCCGCCCAGAAGGCCCTCGGCGGCGGGCCGTTCACCAGCGAGGCGGCCGCGCGGCTGCGGGCGAGGCGTCCCGATTGGGACGCCTATGCCGACAGCCGCCTCCTCGCCTCCTCGCCGCTCATGTACGTCGAAGCGGTCGGGCTGATGCTGGCGGCGCCGAGCCGCCTCGACCGGTTGCGGCAGCTGCGGGTGCCCACCCTGGTGATGGTCGGCGACCAGGATCGCACCTTCATGACCGGCTGCGAGGAGCTGGCGGCCGCCATCCCCGGCGCCTCGCTGGTCGTGGTGCCCGGCGCCGGCCACAGTCCCCACGTCGAGGAGCCGGAGGTCTGGTACGACGCCCTCCAGTCTTTCCTCCGTGCGCTGTGAGCGAGCGAAGCGAGCGAACCATGAGTACCGCGCCATTGGGGAACAGCGCCGCCCGAAGGGCGGCGCTGTGACTGAGCACGGCGACCCGTTCGCTCGGGCCGATCCGACCGATGATCGGGTCTTCTACGCCTTCCCCCGCAAGCTGGTGCACATCGAGGCCGGCGCCATCGAAGCGTTGCGATCGTGGTACGGCTCGGTGTTGCCCGTCGGCGGACGGGTCCTCGATCTCATGTCGTCGTGGCGGTCGCATCTCCCCGGCGGGCTCGGTCCGGTGACCGGCCTCGGCCTCAACGCCGAGGAGATGGGCGACAACCCCCAGCTCGAGTCGTTCGTCGTCCACGACCTCAACGGCGATCCTCGCCTCCCGTTCGCCGACGACTCCTTCGACGCCGCGGTCTGCTCGGTGTCGGTGCAGTACATGGTGCGGCCGACCGAGGTCTTCACCGAGCTCCAGCGGGTCGTGGTGACCGGTGGACCGGTGGCGATGGCGTTCTCGAACCGGTGCTTCCCGACCAAGGCGGTGCGGCGCTGGGTGTTCGGGGGTGACGAGGCGCACCTCGTCCTCGTCCGCGAGTACTTCGAGTCGGCCGGCTTCCATCCGGTCGAATCGGCCCAGCTCGCCAGTCCCGACGATCCGATGTTCGTCGTCTGGGCGCGCGCACTCTGACCCGGTTCGCACAGTTACGGTCTCTGAATGCCTCGGCGGCGGCTCATCCTCTTCGTGGTGGCGACGGTGTTCGCCACCACCCTGGTCGGCGTGGCCGCCAACGTGGCCGGGGCGTGGACCCGCGGCTCGGTTCGGATCGCGGGCAACGACCGTTACGGCACGGCCGTCGAGCTGTCGAAGGCGCTGTTCCCGTCGGGCGCGCCGGCGGCGGTGGTCGCCAGTGGCCTGGTCTTTCCCGACGCCCTGGTCGGCGGCCCGCTGGCCGCACGCGTCGGTGGTCCCGTGCTCCTCGCCCAGCGTGACGGGGTGCCGGGAGCGACGGCCAGCGAGCTGACCCGGCTCCATCCCACCACCGTCTACGTCGTCGGTGGTCCCAGCGTCATCAGCGACGCCACCTTCCTGCAACTGGCGGCCGCCCTGCCGGGGGTGTCGATCCAGCGGCTGAGCGGCGATGACCGCTACGCCACGGCGGCTGCCGTCTCGGCCTTGTTCCCCCCTGGTGGCGCCGCCTACCTGGCCAACGGGCAGGCCTTTCCCGACGCCCTGGCGGGGGGCGCGGCGGCGGCCACTGCCGGCTCCCCCCTGCTCCTCACCCGTCCCGAGGCGTTGCCGGCGCCCATCGCCTCCGAGCTCGCCCGCCTCGCTCCACCCTCCGGCGCGGTGCTGGGCGGCACCGGCGCGGTGGGCGACGTGGCGTTCAGCCAGATCGCCGCCAAGATCCCCTCGATCCGCCGGCTGGCCGGTCCCGACCGCTACTTCACCGCCGCCGCGGTTGCCGCCGACCAGGCGCCGGCGTCGACCCAAGTGGTGCTGGCGACCGGGCTCGACTACCCCGATGCCCTGGCGGCTGCGCCGATGGCGGCCAAGCTGCGGGCGCCGCTCCTGCTCACCTCGCCGAGCTGCTCGCCGCCCGCCACCGTGCAGCGGCTCGGCGACGCCGGCTGGCCCGACGTGACCATCGTCGGCGGGGCGACTGCGGTGTCCCGTTCGGCCGGGCTGGCAGCGCCGTGCGTGCCGCCCACCGGCAACGACATCGCGCCCGGTCTCCGCTTCGACATGTACACGCTGCCCGGACCGCAGGTGGCCCGGGTGCTCACCGTCGATCGCAACCAGCTCGATGTCGTGACCACCACCTCGCTCGGGCGCCTGACCGGCCGGCTGCCGACGTCCGAGGTCGCTCGCCGCACCGGTGCCCTCGCCGCGGTGAACGGCGACTTCTTCGTCGGCGACGGTGATCCCGTGCACGCCCTGGCCGTCGACGGCCGCCTGTTCAAGGCCCCCGGCCTCGTCGAGTCGATGCTCGCCTTCGACGCACGGCAGCCCACCGGCAGCTACGTCGGTCGCCCCAGCATCACCATGTCGATGCGACTCGAGGGACCGCAGATCACGTTCGCCGTCAACCGGGTGAACGGCGTGGCGCCGGGGCCAGGCGAGACGGTGCTGTACACGTCGGAAGGACAGGCGACCATCACCCCGCCGTCGCCCATGTGCACCATGACGTTGCGGCCGCTCGAAGCGCCCACCGTCAACGACGCCGGCGACACCATGCAGCGGGAGACGTCCCAGTCGGTCATCTGCGGTGTCGACCCCGTCGCCCTCAGCGGTGCCGACGTGGTCATGGTGCCCGAGTACGACCCGAACGCCGCCGCCCTGAGCGCGTTGCCGCCGGGCAGCACGGTGACCTTCACGTGGCGGCTCCAGAGCGCGTGGACGGGCGTGCGCAGCGCGATCGGCGCCAACCTCACGTTGGTTCGCAACGGCGTGCGTACTCCCGACGTGACCAGAGCTGGCGCGTTCTACACCGAGAAGGCGCCGCGGACGGGCGTTGGCATCCTGGCCGACGGGCGCCTGGTGATCGTCACCGTCGACGGTCGCCAGGCCAAGTACTCGGTGGGCATGACGGTCAAGGACTTCGCCGATTACTTGGTCAAGCTCGGCGCGGTGAACGCGGTCAACCTCGACGGCGGCGGCTCCACGGCCATGGCCATCAAGGGCGTCCTCGCCAACCGGCCGTCGGACGCTGCGGGCGAGCGGCCCATCGGCCCCGCCCTGATCGTCGTGCCGAAGGGCTACGTCCTCCCGAGCCCGGCGACCACCACGACGCTCCCGCCCCCGCCCACGACGACGAGCACCACCTCGCCAGGCACGTCGACGACGACATCGACGACGATCGCAGCCCAAGCCCGCGCCACGTCGACGACACCCGACGCCGCGCCAGCGGCCACCGGTGGCGTCGACCCCATGACCGACGACGCGCCAACAGGTGGGTGGTTCCGCCCCCACCGCTCCCGACCCTGAGCCACCGCATCGAGCCGGCTTGGCCGGTCGATGCCCCACGCTGGTGCCGCAGGCACCGGCATCAAAACTCGCTGAGGAACCTCTGGTTCCGAAGCGAAACGTCAGTGGGCGTTCTCCATGAAGCGATCGCGGTCGACGATGACGCGGGTGATCTTGCCGGCGGCGACCAGACCGCGGGCATCGGTGACCGACACCGTGAAGGTGAGTCGCCGGCCGGCGACCCGTTGCAGCGAGGCCTCAGCCCGGATCCGGCCGCCGACCCTGGTGGGTGCGACGTGGTCGAGCTGGATGGTGTGGCCGACGGCGGTCTCGTTGGGCTCGAGCTTGCCCTCGATGGCGGCCATGGTCGCCTGCTCGCACACCGCGATGATCCGGGGGGTTGCGAGCACGTGCACGTCACCGGACTGAAGGGCGAACGCGGTGTCGTCCTCGGTCACGGTGAGCTCGACCTCTGCCGACAGTCCCGGCTCGACTGGCACGGCGAGGGAGGGTACAGGGGGACCGGGTCGACCCCGGTCGTCCGGTCCTAACCGGGCAAGGAACGGGCCCGCGGCTCGGTCATCTCATCGAGGACGCTTCGGGCGCCGCCGGTGTTGGTGGCGATGGCGACGGCCGCGTCGTGGGCCTCGGCCGGGACCATGCCCCGGAGGGTCACGACGCCGTCGTTGACCTCGATCCGGGCGCCGTCGAGGTTGCGGGTGCGGCGATCGGCGGTCAGCCGGGCCCGCACGCGACCCTCGAGCAGGACGTCAGCGGTGTCTCCCGCGACGACCTTGGGCGCCGAGCGCGCCGCGTAGCCGAGCCAGCCGCCGATCTCGTGCCGGTGCCGCCAGGCCCACATCGTGATGGCGACTCGGCTGATCGGCAGGACCTTGCGGATCAGTCCCATAGGCCGACGTTATGCCCGAAGCATCAGACAAGGATTCCGGCGCCATCAGCCGGTCAGGGTGAGCGTGATGCGGCCGGCGGCCAGCGCGTAGGCGACCCGTGGTGCTTCCTTCCTCGTCACCGCCAAGGTGGCGCCTTCCCGGCCGGCTCGCAGAACGACGGCCCCTCGAGCGACCGGGAAGGTGGGTGGCCCGCCGCTCGCACCACCGTCGAAGGTGGCGAGGACGTCGACCCGGTCGCCCGGGGCGAGCGGCAGTCCGCCGTCGTTGGGCACCGCGATCCCCCGGGCGCCACGGGGAAGGAGGGCGGCCAGCGGCGACCGCCCACCGGCCAGACGGTCGCCGAGCAGCACCTCGCCGGCATGGAGGTCGACGGCGGCGACGCCGCCGGTCGGCACCCGGTGGGCGGCACCCGTCGGCACCAGCGACCCCGGCACCTGGCGGATGCCGAGATCGGCGGGTTGGATCGGGCTGCCGGCGGCGACGTCGTGGACGACGACCACGGCGCGGCTGGCATGGCCCCAGCTGGCCCGCTCGGCCGACGCCGCCCCGGCGGCGCGGGCCACCACCAGCGCGGAGAGCAGGGCGAGGACGACGGTTGCCAGCCAGTGGGGGAGTGGGCGGCGGCGTAGGCGACGCAGGAAGAGAGGCATGACGCTCCTTGGCTCTCTCCCGTTCTGTGTCGTCGGCGGGCCCGTGTGGGGTCCGCCGACGACACAGAACAGGCAGGGACCGGCCGGGGAAGCGCGGGGAGAAGGTGGCGCTAGGAGGTGCTGGCCGGCGTGGAGGCCGGCGCTGGCGCCGACGACTCGGTCGACGAAGAAGACGATGACGACGATGACGAGGAGCTGTCGCTCGATGAGGACGAGGAGCCCGACGTGCTGCTCTTCTCGCTCTTGTCGCCGGATGACGTCGAGCTCTTCGACGAGCTCGACCGGCTGTCGGTCTTGTAGAAGCCGCCGCCCTTGAAGGTGATGCCCACGTTGCCGAAGACCTTGCGCAGGGGCCCCTCGCACCGCGGGCACTCCGTGAGCGCGTCGTCGGTGAAGGCCTGGCGGACCTCGAGCCGGTCGCCGCAGCTCTTGCAGATGTATTCGTAGGTGGGCATCGAAGCGCTCCGTAGTTGGCAGTCGCGTCTCGCGAGTGCCAAGTGTAGAGGCTTCCCTCCCCTCCTACCATTGCCGGCCGTGACCCTCGATGCGGTGGCAGTGGTCGTGGGCTACGTCCTCGGGACCCTGCCGTTCGCCCACGCAGTCGGGGCACGGCTCGGCGTCGATCCGGCAACGGCGGGCTCGGGCAACCCGGGGGCGTCGAACATCTACCGCACCGCCGGTCGAAAGGCGGGCGCCGCCGTGCTTGTGGGCGACCTGCTGAAGGGAGCGGCGGCGGCCGGCATCGGGCTGGCCCTCGGCGGTCGGGAGCTGGCGCTGGTGTGCGGCCTGGCCGCGGTGCTCGGCCATGTCTTCCCCGTGACCCGGCGGCTGCAAGGCGGCAAGGGGGTGGCGACGACCTGTGGCGTCGTCGCAGTGCTGTTCCCCTTCCATGCGTTGGTGGCCGGCGTGGTGTGGTTGCTGATCGCCGCCGTCTGGAAGTTGGCGTCGTTGGCATCGATCGTGGCCATCGGTGGCCTCGTCATCGGCATCGCCGCCACCGGCGCCCCGACCCACGAGCTGGTCGTGGTCGTCTTGCTCGGCGCCATCGTCCTCGTCCGGCACCGCACCAACATCGCCCGGTTGGCCAAGGGCGACGAGCGCCCGCTCGCCACGGGAACGTGACGACGGCCACGACCCCCGCCGTAGCGCTGACGCTGGCTGCGGTCGCCATCGGCGCGGCCACCGCCTGGCGACGGGCCCACCGCCGGATCGCCGAGCTCGAGCGCAGCAGCAACGATTTCCGGGGCGCGCTCCTGCGGCTCGGCCAGGCGCTCGGCGCCACCGACGACCGCTCGGCCTTGGTGGGTGTGGTGCTCGATGCCGCGTGCACGATGGTCGCGGCCGACGCAGCCGTCTTCTGGCGCGACTTCGGGGCCTTCCTGGTGGCGAGGGCCGAGCAGGGCGCGCCCGACTCGCTCGATCGGCGCCTCGCACCTGGCGAGGGGCTCAGCGGCTGGGTGGCCGAGCACCGCGACCCAGCCCGGTGGCCACCGGCGGCCGTGCACCCGGCGGCGGCCGAGCCGGCGGCTACTTCAGCGCTGGCCGTGCCGCTGGTCGCCGCGGGCCGCCTCTACGGGGTGTTGGCGCTCTACCGCACCCGGCCCGATGCCGAGTTC
>JAEKLB010000110.1 GCA_019510095.1 Acidobacteriota bacterium | reverse complement strand
CCGTAGCCGGCGCCGCCCACATCCTCCACGGTCAGTGAGACGCGGAGGTCGCCGCATGCCTCGCAGTCGTCGAGGAGCTGCACCATCCACGAGGCCGGCACCTTGTCGTCGTCGTCACCGGCGGGATGGGCATCGCGGGCGTCGTCGATGGAGCGGCGCATGACCCGACTGTCTACCGTGAGACGGTGAGCCCGTCCGCCTCCCCATCCCCGTTCCTCGACGCCTGCCGCCGGCTGCCCGTCGAGCACGTGCCGGTGTGGTTCATGCGCCAGGCCGGGCGATCGCTGCCGGAGTACCGGGCCCTGCGGGAGAAGCACCCGCGGTTCAGTGCGGTGATCGAGGAGCCCGAGCTGGCCGCCGAGGTCACCCTGCAGCCCGTCCGCCGGCACGGCGTCGACGCGGCCATCCTCTTCAGCGACATCATGACGCCGGTCCAGGCCATCGTCCCCGGGGTCGACATCCACCCGGGCAAGGGACCGGTGGTCGACGAGCCGTTCCGCACCAAGGCCGACCTCGACCGCCTCCGGCCCATCGAGCCCGAGGCCGACCTGCCCTACGTGCTCGAGGCGGTGCGACTGGTGCGGGCCGAGCTCCCGCCCGAAGTGGCCCTCATCGGCTTCGCCGGTGCACCCTTCACCGTCGCCAGCTACCTGGTCGAGGGCGGCAAGTCGAACGACTACCGCCACACCAAGGCACTGATGTACGGCGCTCCCGACGTGTGGGCCGAGCTTGCCGGCCGGCTCGCCGACATCACCCTCGCCACCCTGCGGGCCCAGGTGGCCGCCGGCGCCCAGGCCGTGCAGCTGTTCGACTCATGGGCCGGCAATCTCTCGGCCGCCGACTACGCCCGGCACGTGCTGCCGTTCAGCACCCGCATCTTCGAGGGCCTCGCCGACCTCGATGTGCCCCGCATCCACTTCGGCGTCGGCACCATGCATCTCGTCGACCAGCTCTCGGCGGCCGGCGCCGACGTGATCGGCATCGACTGGCGCACGCCGATGGCCGATGCCCGTCGCATCGTCGGACCGGACAAGGCGGTGCAGGGCAACCTCGATCCCACGGTGCTCTTCGCGCCGGTCGAGGTGATCGAGGAGCGGACGCGCGCGGTGTTGGCCGACGCCGGGCCCGAGCCCGGTCACGTCTTCAACCTCGGTTGGGGCGTCCTCCCCGACACCGACGCCGACGCGCTCACGCGTGTCGTCGACATCGTGCACGGTGCCTGACATCACCGGTGTGCTCCTCATGGCGTACGGCACGCCGCGAGGGCCCGAGGAGGTCGAGGCGTACTACACCGACATCCGTCGCGGCCGCCCACCCACACCCGAGCAGCTCGCCGACCTCGTGCGCCGGTACGACGCCATCGGCGGCATCTCACCCCTGCGCACACGCACGGAAGCGCAACGCGACGGCTTGCAGCGCGCCCTCGATGCGGTGGCGCCGGACCGCTATCGCGTGGTGCTCGGCTACAAGCACGCGGCGCCATCGATCGAGGATGCTCGCGACGAGCTCCGCGACTGCGACCGTGTTGTCGGGCTGGTCCTGGCGCCGCACTACAGCGCCCTCTCCGTCGGCGAGTACCTCCAGCGGGCCAAGGTCGACGCCGCCATCGAGTCGTGGCACCTCGAGCCCGCCTACATCGACGTCCTCACAGCTGCCGTGCGCGATGGACTGGCGACGCTTCCTGAGCGGACCAAGGTGCTGTTCACCGCGCACTCGTTGCCGGCGCGGATCGTGGCGGCCGGCGATCCGTATCCGGAGCAGCTGCGGGAGACGGCCGAGGCGGTTGCGGTGCAGGCCGCCCTGGCGCCGTGGTCGGGGTGGGCCACCGCCTGGCAGAGCGCAGGGCGCACGCCGGAGCCGTGGCTGGGCCCCGACGTGCTCGACGTCATCCGCGAACTGGCCGCGACGGGCCGGGCCGACGGCGTGCTGGTGTGCCCGTGCGGGTTCGTCGCCGACCACCTCGAGGTCCTCTACGACCTCGACATCGAGGCCGCCCGCGTCGCGGCGGAAGGCGGGCTGGCCTTTGCCCGCACCCGGGTGGTGAACGACGACGCCACCGTGCTGGCCGCCCTCGCGCAGCGGATCGTCGGGCTGTGACGGTCGCCGTCGTCGGCGGTGGGATCGCCGGGCTGGCCGCCGCCTACGAGCTGGTGACCGCCGGCATCGACGTCGTCGTCCTGGAGGCGTCGGGCCGGCTGGGCGGGAAGATCCACACCGAGGACTTCGCCGGCGTGGCCGTGGAGACGGCACCCGATTCGTTCCTGGCCCGCCGACCAGAGGCGTTGGCGTTGTGCCGCGCGCTGGGGCTGGGCGACGAGCTGGTGCGGCCGTCGGAGACATCCGCGTACCTCTACGGCCGCGGCGAACTGCGCCGGCTGCCGGCCGGCCAGGTGCTCGGCGTCCCGACCAACTTCCGGGCGCTGTCGGCATCGGGCATCGTGACCCGGTCGGCCGCGTGGCGGGCCGCCCTCGAGCCCTGGCTCCCGGGCCGCCCGTTGCAGCACGACGAGGCGGTCGGCTCGGTCATCGCCCGGCGCTACGGGCGCCAGGTCGCCGAGCGCCTCGTCGATCCCCTCGTCGGCGGCATCAACGCCGGCAACATCGACGACCTGTCGATCGACGTGGCCGCCGCCCAGCTGGCAGCGGCGGCGCGCAAGGGCCGCAGCCTGACCGCAACGCTGCGGGCCACGCCGCCGCCAACCGATCCCGATGCGCCCGTGTTCCTGACCGTGTCGGGCGGCCTCAGCCGCCTGGTCGACACCCTGGTCACCGCCATACGCGACAAGGGTGGCGAGGTCCGCACCGGCGCGGCCGTCGACCAGCTGGCGCGCGACGGCAAGGGCTACCGGGTCGGCGGCGTCGAGGCCGAGGGCATCGTGCTGGCGGTGCCGGCCGGCGCCGCCGCAACACTCGTCGGCGACCATGCGCCCGGGGCGTCGACCACGTTGGCCGCCGTGCGGTACGCGTCGGTCGCGCTGGCGACGATGGCCTTTCCCGAAGGCGCCGTCGACCGGCCGCTCGACGCCAGCGGCTACCTCGTCCCCCGCCCGAGCGGGCTCACCATGACCGCGTGCACCTGGGCCGACCGCAAGTGGGCGCACCTCCGGCGGCCGGGACAGGTGTTGTTGCGCGCATCGGCCGGGCGCGTCGACAACCGCGACGCCGACCTCGACGACG
>JAEKLB010000104.1 GCA_019510095.1 Acidobacteriota bacterium | reverse complement strand
GGCTGCCGCGCTCCGCTGTGCGAAGACGTGCGTGCAGGTGCACGGCGCCATCGGGTTCAGCTGGCTGCACGACAGCCATCTCTACCTCCGGCGGGCGTTGGCGCTGCAGTCGACCCTCGGCCCGCAGTCGGCGGTCGCGCACGACATCGTCCGGCTGAGCGCTGGCGGCGTGCGCCGCCGCGCGACGCTCGACGCCCCGGCGGACGCGGACGACCTGCGGGCCGAGGCCCGCGCCTTCCGGGCCCGCTACGAGGCGGCGGCCGACGCCGACCGCACCCAGGTCTTCATCGAATCGGGCTTTGCCTTCCCGCACTGGCCCGCTCCGTGGGGTCGCTCGGCGACGGCCGGTGAGCAGCTCGTGATCGACGAGGAGCTCGCCGGCCTGCCGCCGGTGCGCGTGCACTGGATCGCCCTCACCATCGCCGCCGCGGGCACCGATGACCAGAAGGCGCGGTTCGTGTCGCCGAGCATGACCGGAGAGATCCGTTGGTGCCAGCTCTTCAGTGAGCCCAACGCCGGCTCCGACGCCGCTGGCATCCAGACCCGAGCGCGCCGGACGGACGCCGGCTGGCTCGTGTCCGGCCAGAAGCTGTGGACGACCGGCGCCGAGTCGGCCACGCACGGCTGGGCCACGGTCCGCACCAACCCCGACGCGCAGAAGCACGCTGGCATCTCGATGATGGTCATCGACATGCATGCGCCCGGCGTCACGGTGCGGCCGCTGCGCGACCTTGCCGGCATCCACCGCTTCAACGAGGTGTTCCTCGACGACGTCTATGTCCCCGACGACGACGTCGTGGGGCCTGTCGACGGCGGGTGGGCCGTCGCCCGCAACACCCTGGGCAACGAACGGCTGAGCATCGGCGCCGAGGTCAGCCCGGTGGGCGCCGACGCGACCGCCCTCCTCTCGATCGTCGAGTCGTTTCCTGCCGAGCACGTGATCGAGACGGGGCGGCTCATCGCCGTCAACCTCGCCCTCGTGGCCCTCAACCTGCGCCGAGTCGCCCGGGCCGTCGCCGGCGCGCCGCCCGGGGCGGAGGGAAACGTGACCAAGCTCGCCACTGCCGAGCACGCCCAGGCCGTGCACGAGCTGGCGCTCGTCCTGTACGGCACCGAGGCCGCCTACGTCGAGGGACCCGCTGCTGGCCAGGTGGCAGCGTTCCTGTTCAGCCGCCAGCACACGATCGGCGGCGGGACCTCGGAGATCAGCCGGAACCAGATCGGCGAGCGGATCCTCGGCCTGCCGCGCGAGCCCGGCCTGTCGTGAGCGACGGCGCCGTCGGCGACGCGCCGCGAGCGTCGTGGGGCGCCGAGGTCCTTCCCGGCACCCGGGTCGTGGAGCTGTCCAGCGGGGTCGCCGGCGCGTTCTGCGCGCGCGTCCTGGCCGACGCGGGCGCCGAGGTGGTGAAGGTCGAGGACGCACGGGGCGACGCCCTGCGCCGGTGGTCGCCGATCGCCGGTGAGCCGGTGCCCGGTGGCGACAGCCCGCTGTTTCGCTATCTCGCCGAGTCGAAGCGTGGGATCGTCGCCGATCCCGGGGAGATGGACCCGGTCTGGACCCTGCTTGCCGATGCTGACGTGGTGCTGTGGTCGCCCGGCTCGGCGGTCGCCGACGCCCTCGATCCGCGCCAGGTCGCGGCGCGCTGCCCGGAGGCCGTGGTGTGCGCGCTCACCCCCTTCGGCCTCGACACCGCGTGGACGGGGCGGCCGGCAAGTGACCTGGTGCTGCAGGCATGGGCAGGTGGCATCGGCCACCGTGGCGGCACGACCGGCCCGCCCGTGGCGGCCGGGGGGCAGCTCGCCGAGTGGGCGACCGGTGTGTTCGCGACCGTCTCGGTGCTCGAGTCGCTCTACCGGGCGCGGACGTTGGGAGGCGGTGAGCTGCTCGACGCGTCGATGCTGGAAGCCGTGGCCACCGGCGG
This sequence comes from Acidobacteriota bacterium, assembly GCA_019510095.1. Taxonomy (GTDB): domain Bacteria; phylum Actinomycetota; class Acidimicrobiia; order Acidimicrobiales; family CADCSY01; genus JAEKLB01. The sequence goes on along the minus strand of JAEKLB010000104.1, from coordinate 9,817 downwards.
CGCGCTGGCGCACCCGGTGACCTTCCTCTCGCTCGCCGGCCGGCCGATGCGCGACGGGCGGGTGATCAACATGCCGACCATCCACCCGGCGAAGGACGGTTGGGTCGGGTTCATGGTGCTCCGCGGCCAGCAGTGGCAGGACTTCTGCCTGCTGGTCGGCCAGCCACAATGGATCGAGGACGAGTCGCTGCTCTACGTGGAGAACCGCGTCGCCCGCCTGGAAGAGATGACCAAGGCGATCAACGACAACCTCGCCGGCCGCACGGTCGACGAGGTGCTGGAGATGGCCGAGGCCCTCCGGGTACCGGCGGCGCCGGTGGGGAACGGCGCCACCACGCCAACCTTCCGTCACCCGGCGGCGATGGGCCAGTACGAACGGGCGCCCGACGGCGCCTTCCTGCAGCCGACGCCCTGGTTCCGGATCGCGACGGCACCTCGGCGCCAACCGCCGACGGTGGCTCCGCAGCTCGGGGAGCACCCCGGCGCGTCCTTTGCTCACCGCGACCGCCCGGTGAGCGCGCCGAACCGGGAGGCCACCCAATCGTTCCCGCTGGCCGGCCTGCGTGTCGCCGATCTCACCGCCTACTGGGCCGGTCCCATGCCCGGCAGGTTCCTCGCCGCCATGGGCGCCGACGTGATCAAGGTTGAGTCGCCGATCCAGATGGACGGCTTCCGCAGCTCGGTCAAGCCCGATGACGAGCGCTGGTGGGAGTGGTCCCCGATGGTGGCCGGCATCAACGTCGGCAAGCGGCACCTCGGGCTCGACCTCTCGAAGGCGCAGGGCCGCGACGCGCTCCTCCGTCTCGTCGAGCACTGCGATCTCCTCATCGAGAACTACACGCCGCGCGTGCTGGAGAACTGGGGCCTCACTCACGACGTGCTCCTCGCCCGGAACCCCGACCTGCTGGTGGTGCGCATGCCCGCGTACGGGCTCGAAGGCCCGTGGCGCGACCGCCAGGGCTACGCCCAGACCATGGAGATGACCTCGGGCATGGCGTGGACCACCGGGTTCCCCGACAGCCCTCCGATGTTGCCGAACGGGCAAGTTGACCCGCTCGGCGGGAACATGGCCTTGATCTCGGTGCTTCTCGCCCTCCACCACCGACGCGCTGGCGGCTCGGGCACCTTGGTCGAGAGCCCGCTGCTCGGCGCCGCCCTCGCCCTCGCCGCCGAGCAAGTCGTGGAGCACTCCGCCACCGGCCGCCTCGTCTCCCGCATCGGCAATCGACATCCCCTGTGGGCACCGCAGGGCGTGTATGCCTGCCGGCCCGGCGACGACGGCCGGGAGCGGTACGTGGCGCTCTCCGTGCGAGGCGACGACGAGTGGCGGATCCTCCGCGCCGTGCTCGGCGACCCGGCATGGGCCGCCGCCCCTGCGCTCGACCAGGCGGTCGGCCGCTACGCCGCCCACGACCAGATCGATGCCGAGCTGGGTGCCTGGTGCGCGGCTCGCAGCGACGAGGAGGTGGTCGATGCGCTGTGGCCGAGGGGCGTTCCGGCCGGCCAGGTGCTCATGCCCTCCGACCAGCTGGCGGTTGCGGCGCTGGCCACCAGCCGCTATTACGAGCTCGTCGACCACCCGGTGATGGGCACGGCGCCGTATCAGACGTTCCCGGTGCGCTTCTCGCGGCAGCGACCTCCTCTGATTCCCCGGCGGTCCCCGTTGCTCGGCGAGCACAACCGAGCGGTGCTCGGCGACCTCGTCGGCATGACCGACACCGAGCTCGCCGAGTTGGAAGCCTCCGGCGCGCTCGCCGACCGGCCACCGCCCAGGGCCTGACGGCTACCGCCGGCGACGGGCCGGGAAGGTGTCGGCGAGCACGTCGAGGTACCGGGCGGTCCAGTCCTCGGGCTCGCCCTCACCGCCCCCTTCTGCCCATGTCAGGAACGCCTGCCCGGCGACGTGGAGCATCGCCGCAACCATCACCTGTGGTCGCGGGTCGTTGGCCGGTGCGCCCATCCGCCGGGCGATCTCGGTGACGAGGGCGCCGTTGGGATCAGCCATGTCGCTGATCGATCCAGTGCGGAGCAACGGCGTGCTCGCCATGACGCGCCAACGCTTGAGCACGGCCGGGCGGTCCTCCTTGCGGACCGCCGAGCTCGCAATGAGCGCGGTCCGGAAGGCCTCGAGCGGCGTCAGGTCCTCGGGCGCCGCCCGCAAGAGGTGCAGCAGGCGCTGGCGCATCTGGGTGTCCGAGGCGCGGACGATGGCGTCCTTCGTCGGGAAGTAGCGGAAGAAGGTTCGCAGCGAGATGCCCGCGCCCTCGGCGATCTCGGCGACGGTGACGGCGTCGTAGCCCCGCTCGGCGAAGAGGTCGAGGGCCACTCGCTCGATGGTCACCAGCCCGTGGCGACGGTGCCGCTCTCGGAGGCTCCCGCCGGTCACGGGCTCCGTCGGGGTGAAGCTCATCCGCGGGTTGGGCGGTCTCCGGTCACCAGGTTGCCGAGGACGACGTCGATCGACTCCGTCAGGTCGCGCAAGCCGGCCCCGAGCCCGCGCAGCTCTTCGTTGGCCTGGTGGAGCTTCAGGGCCTCCTTGTCGCGGTAGAGCTCGTACACGAACACCGTGTTCGGGTCGCGCCGCGAGCGGTGCACGGAGTACAGCTCGCTGCCGTCGTCCTTGGCGGCGATCGCCGCCATTCGGCCGAGCAGCTCGATCAGCTGGTCGACCTTGCCCTCCTTGGCGACGATCGTCACGAGGCCTGCCGGTTCGTCCATGGGTTCCTCAGGAGAAGGTCAGCGCGCCCGCGCGCCGAGGTTGTGGCGTCGGCGGTGAGGCTAACGCGTTTGTGGCAGTGAGTGCCATGTATACGAACGTGGCGCGATCCAGACCCTGTCCGGGCTGGTCACTGCCGTGGTCCGCCCGCCTGGGGCATCTCGAGCTCGTCGAGTGAATCGTCGCCGGCGATCGTCGCGTCGTTCAGGGCGTGGGCCGCCAGAACCTCCGCCATGGCCTCCTCGAGCGTGCCGGCAGTGGGTTGCTCGCTGACGGCAGCCAGCCGCCCGGCGGCCACGAACCAGGTGGCGTAGGCAATCAGCACGGTGCCGGCCACGACCACCGTCGTCTCGAGCCCGACATGCGAAGCACTGAAGCCGGCGATGAGCGCGCTGACGGGCACCATTCCGGCGATGGACATCGTCTGGAGTGCCATCACGCGACCGCGGAAGTGGTCCGGCGTGCGCAGCATGACCGTCGACATCGTCGTGGTCAGCACGCAGAAGAAGGCCACGCCGTAGACGACGAGGACCGCGCCCGTTATGGCCACCGTGTGCGAGAGCCCGACACACACGATGGCGGCCCCGATCACGCACACCGCCGAGCCGAACGTGATCCGGACCGCCCGAGGGGCCATGCGCCGACCGGCGAGGAGGGCGCCGGCGATCGCGCCGATGCCGATGCACGAGTTGAGCCCGCCGTAGGTGCCCGACCCGGCGTGGAGCACGCGGGACGTGATCAGCGGCAGCAACGGTTGCTGTACGACGCAGAGGGCGACGACCGTGTTCAGGAGCAGGATGTCGCGGATGTCGGGGTGCTCGCGCGCGTAGCGGAGACCGCCGGCGAGCGTGCCGAGGAAGCTCTCGTCGCTGGTCGGCAGCTTGGGGAGCGACAGTCGCACGAAGGTCCAGGCCACGACGACAGCGAAGAAGCTGGCGGCATTGAAGTAGAACGCGGCTGGCGTGCCGAGATTGGAGATCAGCAGCCCAGCCAGGGAGGCGCCGATGAATCGGCTGAGGTTCTGTAGGGCGCTGTTCAGGGCCACTGCCGCCGGGACCTCGTCACTTGGCACGAGGTGGGGAACGAGCGCCGACATTGCCGGCTGGGTCAGCGCCTGCATGACGCCCCCAGCAAGGGCCAAGGCGATGAGGCCCAAGATCCCGAGGTGGTGGACCGCCAGCAAGAGCCCGATGGCGCCCGCCGGCAGGGCCATCCCGACGTTGCCGGCAATGGTGATCCGCCTGCGATCGATCCGATCGGCAATGAGACCCCCGACGGGCCCGGCGAAGAGGCTGGGCAGGAACTGCGCCCCGAACGCGACCGACACCAGGAACGGCGATTGAGTGAGGCGCTGCGCGGCCCAACCGATGCCGATGATCTGGGACCAGGTGCCGAGCTGCGAGACGAAGTTGCCCATGGCGACCACCGCGAACCCAGGGTGCCGGAAGGGCGCGAACGAGGGGAGCCAGCCCAATCGCCGCCGCATCCGGCAATCATGGCCGGCCGGACCGCCGGTTCGCGGCTCCTGCACTTAGCCGAACCTTTACCGGGCACTCAGGCTCCCCTCACGGTTCGGCGGGCATCGTGTTGCCCATGGATACGCGCCCCGATGAGATCAGCCATCCCCACCGAGTCATCGCCCGAGCCGCCGCTGTCGTCGGCCTGCTCGGTGTTGCCCTGATCCATCTCCTCGACCTGCAGAGCAAGTTCCACGAGACGCCCTACCTCGGTGTCGGCTACCTGGCGCTGATCACAGCCGCTCTCGGTACTGCGGCTGCGCTCATTCATCGCGACAGCCGACCGGCCTGGCTCAGCACGGCGTTGATCTCCTTCGGCGCCGTCGCCGGGTTCGTGATCAACCGGACCGTCGGCCTGCCGGGTGCCAACGAGGACATCGGCAACTGGCTCGAACCGCTCGGCCTCGCCGCGCTGTTCGTGGAGACGATCACGGTGGCCGTCGCCGCCTACGCCCTCACCGACCGGGCCACGGTGATCCGAGCCCGCTTCAGCGACGGTCGACAGCCAGAGCTGCAGACCGCATGAGCCGGCGGGGGCCGAGGGCGGTCGCCATCGTCCTCCTCGCCATTGTCGTGGCTCTCCCGGTGGGCATCGGTCTGGCCGCGGAGAGGCGTCCACCGCCCTGCCGATCGGCGTCACCGGCTGCGAAGCCCGCCGTGCTGTGGATCTGGATGGAGAACCACTCTCGCAACGCCGTGATTGGTGGCCGCGGCGCGCCCTATGAGACCTCGCTGGCCCATGCCTGCGCCACGGCGACGGCCTATCACGCCGTCGGTTCGCCCTCGCTGCCGAACTACATCGCAGCCACCTCCGGCGACAGCCAGGGGATCCGTGACGATGCGGGGCCACGGTCGCACCCGGTCACGAGCGACAACCTCTTCCGGCAGGTCCGCGTGAGCGGTGGCCGCGGCATGACCTACGCCGAGTCGATGCCCTCCGCGTGTGCGCTCGCGTCCGCTGGGACGTACGCGGTGAAGCACAACCCGGCGGCGTACTACGTGGGCGCCGATGACCGGGAGGCGTGCTTTCGAGACGTCCGCCCGCTGGGCACGCCGACCCAGGGCGATCTGGCGCGCCAGCTGCAGGCAGACCAGCTCCCGGCGTTCACGCTCGTCATCCCGAACCTCTGCCACGACACCCACGATTGCCCGGTCGCGTCCGGGGACCGTTGGCTCTCGACCTGGGTGCCGGCGCTCACCGCGTCGCCGGCATATCGAGCAGGGCGGCTGGTCGTCATCATCGCGTGGGACGAGCCTTCGCCGATGCCGATGATCGCCATCGCACCGTCGATCGCGCCGGGGACCGTTCTCCGGTCGGCACTCGACCACTACGCGCTGCTCCGCACCACTGAGGACCTGCTGGGCCTCCCACCGCTGGCCCATGCCACGACCGCGAGCGGGTTCGAGCGAGACCTCGGGCTGCGCTGATCGAACACCGCGGCCGCCCAAAAGGGGCACGGCCGGACAGAAGGGGACAGGGGTCCGTGTGCCGACTGGTCTGGATTGACCATTCTCGAATTAGTGCTGGTCGAACCGCGTTCGGATTGCGACACTCTCCTCTTTCCTAGCGGCACCAACAGGGGGACCTTTATGCATCTTCGGTGGAAGCGTCGCGCGCTCGTGCTCTTGGCCTTGCTGGCCGTGCTGAGCGTGTCTGCGGCGACCAGTGCGACGACGGCTGGCGCCAAGACCGCCACCGCCGCGGCCAAGAAGAAGGCCAAGAAGAAGAAGACGACCAAGAAGAAGACCACCAAGCGGGCCACGACGACCACTGCCAAGAAGTCGCAGCGGATCATCGGGTCGCCTACCGGCGACACGGCCACCACGCTCAAGGCCCGGCCGACCGATTACGACCCGAACGCCGAGCTCAACGTCACCTATGCCGCGCCGCCGTCGTCACTGGACCCGGCGAAGAACAGCGGTGAGTACTTCACCAACCAGCTCTACGACCGGCTGACCTACGCCAGCGACGATCTCCAGATCCAGCCCATGCTGGCCACGTCGTGGCGCTACCCCGACGCCCACACCCTCGAGATGACGCTGCGCAGCGACGTCACCTTCGAGGACGGCACGAAGTTCGATGCTGCCGCGGTCAAGGCCAACATCGTTCGCAGCCAGACGCTGGCCGGCAGCATCCTGACCTCGGTGCTGAAGGGCATCTCGAGCGTCGAGGTCGTCAGCCCCTCCGTGGTGCGGTTCCACCTCTCCTCGGGCGGCGCTGAGCTCCCGGCGGTCTTCGCCGGCTCGCCGGGCATGATGATCAGCCCCAAGGTGATCGCCAGTGGCGTGTCCCTCGACACCGGCCCGCACGGCGGTGGGTCGGGTCCGTGGACGGTGGACTCGTTCACGCCGAACGACCGGGTGGTCTACAAGCAGTCGAGAATGGTGCAGGACGGCACCTACTGGGACAAGGCTGCTGGTCTCATCAAGAAGATGACCTGGATCTACCTGGCCACGTCTCCCCAGCGGATCAACGCGGTGCGCTCCGGTGACGTCGACCTTGCCCAGGTCACGGGTGTCGACACGTACCCGGCCAAGCAGCTCATCAAGAGCGGCGGTTATTCGGGTCGCGACCTCACCCTTCAGACCACACAGGTCTCCCTCTACCTGCGGAGCACGCGTCCGCCGCTGGACAACAAGACGTTCCGGCAGGCGCTCGCCTACGCCATCGACAAGGAGGCGCTGGCGAAGGGCCTCTACAACGGCGACTGCGATCCGGCGCAGCAGTTCTACACGTCGAGGCACTGGGCGCATTCGGCCGCCGTGGACAACATGTTCAAGTTCGACCACGACAAGGCCCAGCAGCTGATCAAGCAGTCAGGGATCTTCAACCCGACGTTCACCATCGTGTACGTCCCGCTCTACGAGGCACCCGCACAGGCGATCCAGGGCATGCTGGGCGACTACGGCATCAACGTGAAGCTCCAGCCAGTTGCCGGCGGCGACCTCTCGTTCCGGGACGGCCAAGCCGACGCATCCATCAGCACCCTGAGCCCCAACGGTGGTCTCGATCCCAGCACGCTGATCAACCAGTTCTACCTCGGCGTCTTCAACATGCTGCCCGACCCCGACGGCTCGGTCGCCAAGGCAACCGCGGCCGCCTCCGACCCCACGATCAGCCAGGCCCAGGCGGCCAAGCTGTACGACGGGATCTTCCAGAAGATCGCCGACGCCTCAGTCACCGTCAACCTGTGCAACACCCACCAGGTCTGGTTCCAAAAGGGCAAGGTGGCCAACCTCAACGACTTCGGCCTCACCTTTGGTGGCCGAGTCGACCCCCGCTACCTCTACGTCAAGAAGTAGCGCCAACGAAGTGACGTCGTAAGGAACGGCCGGGTCCCCCTTCCCGGCCGTTCCTTGCGTTCGCACCCAGGCATGAGCACCTGGCCGCGGTCCGCCTAGGGTGCAGCCCATGGGAACGTTGGATGGGCGTGTCGTGATCGTGACTGGCGCCGGGCGGGGCGTGGGACGGGGACACGCGCTGTTCCTTGCGTCCCAGGGTGCCAAGGTCGTGGTCAACGACCTCGGCGGGAACCCTGATGGCACTGGCGTGGATGCGTCCCCGGCCCAACAGGTGGCCGACGAGATCGTCGCCGCCGGAGGCGTCGCTGTCGCGAACCACGACAGCGTGTCGAGCTGGGACGGGGCCGAAGGCCTCGTGCGTCAAGCGGTGGAGGCCTTCGGCGATCTTCACGCCGTGGTGAACAACGCCGGCATCCTGCGCGACCGGATGCTGGTGAACATGTCAGAGGACGAGTGGGACGCTGTTGTCGATGTCCACCTCAAGGGGACGTTCTGCGTGACTCGCTTCGCCGCTTCCTACTGGCGTGACCAGGCAAAGGGCGGCGCGGCGATCGATCGGGCAGTGGTCAACACCGCCTCGACGTCGGGCCTCTTCGGCTCCGCCGGCCAGACCAACTACGGCTCAGCGAAGTCTGCCATCGCGACCTTCTCCATCATCGCCAGCCGGGAGCTGAGTCGCTATGGCGTGCGGGTCAACTGCATCGCGCCGACGGCCCGTACGCGGCTGACCGAGCACATCGCCATGATGGCGCCGAAGGACGACGGGTTCGACCCCATGGACCCCGCCAACATCTCGCCGTTCATCGGGTACCTCGCCACCGAGTCGTGCCGGATCACTGGTCAGGTGTTCCACGTCGTCGGAGGTCGCGTCAACCTCTTCAAGCCGTGGGAGGTCGTCGACTCCATCTCCAAGAACGGGCGCTGGACCATCGAGGAGCTTGCCGAGGAGGCCGATCGCTTCGCCGACGTCGACTTCGGTGATCTCGGCCGCTCCGACATGTTCTGACGGCGCCGGCCCGTCGCCGGCGACGCCACCGCCAATCACATCAGCTGGTTGCCGGAACTGATCGGGAACTCGTGCCCGGTGATGAACCGGGCCTCGTCCGAAGCGAGCCACGACACCATGGCGGCGACGTCCTCCGGCTCCTGTCCCGAGGTGGGCAGGGCGGCGGCCATGACCTGAGCGGCGAGGGGGTGCGCCGCCATGATCTGCTCCAGGTCGAATGGAACGCCAGGCGGATTGACGCCGATCAGCGTGTTCACGCCATTCGGGTGGATGGTGTTGACCCGGATGTTCTGCGGCCCGAGCTCGACGGCCAGGGTCCGGGACAGGCCGACGATGCCGTGCTTCGCCGCGCCGTAGTGGGAGAGCCCGACGTACCCGCGGTAGCCGGCGACCGAGCTGGTCATGATGATCGACCCGCCGTTCTGGGCGGCGAGCATGTGGGGAATCGCAGCTGTCGTCGTGTTCCAGACCCCGGTCAGGTTCACGTCGATCATCGTCTGCCACTGCTCAGGGGTCAGCTCCCAGCTGAGCGCGTAGGTGGCGATGCCAGCGTTGGCCACGACGACATCCAGCCGGCCCCCGAAGCGCTCCACGCCCGCGGCGACGACGGCACGCAGGCCAGGCAGGTCGCGGACGTCGGTCTCGCTCGCCAGGATCTGCCGCCCGGTCTTCTCGACCAGCCGCACCGTCTCGGCCAGGTCGTCGGGCGTCGCCGGCACGTTCTTGGTGGTGCCGATCTGTGAGCAGGCGTCGACGGCGATGATGTCGGCGCCCTCCTCGGCGAGGCGCACGCAATGGGCCCGCCCCTGGCCCCGGGCTGCGCCCGTCACCAGTGCGACCTTGCCTTCGACTCGTCCGGCCATCAGCGATCCTCCCCTTCGTCGAGCGCCGCTTCAGCGACCGCTGATGGTAGGAGCAGGCCACTGCGAATGCTGGGCCGTGACGAAGGGCTCATTGGCCTTACCACCCGAACTGACTAGAGCCAAATTTGGCCTTTACCACGAGATGTGACGGGTGTTACACCTAGGGCCGGTGCGGCTGGCCCACGGGGGCAAGCACCGCGACCACCGAAGGGGGACTCGTGAGGTTGACCGATCGACGCGCGCTCAGGCGCGTTCTAGCCATCGTGGCAGCGCTGGGGCTGCTCTCGACGTTGAGTGCAGAGGTGGCGGCGGCCAAGCCCAAGCCGTGCAAGAAGGGCTTCGTCCGCAACAAGGCCAAGAAGTGTGTGAGGAAGGTGGCGGCGACGACCAAGCGGGTCGCCACGACGACGAC
>JAEKLB010000227.1 GCA_019510095.1 Acidobacteriota bacterium | reverse complement strand
CGACGCCCTCTTCGCCATCGACACCACCAAGCCCGGCGACGCGGCCACCAGCGCGGCGATCGTGCTCGAGAACGTCGGCAACGTCGCCGCGTCCAGCCTGCAGGCCTACAGCTCGACCGCCTGCGCCACCGACGATGCTCCGTCGACGACCTTCCACGGCACCGGCAACCTGTGCTCGGCCGTCCAGATCACCATCCAGTCCTACACGAGCCAGGCGAACCTCGACACCGACGATCCCACTGGGGGCACCTGCCTCTACGGCGTCGACGTCGTCGGGAGTGACGGGATCTGCGACGGGTTCAGCAGCTCGGCCACCCTGGCCACCTTCTCGTCGACCTACCCGAGCTTCACCTCGGCCCTGCCCCTCGGGGCCATCCAGACCACGGCCCAGCGCTACTACCGCTTCTCGGCCCGGCTCGACCCAGCTGCCACCAACACCGCCCAAGGCCGACGTGCCACCTTCGGGATCAGCTGGCGGATGGTCCAGTGAGCCCGGCCCCCCGCAACTCGTCCCCTCGGGGTCGCCGCCGAGACACAGGCGACGAACCGACGTCCCGCCCGTTGTCGATCCAGCCTGGGCTCTCCCTCGTCCACACCAAGCTGGCCGGGGTCGCGAGCCACCCGCGGAAGTCACCGCTCAAGCGGCTGTTGGTGACCCTTCTCATCCTCGGGACCGTCACGACAGCCGTCGGGGCCGGCACCTTCGCCTCCTACAACGCCTCGACACGCAATGCGGCAAGCACGTTCGCCACCGACGCGTCCGAGACGGCCACGAACAGCAACACCCTCTGCGGCACGGCGCTGAGCGTGACCGGTCAGCGCCCGGGCGACCAGACCATGGTCACCATGAACCTCCAGAACAAGGGCAACGTGAACGGGACGCTCAACGTGTACGGCGGGGCGTGCAACCCCGCCAACACCACCGATCAGTCGTTCTTCCACGGGACGGGCACCATCAGCAACGTCTGCTCCAACCTCCAGTTCTACGTGCAGCAGACCAGCCCGTCGACCGTGTGCAAGTACGGCCAAGGCGCGTCGGGCGAGATCCACGGCACCGCCATCACGTTCCCGCTCACCATCACCAACGGCACCAACGACCGGTTCAGCCTGACCGTCGACGGCGCCGCCCACACCGACCTCGACTTCCGGGCCTCGACGATCACCTATGCCAACACGGCCACCGACATGGCGGCGCTGGCGACCGACATCAACGGCGCCATCAGCACGTGGGGAACCGCCGCGGTCGGGCCCGACAGCATCCTCTACATCAGCTCGAAGACCATCGGCGCCAGCAGCACGGTCAGCATCGCCGCGCCCACCAGCCAATCGGCGATCTCGTCCCTCGGCATGAGCAGCGTCACGACCGCCAACGGCGGCCAGAGCACCTGTGTCGGCTTCGACCCTGTCCACACCATCAGCGACTTCGTCGGCACCTATGGGACCTCGACCTCGACCCTCGGCCTCAGTGCCCTGAACTCGACGATCACCAACACCTACACGTTGGCGTTCCAGCTCCAGACGGCCGCCGACAACCAGCTCCAAGGCCGGAAGGCGACCTTCGACCTCACGTGGCTGCTGCAATGACGCCCGCTGCCACCGCCCCGTCGAACCCCTCTGCGAGACTTCGCGGAGCGATCGAGGTGGACGACCGATGACCGACAACCGGGATGAGCTCGACGTTGGGCGCTTCGCCGACGCGCCGCGTCCCCGCTCGGGACCGGAGGACTGGCTCGGGATCCCCGACCCTGTCGCCTCGTTCGGCAACACCATCGACCAGGCGATGCGGCAATTGGCCTTG
>JAEKLB010000109.1 GCA_019510095.1 Acidobacteriota bacterium | reverse complement strand
GGCGAGGACGGTGGCCGGGTGCTCGACGTCCGGGTCACCGGCAGCGCCGGGTCGGTCACCGTGTCCGGTGAAGCCTTTCGCTCCGCCCTCAAGCTCAAGGCCGACTGGTTCCGGGTGACCGATCCCGGGCTCAACTCGCCGGCAGTCGCGGTTGCGCCAGCGCACCTCTCCGACGGCATCGTGTTCACCTCGACGACGGGCGAGGCGCTCGCCTACGGCGGGATGAGCGACGTCGGCTCGATGGAGGGCGTGAAGCTCAACAAGCCCATTGTCGGCGTGGCGAGCATGCCCACCGACAAGGGCTACTTCATGGTCGCGACCGACGGCGGCATCTTCACGTTCGGCGACGCGGTGTTCAAGGGTTCGACCGGCGCGGTGAAGTTGAACAAGCCGATCGTGGGGATGGCGACGACGCCGTCGGGCAACGGGTACTACCTGGTTGCCAGTGACGGCGGGATCTTCACGTTCGGCGACGCGGTGTTCAAGGGTTCGACCGGCGCCATCAAGCTGGCCCAGCCAATCGTCGGCATGACCGTCGATCCCGCCGGTCGGGGCTACTGGTTCGTCGCCGCCGATGGTGGCGTGTTCTCCTACCCGAGCACCTTGTTCCAGGGCTCCGCCGGCGGGGCCAAGGTGCCGGCCCCCATCATCGGCATGGCCACCACCCCCACCGGCAACGGCTACTGGCTCGTCGGCCGCGACGGCGCCATCTACGACTTCGGAGACGCTGTTCTCTGAGTCCCGGGATAGGGGTCTTGCTCGGCAGCTTGGGCCTCTGTGAGAAATTTCTCGAGCTGGCGGCGGCGCACCTGGAGGCGGTTGATGCCCAGCACCAGGGCACCCACGGCGACGTGGAAGACGTCTTCGACCGGCTCGGGCAGGTCGGCCATGCCACGACGCTACGTCTACGGTGACTGACCCGATGGTCGACTTCGACGAGGTCACCTCTGACGAGGTCGAGCCCGAAGAGGCGCAGGCGCCGGCTGTGGTGGCAGTCGTCGTCACCAGAGACCCCGGCGACTGGCTGGAGGAGTGCCTGAGCTCGCTCGGCGCCCAGGACTATCCCAACCTCTCGGTGCTGGTGATCGACGCCGCCAGCGAGGACGAGGTGCTGCGCCGAGTGGCCGCTGTCCTTCCCGGCGCCTACGTGCGCCGCCTCGACACCAATCCCGGCTTCGGGCCGGCGGCCAACGACGTCATCGAGGTGGTCGACGGCGCCGCCTTCTATGCCTTCTGCCACGACGACGTCGTGCTCGACCCCGCGGCGGTGCGGAACCTCGTTGAAGAGGCGTTCCGGTCGAACGCCGGCATCGCCGGGCCGAAGCTGGTCGGCTGGCATGCGCCGGATCGCTTGCTCAACGTGGGCATGGCCGCCGACAAGGGCGGGGTGCTGGCCCCCCTCGTCGAGCGGGACGAGCTCGACCAGGAGCAACACGACGGCGTCAAGGACGTCTTCGTGATCCCCGGCGCCTGCACGTTGGTACGTGCCGACCTGTTCGAGACGATCGGCGGGTTCGACCCGGCCATCGACCGTCTCGGCGAGGACCTCGACCTCTGCTGGCGTGCCCAGGTTGCCGGCGCCCGCGTCGTGGTCGTGCCCGCCGCACGCGTGCAGCACCGGGAGACGCTCGCCCAGACGATCGATGTCGAAGAGGCCCGCGTGCTGCGCAACCGGCACCGGTTGCGTTCGGTGCTGACCTGCTACGGGCGCTGGCACCTCGTGCGGGTGCTGCCCCAGCTGGCGGCGCTGTCGGTTCTCGAGGTCGTCTACTCGCTCGTCACCCGGCGGACGGCGCATGCCCGCGGTGTCATTGCCGCGTGGTCGGCCAACATCGGTGACCGCGACGACATCCGTGCCCGGCGACGGGCACTGCACGCCTACCGCCGGTTCCCCGACAGCGAGGTCCGGCGCCTCCAGGTGCGGGGGAGCGTGCGGCTGCGACGGTTCGTTCGCGGTGAGCTCGACGTCCACGGCATCACCCTGTCGATCGAGGACATCGAGGAGGAGATCGACGAGGCGGTGCAGTCGCGGCGGCTGGAGATCGCCGCCATCGTTGCCGTCGCGCTCCTGTTCGTCGCCGGCAGTCGCGAGGTGCTCTTCGGTCGGTTGCCCGCGGTCGGCGGGTTCGCGCCGTTCGACGAGGGACCGGTGCGGCTGCTCCGCGACTACCTGAGCGGCTGGCGGTGGTCGGGGCTCGGTGGCGCGGGACCGGCCCCCAGCGCCGTGCTGCTCCTCGGGCTGCTCGGTCTTCCCTTCATCGGCGCCATGGGTCTCCTCCAGCAGGTGCTGGTGCTCGGCATGGTGCCCATCGGGCTGTTCGGGATGTGGCGGATCACCCGTCGCCTCGGGTCGAGCACCAGCCGGGCCGCCGGGCTCACGCTCTACGCCGTCGTGCCGCTCCCGTGGAACGCCATCAGCCGGGGCAGCTGGGCCGGCCTGCTCCTCTATGCCGCTGCCCCCTGGATGATCGACGTGATCATGGGCGCCAGCAGCGACCCGCCCGGCGACGGTGAGCGTGGCTCCCGCCTGCACCCCTCGGGCCTGGGTGTGCTGCTCGGTGTTGCCGACGCCCGGGCACCCCAGCCGCGGTCGTGGGTCGCCCTCGGCCTCCCGCTCGCCGTGCTCGCCGCCTTCGTACCCCTCGCCCTGGTGTTGTTCGCGGTGGTGGCCGTCGCCATCGCCGTGGGCGATCTGCTGGTGGGCCGGGCCGGTGCCTCGGTGCGGGCCATCCCCCTGGTGGTCGGCGCCGGACTGGTGGCCGTCGTGCTGCACGTGCCGTGGTCGCTCGACCTGTTGCTCCCGGGCGGCGAGTGGAACGCGCTGGGCGGTGTGGCGCCGCTCGGGCAGCACGCCGTCGCCGCCACCGCGCTGGTGCGCTTCGCCACCGGCCCGTACGGCTCGTCGGTGCTCGGTTGGGCGGTGCCGCTGGCCGGTGTGCTCGGGCTGCTGATCGGGCGCGACTGGCGGTGGCGGTGGACCGTGCGGTGCTGGACCGTGACCCTGGCGTGCTGGGCGCTGGCGTGGGCGGGCGGCCATGGCCGCCTCGGGGTGGCCGTGCCTCCCGCCGATGTCTTCCTCGCTCCCGCCGCGGTGGCGCTGGCACTTGCAGCTGCCCTGGGCGTCGTCGCCTTCGAGCGCGACCTGCCGTCGTACCGGTTCGGCTGGCCCCAGGTGGCCTCGGTGCTCACCGGGGGTGCCGTG
>JAEKLB010000108.1 GCA_019510095.1 Acidobacteriota bacterium | reverse complement strand
CTGCGGGCCGACGTCTGGCATGCGCCGCACTACACGATGCCGCTGTTCGCCGGCGTCCCCACGGTGGTCACCATCCACGACCTGACGTTCTTCGACCATCCCGAGTGGCACGAGCGGGCCAAGGTCCACTACTTCCGGCAGGCCATCAAGCTCAGCGCCCGGCGAGCCTCGGTGCTCGTGGCGGTGAGCGATGCGACCGGCCGCCGCCTGCACCAGCTGCTGTCCCCGAAGATGCCGGTGGTGGTGGCGCCCCATGGTGTCGACACCAAGCGCTTCTGCCCGGCGGCCGAGGCCGACAGCAGTGCCGATGAGGCCGTCCTTGCCGGTCTCGGCATCCATGGGCCGTTCGTCGCCTTCGTCGGCACCATCGAGCCCCGCAAGAACGTGCCCGGCCTGGTGCGGGCCATGGAGCAGCTGCCCGGCGACTACAGCCTGGTCCTGGCCGGGCAGGACGGTTGGGGCGTCGAGGCGATCGACGCCGCCATCGCCGCGTCCAGCCGGACGGTGGTGCGACTGGGCTACGTCGACGACGCCGTCATCCCCGCCCTGTACCGGCGGGCGGCGGCAGTGGCCTACCCCGCCTTCGAGGAGGGCTTCGGGCTGCCGGCGTTGGAGGCAATGGCCTGCGGGGCGGCGGTGGTGACCTCGTCGGACACCCCGATGGCCGAGCTGTTCGGCCAGGCCGCGATCCTCGTCCCCGCCGGCAACGACGAGGCCCTCGGCGCCGGGCTGGTGACCGCGGTCGAAGGCCGGGGGCCGGACCCGTCCCTCGGCATCGCCATCGCCAACCGGCACTCGTGGGAGGCCTGCGCCGACCGGCATGTCGAGGCGTACCGCTTAGCGTCCTACTCATGATCACGGTTCTGTGCGGCGGCGTCGGCGCCGCCCGCTATCTCGCCGGCCTCGTGCAGGTGGTCGACCCGGCATCGGTGACGGCCATCGTCAACACCGGCGACGACACCTGGATGCACGGGCTGCGCATCTGCCCCGACCTCGACACCGTCACCTACACGTTGGCCGGCGCCATCAACCAGGAGACCGGCTGGGGGCTCGGCGGCGAGACGTGGCAGGCCATGGACACCCTGCGGCGGTACGACGCCGGGCGGGCGTGGTTCGGGCTGGGCGACCGCGATCTCGGCACCCACCTCTACCGCACGGCCCGCCTGGCCGAAGGGGCGCCGCTGTCGGCGGTCACCGGCGAGATCGTCTCGGCATGGGGCCTCGGCTTGCGAGTGCTCCCGATGACCGACGACCCGGTCGCCACCAAGGTCACGGTCGAGGGCATGGGCGAGATCGGGTTCCAGGAGTACTTCGTGCGGGAGCAGCATTCGG
The DNA here is from genome assembly GCA_019510095.1 of Acidobacteriota bacterium. Lineage (GTDB taxonomy): Bacteria > Actinomycetota > Acidimicrobiia > Acidimicrobiales > CADCSY01 > JAEKLB01. The sequence goes on along the minus strand of JAEKLB010000108.1, from coordinate 1,870 downwards.
TGGTGGTCCAGTCGGTGCGGCTCGACGGCATCGACTCGGCCCCGGCGGCGGCTGGCGTGCTCGAGGCCATCGCCGAGGCCGAGCGGATCGTTGTCGCCCCGTCGAACCCGATCGTGTCGATCGGGCCGGTCCTGGCGGTGGCCAGCGTGCGCGCCGCGCTGGCGGCCCGGCGGGCCGATGTCGTGGCCATCTCGCCGATCGTGGCCGGGGCGGCGTTGAAGGGGCCGGCCGACCGGCTGCTGGTCGAGCTCGGCCACGAGTCGTCGGTGGTGGGTGTGGCCCGGCTCTACCGCGACATCGCCGCCACGCTCGTGGTCGACGAGGCCGACGCCGGATTGGCCTCCGCCGTCGAGGACGCCGGCATGACGTGTGTGGTGGCACCGACGGTGATGCACGGTCCCACCGAGGCGGCCGCCCTGGCCAAGGTGACCCTGTCGTGATCTCGCTCATCCCCGTTGCCGGGATCGGCGAGGTCCGGCCCGGCGACGTCCTCGCCGACCTCATCGCCGCCGCCGTGCCCGACCTGCAGGCCGGCGACATCGTGGTCGTCACCCAGAAGGTGGTGTCGAAGGCCGAGAACCGACTCGTGCCGGTCGACGCCGATGATCCGCTGTCGCACAAGCAGCTCGTGCTCGACGAGGCGGCCCGGGTGGTGCGCAAGCGGGGCGACCTGATCATCACCGAGACCAAGCACGGGTTCGTGTGCGCCAACTCGGGCGTCGACCTGTCGAACGTCGAGCTGGGCTACGCCGCCCTGCTCCCGCTCGACTCCGACCGGTCGGCCCGCCGCATCCGCGACGGCCTGCGGGCCCGGCTCGGCATCGAGGTCGGGGTGATCGTCTCCGACACCTTCGGCCGCCCGTGGCGCATGGGCCTCACCGACGTGGCCATCGGCGTGGCCGGCGTCGCCGCCGTCGTCGACCTGCGGGGCACCTTCGACGCCCAGGGCCGCGAGCTCCAGGTCACCGAGGTCGCTGTCGCCGACGAGCTCGCCTCGGCCGCCGAGCTGGTCATGGGCAAGGCCTCCGGCATCCCCGTCGCCATCGTCCGCGGCGCCGACCCCACCTGGCTCCGAGAGTCCTCCGTCCGCGCCGAGATCATCCGCGACCCCTCCGAGGACCTCTTCCGCTGACCCCGCCCCAACAGACCCCCGTTCTGGCAGGGAAAACCGGACGCTGGCGTCCGTTTTTCCCTGCCAGAACGGGATCGGGGGGGTCAGCCCCGGTCAGAAGGTGGTGGGGCGGAGGAGGGCGTCGGAGCCGCCGTCGACGAAGATGACCTGGCCGGTGACGAGAGTGTTCTGGGGACTGGTGAGCCAGATGAGGAGCTCGGCCACGTCCTCTGGGATGCCGGGGCCGGGGATCGGCATGGGGGTGATCTTTGCGAGCAGGGCCAGGCCCTTCTCAGAGTTGAGCAGGCCGCTGTTGATTGGCGTGGCGATCACACCGGGCGCCACCGCGTTGAGCGGTATGCGGGCGCCGGCCCACAACGGGCCGATCGCCTCCCGGCGCACCCAGCGGCTCATTGCCCGCTTGGTCTGGGGGTAAGCGTTCGGCCCGGCGGCGGCGACCGCTGCCGCCTCGTCGCCGGCCAAGCAGGCGGCCACGATGTCGTCGTCGTCGACCCTGATCGCCATCTGGGACGTGACGACGACCGCGCGGGGCGCGGCTGACCCGAGCAACAACGGTCGCAGGCCCTCGAGCGTGGCCACCGCGCCGAAGAAGTTGACCTCGGCGAGGTAGCCGGACGAGACACCGGCACACGCCACCACCGCGTCGAGGGCGCCTCCCGCGAGCGACGTCACCTCGGCGACCATCGCCGTCCGGCCGGCGACCGACGAGAGGTCAGCGACCACCTCGACACCCACGTC
>JAEKLB010000025.1 GCA_019510095.1 Acidobacteriota bacterium | reverse complement strand
CGCAATCCCCGTCTGGTGCACTGCGCCATCTCGGGCTTCGGCTCGGAGGGGCCCTACGCCGACCTCCCCGCCTACGACGACGTGATCCAGGCCGCGTCGGGCATCGTCCCGTTGCAGTCGAGCGGGCAGGACGAACCCCAGTACATCCGGTCGGTCATGGCCGACAAGACCGCCGGGATGATGGCGTTCGGCGCCATCTGCGCCGCCCTCGTGCAGCGCGACCGGACGGGTGAGGGCTGCGCCGTCGAGGTCCCGATGTACGAGCTGTTCACCTCGTTCGTGATGCTCGAGCACCTCTACGGGCGGATCTACGAGCCCCCCACGACCACCAGCGGCTACGTCCGGGTACTGGCACCCGACCGGCGCCCGTTCCGCACCGCCGACGGGCTCCTCGGTGTCGTCTTCTACGTCGACCGCCACTGGAAGGAGTTCTTCGACGCCATCGGCCGGCCCGAGCTCATGCTGGACCCGCGGTTCGCGACGATCCAGCAGCGAACCCTGCACAGCAACGAGCTCTACGCCCTGGTCGGCGAGATCATGCCGAGCCGCACGACCGCCGACTGGCTCGAGCTGCTCCGGCGGATCGAGGTCCCCGCCATGCCGGTCAAGAGCATCGACGAGCTCTTCGACGACGACCACCTCAAGGCCGTCGACTTCTTCCAACCGGCCACCCACCCCGCCCAGGGCGCCTACACCCACGTGCGCAACCCGTTGCGGTTCTCCACGGGCATCGACGACCGCCGCGTCCCGGCGCCACTCCTCGGCGAACACACCACCGAGGTGCTCCGCGAGATCGGCTACGACGACACCGACATCGCAGCCATGGTCAAGAGCGGCGCAGCAGTGGCGGCCCCCGAGTGACGACTACCTGACGAGGCCGGCCGACTCCCCAGCCTGGAGCAGGTCGAGCTCGTCGTCGAGGTCAAGGTCCTTCTCGGACGCGGGCAACCACCGGCAGAGCACCGCGACCACCGCAGCAGCCGTCGCGATCATGAGGAACAGCAGGCGGGTGTCGCCGATCGGGTGAGCGGCGTCGGCGGTCTGGAAAAGGAGGAAGCTGAACAGGACGCCGCCGATGTTCCCGTACGACCCGGCGATGCCAGCGATCTGCCCACCCACGCTGCGCTTGACCAGCGGCACCATGGCGAACACCGCGCCGTTGCCACCCTGCACGAAGACCGACGCCGCCGCCACCAGGGCGATGCCCGCAGCCAGCGGCCAGCTGCCGCTCAGCGCGCTGAGAGCGACGAAGGTGACCGCCGTTCCGCCCAGCAGCGTGGCCAGCACGGCGCGGCGACTGCGAGATGCGTCGGAGACAATGCCGCCAGCCGGTCGGGTGACCAGGTTGGTGAAGGCGAACGCGCTGCCCGCGGCACCGGCCGCGGTGATCTTCAGGGCGAAGGTGGTGGCGAAGAAGGTCGGCAACAAGGAGACGACGGTCAGCTCGGCCCCGAAGGTCACGAAGTAGGCGAGGCTGAGGATGGCGACCGACGCGAACGAGTAGTGCCCGTCGAGGGGTGCCTCACCAGCGAGTGCGGAGCGGTTCGCCCTGAGCGCCGTCGCGACGAGGTACAAGCCGAAGGCCGCCAGCGCGAGCCAGGCCACCAGGAGGCCGGTCGAGCTGATCACGCCGACCCGCTCGACCCGGTAGGCCACCAGGCCGAGGGCCGCCGGGATCGGCAGCTGGAGCGCCACCAGACCGAGTACTGCTCCCCGGCTGGTCACCTGCAGCGCGCCCTTGCGCCGGGCCCGCTCGAACTGGCGGCCGGGCGGGGTGTCGTCGACGGCGAAGAGGTAGAGCAACCCGTAGGCGGCGGCGACGAGACCGGACAGCCCGATGCCCCATCGCCACGACTCCGGCCCGGACACGATGGCCAGGGCCAGGGGCGGCAGCCCGAGCGCGGCAGCGGCCGACCCGAAGTTGCCCCAGCCGCCGTACATGCCCTCGACGGTCCCCATCTCGTCGTGGTCGAACCACTCCGACACCATGCGGATGCCGACCACGAACCCGGCCCCGACGATGCCGAGGGCGAGCCGGGCGCACACCAGCACGGTGAACGAGTGGGCCAGGGCGAAGACGGTGTTGGGCACCACCGCAAACAGCAGCAGGCCGCCAAAGAGGCGCCGGGGCCCGAACTGGTCGAGCAGCCGGCCGATGAAGACCCGCGCGGGAATGGTCAGCGCCAGGTTGCAGAGCCCGATGGTGGCGAGCTGGCCGGGCTGGAGACCCAGGTCCTTGCCGATGGCCACCGAGAACGGTGCGAAGTTGAACCACACCACGAACGACAGGAAGAAGGCGAGGGTGGTCAGGTGGAGGACTCGGTACTTCCCCCGCACCGACAGCAACGGCCGCAACAAAGACATTGGGACACATAACTGGCGGAACGCTTCAGCACGATTGCCGGAACATGAACGAAGTCGTACCGGCCACGCATCCGGCGGCAAGACGGATGTGAGACCTCGGAAACCTCCCCGAAACCGAGGGACTTCAGGTGATCGGATTCCCGCGGAGCTCGAAGCGGTTGCCCGACGGGTCCTTGCAGAGGATCACCTGGAGGCCGACGGCGTCGGACGTGGTGTACTTCCACGACGTGGCCTCCAGCCGCTCGATGACGCCGGCCAGGTCGTCGCCGTACTCGAGGGCCACGTGCGCCCGCTCCGCCGGGTGGTGCTCGGGATCCTCGCTGAGGTGGATCTCCGACCCGTCGTCGAAGGCGAACCAGTTGACGCCCATGGCCTGGGCCCGCCCGGTCGCCTCCAGCTTCTTGTAGCCGAGGATGTCGGTGATGAAGGCCGCTTGCGCCTCGACCCCGCCGGGCGGGACACCGAGGTTGACGTGATGGAAGCGAGGCATGCCGCCGACGCTAGGCCGCCGGCATGCCCCCGTGCTCCATCAGCTGGCGACAAGCGTGTGATGGAAGAGCTGCTCGGCGTTCTTGTAGGTGATGGCCTCGACCTCGTCGTCCGGCACGCCGTCGAAGACCTCCTTGGCCTGGACCTGCGTGTGGGGGAAGGGGGTGTCGGCGTGGGGATAGTCGGACTCCCAGAGGATGCGGTCGACGGTGAAGTCGTGGCGGTACTTGAGGCCGACCGGCTCCTCGATCATGCAGAACCACATGTTGCGGCGGGCCAGCTCGGAGGGCCGGAGCTCGTCGTTGTGCGACCAGAGGTGGCGCTCCCACTGGCGGTCGGCCCGCTCCAGGGCCGCCGGGATCCAGCCGATGCCGCCCTCGGACCAGACCAGCTTGATGTCGGGGAACTTGCGGGGGATCGGGCTCAGCATCATGTTGATCGAGGCCCGGGCGGCGCTGGCGAAGGCAAAGGCGATGGGGACGATGGCCGGTGTGTAGGGGTCCTCGGCCAGGGCGTTGCCCACCGCGCCGGCGCCGGAGCTGCCGATGTGCATGCACACGGGGAGGTCGGCCTCCTGGCAGGTGGCGAACACCGGGTCCCAGTGCTCGGGATGGTGGAACGAGGGCAGGCCCAGCGGCAGCGGGTCCTCGACGAAGCAGAGCGCCTTGGCGCCCTTGTCGACGCAACGCCGGATCTCGGCCTCGGCCAGCTTCGGGTCCCAGAGCTGGCAGATGACCATGGGCACGAACATGTCGGGATCGGCGGCGCACCACTCGTCGAGCACGAAGTCGTTCCAGGCCGACACGCAGGCGCTGGCCAGCTCCTTGTCGTCGAAGGTCGCGAACAGGGCGCCGCCGAACCGGGGCAGGGTCGGGAAGTTGACGCTGGCGAAGATGCCCTGGGACCGCATGTCCTTCGCCCGTTCGACGGGGTCGTAGCAGCCGGGGATCATGTCGGTGAAGCGGGACGGCTCGAGGCTCCACTCCTCACGGGGCTTGCCGGCCACCGCGTTGAGGCCCATGGTCGTGTTCCGGCGGTCCTCGTAGACCCAGACCTCCCGGCCGTCCTCCTCGATGACGTGGGGCGCGGCGCCCCGGAACCGCTCGGGCACCCGCTTCGACCAGACGTCGGCCGGCTCGATGATGTGGTCGTCGACGCTGAAGAGCTTGTACATGTCCCGACTGTCGCACAGATCCAGCCGGAACTCAAGCAGTTGTCTTAGTTACTCGGTCGGCGCCCGTCGGTCACCAGGCGTAGGCCTGTGGCGCCGGCCCACCCGGGCCCGGGAAGATGCGGTCGAGCTCGGCCAGCACCTCACCATCGAGGCGCACGTCGAGCGCCCCCATGGCCCCGTCCAACTGCTCGATGGTGCGGGGCCCGATGATGGGGCCGGTCACCGCCGGATTGGCCAGCAGCCAGGCCAGGGCCACGTCGGCCGGGGGCGCGCCGAGGTTGGCGCACAGCTTCTCCCACGCCTCGAGCTGCGGCCGGTTGGCCTCGATCATCTGCTGGATCCGCTCGGTCGCCCGCCGCCCCTCGGTGACCTTCTGGAGGGCCCCGCCGAGGATGCCGCCGCCCAGCGGGCTCCACGGGATGACACCCACGCCGTAGTCGAGGCAGGCGGGCAGGACCTCGAGCTCGACCGTGCGCTCGATGAGGCTGTACTTGCTCTGCTCGGACACGAGGCCGAGGAAGTTGCGGCGGCCGGCGGTCTCGTTGGCCTTGACGATGTGCCAGGCGGCGAAGTTGCTGCTGCCGACGTAGAGGACCTTGCCCTGTTGCACGAGGAGCTCCATCGCCTGCCAGATCTCGTCCCATGGCGTGTCGAGGTCGACGTGGTGCATCTGGTACAGGTCGATGTGGTCGGTCTGCATCCGGCGCAGGCTGCGCTCGCACGCCTCGCGGATGTGCCGGGCCGACAACCGGCTGGCGTTGGGCCACGGGTCGCGCCCGTTGTAGACCTTGGTGGCGATCACCGTCTTCTCCCGGCGCTTGTCGCCCTGGGCGAACCAGCGGCCGATGATCTCCTCGGTCGGCCCGCCCGGCCCGCCGTAGACGTTGGCCGTGTCGAAGAAGTTGATGCCCAGCTCGAGGCCCCGGTCCATGATCCGGTGACCCTCGGCCTCGTCGGTCTGGTTCCCGAAGTTCATGGTGCCGAGGCACAGCGGGCTGACGCGGAGGCCCGTCCGGCCCAGGAAGCGGTAGTCCATGAAGCGACGATAGACGGAGACCCCCACTACCGTTCCGGGCGCCATGAGCGCGACCGAGAAGACCGCCATCCGCTCCAACTGGACCGTCGAGGAGGTCCGGGAGATCTGGGAGCTGCCCCTCATGGAGCTCGTGCAGCGGGCGTCGGAGGTCCACCGGGCGTTCCACGACCCGACCGAGGTCCAAGTCTGCGAGCTGCTCTCGATCAAGACCGGCGGCTGCCCCGAGGATTGCGGCTACTGCTCGCAGTCGGTGCACAACGACAGCGAGCTCCAGGTCCAGCCGCTGATGCAGCTCGACGACGTGCTGCGGGCGGCCCGCCGTGCCAAGGCCAATGGGGCCAGCCGGTTCTGCATGGGCGCGGCATGGCGCGAGGTCAAGGACAACGCCCAGTTCGACCGCGTGCTCGACATGGTCCGCGGCGTGCACGACGTCGGGCTCGAGGTGTGCGCCACGCTCGGCATGCTCACCCCCGAGCAGGCCAAGCAGCTCGAAGAGGCCGGCCTCTACGCCTACAACCACAACCTCGACACCTCGGCCGACTACTACGGCGAGGTCATCACCACCCGCACCTACCAGGACCGGCTCGACACCATCGCCGCCGTCCGGGAGACGAGCATCACGGTGTGCTGCGGCGGGATCATCGGCATGGGCGAGAGCGACGACGACCGCATGTCACTGCTGCACACCCTGGCCACGCTCGACCCCCATCCCGAGTCGGTGCCCGTGAACGTCCTGTCGAAGGTGGAGGGCACCCCCCTCGCCGATCAGGCGGACGTGCCGGTCTGGGACACCGTCCGCATGATCGCGGTGGCCCGGGTCCTGATGCCCACCTCGGTGGTCCGGCTCTCGGCGGGCCGCCATCTCATGTCGTTCTCCGACCAGGCCCTGTGCTTCCTCGCCGGCGCCAACTCGATCTTCTCGAGCGACCGCAACATCCTGCTCACGGAGCCGTCGCCCAACCACAGCTCCGACAAGGCCATGCTCCGAGCCCTCGGCCTGCGCCCCAAGGCGCTGGCGGCCCGCCCCGCTTAACGCGTGGCGTTGTCGATGAGACCCCACCGGCGACGCAACGTCAGGTCGGCCTTGGTGAAGGCGGCATCGATGATAATCCCGATCGTGAGGATCACGAGCATCCACGCGATCAGCAGCTCCGAATCGCTGAACTGACGGGCGAAGTCCAGGCGCGAGCCGATCGACGGCTTGTTGCCGACGATCACGATGAGCTCACCCGCCATCAGGCTGCGCCAGGCAAACGCCCAGCCTTGCTTCAGACCACCGACGAAGCCGGGGAGCGCGGCCGGCAGGATGACGTGGCGGTAGAGGCCAACGCCCCGCGCGCCGACCATCCGCCCAGCGCGAAGCAGGAGCGGTGGGACGTGGTCGACGCCTGAGACGAGCCCATTGGCGATGGACGGCGCTGCACCGAGCACGACGACGAACATGATCGCCCGCTCACTGATCTGGAACAGTGCGATTGCCAACGGGAACCAGGCGATCGACGGCATCGTTTGCAGCCCGGTGATCATGGCCCCGATGGCACTGCGGACGATTCGAGTGCGGGCGATCGAGATGCCCAACAACGAGCCGATGACAACCGCGACGGCGTAACCCGCCAACGCTCGACGCATGGTGATTCCAACGGCCCTCCAGAACTCGCCGACGAAGAGCAGCTCCCAGAGGCGAGGAAGCACCTTGGCGGGACCCGGCAGGACGTACTCGGGCTTCCATCCCGCCCAGACGATCAGCTGCCAGCCGGCGAGGAACAAGCCAAGGGCACCCAGCTTGGGCCAGGTCATGGCCCAGACCCGCGACCACCTACTGGGCGCCTTGCCGAGGACGCTCTCCAGCGCGTCGAGGCCGGCCAGGTTCAGCAGGTGTTCATCGACTGCCATGGCGACGGACCTCCTCGCGCAGACGGTCGGTGACCTTGGCCGCAAGCCCGGAGACCTCAGGCGAGTCGATGCGCCGCGGTCGAGGGATCTCGACCTCGAAGGTGGCGGCGACCCGACCGGGTCGGCTGGTGAGCAGCACGATGCGATCGGCCAGTCGGGCCGCCTCGCGCACGTTGTGGGTGACGAACACGACCGTCAGCCCCGACCCCGACCAGACCGACTCGAGCTCGTCGTGGAGCAGGTCGCGGGTCATTGCATCGAGCGCACCGAACGGCTCGTCCATGAGCAGGATGTCCGCGTCCTGGGCGAGCGAGCGGGCGAGTGCCACCCGCTGGCGCATGCCACCCGAGAGCTCATGGGGCCGGCGGTGGCCCTGCCCCCCGAGGTGCACCTTGTCGAGCAGCTCGGACGCCCGACCGCGCCGCTCACCCTTGCCCACACCCTTCAGTCGCATCGGGAGGGCCACGTTGTCGAGGACGTCGAGCCACGGGAACAGGGCCGCCTCCTGGAACATGAGCGCCGGCCGGCCGTCGACCTCGACCTCGCCGAGGGTCGGCCGGTCGAGCCCGGCCATCAGGTTGAGGGCCGTCGACTTGCCACAGCCCGACGCGCCGACGACACACACGAACTCACCGCGCCCAACGGCCAGGTCGATGCCATCGAGGGCGACGACGGCATCGGCGCCGTGGCCGAAGGCCTTCGACACCGACCGGAGGGCGATGGCGGCCCCCGTAATGGGGTCGTCGATGCCGACAGGGGCAGCGACGGTCGTCATGACCTGACCTTGGAGCCGCCCCGCGCCGTCAACACCTTGTTGAGCAGGCGCAGGTCGTAGATGCCCTTGATCGAGGTGTCGGCCGGCAGGAGCTCGACGTCGGCGGCGTGCTTCGCCGAGCCCCGGAGGCTGGCCGCGATGGGGTCGGCCGTGAAGGTCATCCGCGACCACGCGCGGTCGGTCTCCTCCGCAGTGATGTTCTTGCCGGTGATCTTCACGATGCCGGCACCGACGAGCTGCTTGGCCTTCGCCGGCTTCGAGGTGATGAGACGGATGGCGTCGAGCTCACCGCGGAGCAGGCGCTCGACGGCCGCCGGGTGCTTGGCGAGGAAGTCGGCGCGCACGAGGAGGTTGGTCGTGACGAAGCGGCCACCCGGCCACTGCGTGGCCTCGTCGACGAAGACGTGGCCGCCGCCCTCGACGACCAGCCGGGTGGCCCACGGCTCCGGCACCCATGCGCCGTCGATCTGGCCGGCCTTGAACTGGTCGAGCGTGCTGCTGTTCTGCTGGGGGCGGATGTGGACGTCACCCCCGCCGCTCGTGTCGGCCGACAGGCCGTGCCGCTCGAGGTAGTAGCGCAAGGCCACGTCTTGGGTGTTGCCGAGCTGCGGTGTCGAGAACGTCTTTCCCTTGAGGTCAGAGTCCTTCGTGATGCCGGAGCGGGTCACGAACGAGGCACCACCCGAGGTCGCCCCGGCGATGATGCGCACCGCCTTCGACTTGGCGTAGGCGTTGATCGACGGGTTCGGCCCGATGAACGTGGCGTCGATCGCCCCCGACAGCAGCGCCTCGCTGGCTTCGGGCCCGGCGTTGAAGGCGAAGGTCTTCAGCCCGTCGGCGCCGAGGGCGTCCTGGAACAGCCCACCCTCGATCCCGACGATGGCCGGGGCATGGGTGATGTTGGCGAAGTAGCCCAGCCGGACGGTGACTGGCTTCGAGTTGGAGGCGGCGGCCGCCGTCCCGCCGTCGCCCCCACAGGCGGTGAGGAGCAGGACGGCAGCGACGGCGGCGGCGAGGAGCGTGAGGGTTCGGCGGCTCGGCATCCCGCCAGGATACCCACTATTCCTACTATGTCAATAGGAATTGACGAGATCAGTCGGCTTCCTCGATGGTGACCGAGTTGATGACCACGTCGTCGAGGGGCCGGTCGCCGGCGCCGGTGGGCACCTTCTCCATCTGGTCGACCACCTCGAGGCCCTTCACGACCTTGCCGAACAGCGAGTAGCTGGGCGGCAGCGACGCGCCATTTGGCCCGCTGATGATGAAGAACTGGCTGCCGTTGGTGTTGGGACCGGCGTTGGCCATGGCGAGGGAGCCGACCTCGTAGCGGCCCGGCTTGGGCAGCTCGTCCTCGAACTTGTAGCCGGGGCCGCCCCGGCCGGTGCCCTCGGGGTCGCCGCCCTGGCACACGAAGCCCTGGATGATCCGATGGAAGATGACGCCGTCGTAGTAGCGGTTCTGGGCCAGGAAGACGAAGTTGTTCACCGTCTTCGGCGCCGCCACCGGGTCGAGGGCGATGACCAGCTCGCCCAGCGAGGTGTCCATCCGGGCCGTGTAGCGCTTGGCCGGGTCGATGACCATGGGCGGGGGCGCGTCGAAGCTGGTCTTGCGGGGGGTGTCAGCCATGACAACAGTCTGTCGTGGAATTTGTAGCCTCCGGGCCGTGACCGACGTGAAGCCTGTCCGTGAGCGATGGACCGCCCAGTGGGCTGAGCTGTTCGACGAGGTGGTGACGTCGGGCCTCTGCACCGGCTGCGCGGCCTGCGTGGTGGCCTGCCCGCACGACGTGCTGGGCTACACGCACGAGACCGGTGGCTATCGGCCCTTCCACCTCGAAGACGAGCTGGGCCCGTCCGATTGCACGCATGGCCAGAAGGGCTGCACGTCCTGCACCCGGGCCTGCCCCCGGTTCCGGTTGTGGGAGACCGACGCCGACCAGTTCCTCTTCGGCCGCGACCGCGAGCCGGCCGAGGTGGCCGGCGTGTCCTCCGACGTGGTGTTGGCCCGGGCCACCGACCCCCGCGTGCATGCCGCCGGCCAGGACGGTGGGCTCGTCTCGGCGATCCTGATCTGGGCGCTCGAGAACGGGATGGTCGATGCCGCACTGGTGTCGGGCACCGACCCGGCCGACACCTGGAAGGCGGCGCCGGCCGTGGCCACCACGGCCGAGCAGGTCCTGGCCACGGCCGGGAGCCGCTACACCTACTCGGCCAACACCCTGGCCTATGCCGACGCCGTGGCCGGCGGCGCCGAGAAGCTGGCCCTGGTCGGCATGAGCTGCCAGACATCGGCCGTCCCGGTGATGAAGGCGCGGAAGATCGGCAAGGTCGGCCGCCGGTTCGAGCTCAACATCGGGCTGCTGTGCTCGAAGAGCTTCGACGACGCCATCTTCGAGGAGCTGTTCGAGGCCAAGTACGGCCTGGCCCGCGAGGACATCCAGAAGACCAACATCAAGGGTGTCTTCCAGATCTGGATGCGCGACGGCAGCTACCACGAGGTCCCCCTCAAGGAGTGCCACGCCTGGACCCGCCCGGGCTGCAACCTGTGCCCCGACTTCGCCGCCGAGCACGCCGACATCTCCACCGGCGGCATCGGCGCCTTCAACGACTGGACCCTCACGATCGTCCGCACCGAACGGGGCCGGGAGGTCATGGCCGGGATGCTGGCCGCCGGGCTCATCGAGACCCGCCCGGGCGACGACGACCCCGGGGCCATCGAGCTCCTCCACAAGCTGGCTGCCCGCAGCCGCAAGCGCTGGCCGGAGACCGCCGTCGAGGCCCCCCGCCGCCTGCCCTAGCGCCTGTCCATGTAGCGACTGCTTGACAAATCAAGCACTCTCCGGCACACTGGGGGCACCCCCCCAACCCCACGCCGGAGGAACCATGACAACCACCCCTGCAGCCGAGACGATCGACAAGGCCACCGCCGCCACTGCGACCTACGCCGCCGGCCTCAAGGCCGCCAGCGACCAGGTCCTGGCCACCACCCAGAAGACCAGCGAGCTGGCCTTCGACCTGGCCAAGAGCTTCATCAACATCGCCGTCGAGGTGGCGCCGAAGTTCGCCACCGCCCCGTACGTCCCCTCGAAGAAGGACATCCAGGACCTCCTCTCGGCCAGCTTCGCCCCGGTCGAGAAGGCCGTTGCCATGCAGCGCGCCGCGGCCACCGCCCTCCTCGACGCCACTGGCGTCGTGAAGGCCTGAGCAACACACCTCGCACCGACGCGAGCGGCCGGGCCAGCTGGCCCGGCCGCTCGGTCGCGTTTCCGCCTTCTCAGAGGACGCCATGAGCAACCAGGACCAGCCCGAGGACAAGCTCCAAGGTCTCGGCGACTTCATCCGCCAGCAGCGCCGCCTCGCCAACCTCTCGCTGCGCAAGATGGCCGACCTCGCCCAGATCTCGAACCCGTACCTGAGCCAGCTCGAGCGCGGGCTCCATGAGCCGTCGGTGCGCGTGCTCCAGTCGATCGCCAAGGCGCTCAACCTCTCGGCCGAGACCCTGCTCGAACAGGCCGGCCTCCTCGAGCACCACGACCCCGTCGACGGGGCGGTCCCCGAGACCGAGGCTGCCATCAGGGCCGACCGTCACCTCAGCGAGCACCAGAAGCTCGCCCTGCTCTCGGTCTACCGCACCTACATCGCGGGTTTTTCGCCGTCGGAGGCAGAGCCTCCTCGGCGAGCTTGATGCCGGCGGCTGCGCCACCGGCGTGAGGCAGCGACCGGCGAAGCCGGATCGCTGCGACGCTCAGGCTGCTGCTTGCTCGGTCTCGTCGCTCAAGAACTCCTCGATGACCGCGGCCACGTCACGAAGATCCTCACGCAGCAGGAAGGAGTGACCGACACCGGGCACGACGACCTGTCGAGCACGGTGGATGTGCGAGGCCAGGTACTGGCCGGCGGGCACCGAGCAGATCGTGTCGTGCTCACCCGAGATGATGAGCGTTGGCACCGTCACCTGGTCGAGCCACGCCCGGCTCGACCACCGGCTGGCCGCCAGCAGCTGGTAGCAGTAGCCCAGGGAGCTCGGCGGCCGTAGCCCCCGGGCTCGGTCGGCAGTCGAGTAGTCGCCGCCACCGCCGTCGCCGAACACGCTGCGAATGAGTCGCTGCCCGGCAGGTCGCAGGTAGTAACGGCTCGGCGTCAGCATGATGCCGAGCGCCATGGGCACATGGACCGCCGAGCGGCCGCCCAGCTCCCGCAGGTCGGTCAACGAGGTCGACCACCCCGCGCTGGTCGCGGCCAGCACCAGCCGCGCCACCCGATCGTCGGCCCGAGCCAGCTCCTGGGCCACGAAGCCCCCGAAGGAGTACCCGAGCACGTCGACCTCGGCCACGCCGGCGGCATCGAGCACCTGACGGGCGACCGCGGCGACGGCGGCCATGTCGTACGGATGTCGCGGGGTGCCCGAGCCGCCGGTGCCCGGCGCGTCATAGGCGATCGTTCGCCGGCCCAGCGAGCGGCGGAGCGGGGCCAGCATCTCGAGGTTGGCGCCCAGCCCGTTCAGCAGCAGCAGCGGCCGCTCACCTGCTGCGCCACCGTCGCCCGGTTGGCTGTCGGACCACCGCACCGACGTGCTCCCGACGGCAAGCATCGCCGTCGGGAGGGTTTGTTCACGCTCGGACATACTCCCCCGGCGCATCGCAAAGGGCAGGGTAACGGTCGTTCCCCAACGGTGGATGCACGCTCAGGCTCCCCGACCGATCGCTGATCCACGCCAGCCAGTCGTTCCACCAGGTCTCCCGGTGCTCGGTCGCACCCGCGAACCAGGCATCGGGATCGACCGGGAGCTCGTCGTTGGTCCAGAGCCTCGACTTCGGGTTGGGTGGGTTGACGATCCCGGCGATGTGGCCGGCCGAGGTGAGCACGAACCGGCACTCCCCCTTGAACAGCTGCGTCGTCTTGTACGAGCCGCGCCACGGGACGATGTGGTCGTCGATGGCGGCGCACACATAGGTCTCGGTCGAGATCTCCGAGACCATCAGCCGCTGCCCCGCCAGCTCGACCTCATCGCGGGCGAGGGCGTTCTCGACCCAGCACTTGCGCAGATAGAACGAATGCATCTTGGCCGGCATGCGGGTCGAGTCGCTGTTCCAGGCCAGCAGGTCGAAGGCAGGCGGCCGATCGCCCATCAGCCAACCCGACGCCACGTAGTTGAAGATCAGATCGTTGGCCCGCATGAGGTTGAACGTCCGCGCCATCTGGCCGGCTTCGAGGTAGCCGTGCTTCGCCATGCGACGCGAGAGGCCCTCCACGCTCCTGTCATCGGAGAAGACGGTCCCGAGGGTCCCGCCGATCGAATGGTCGTTCAGGCAGTTGAGATAGGTCGAGCTGTTGACGATGCCACGATCGTCGACCGCGTCGAGATAGGCGAGAAGCGCGGTGTTGAGCGTCCCCCCAATGCACGCGGCGACCGTGTTGACGATCTCGGCGCCGGTGATGTCGCGCACGACATCGAGCGCCGCGCGCGGCCCCTGGAGCATGTAGTCGTCGAAGCCGACGTCGCGCATCGACGCATCCGGATTGCGGTAGCTGATGACGAACACGGTGAACCCGTTGCGCACGCACCATTCGATCAGGCTCTTCCCCGGAGCGAGATCGAGGATGTAGTACTTGTTGACCCACGGCGGGCAGAAGAGCAGCGGGATCTCGTAGACCTGTTCGGTCACGGGCTCGTACTGGATGAGCTCGATGAGCTCGTTGCGAAACACGACCTTCCCGGCCGTCACGGCCAGGTTGCGGCCCACCTCGAACGAACGGAGGTCGACCTGGTTGGGATAGCCACCGTTGGTCCTCACGTCGTGGACGAAGTTCGCGACGCCGCGCACGACGGACCTGCCGCCGGTCTCGAACGCCCGCCGGAGGGCAGCCGGATTGGTGGCAAGGAAGTTGGTGGGCGCAAGGGCGTCGGCGATCAGCTGGGCGGCGAAGCGGGCCTTCGACGCCGACGGCTCCTCGAGCTCGGCGATGTCGACGGTGTCGAGCACCAGCCGCTGGGCGGCGAGGTAGGCCTGGAGCATCCCGTAGTAGCCGGCGTTCTCTGACCACGCCGGGTCGCGGAAGCGCTTGTCGTTCGCCGCCGGCGCCAACGGGCCAGTGGCATCGATGCCAACCGACCGCTGCGCCGATGCAGCAGCCGCCCGGGCCAGGTTCGACGCGAACCGGGTGAGGTTGCCGACCGCCGGGACAGGGTGCTTGGCGGCCCCGATGACCGCTCCACGCAACGACCGGCCCAGCGCCAGCGGATCGACGGAGCTGAGCATCGCCTCGGCCGCGCCGAGTGACTCCTCGACAACTTCGGCGTTCGGCTCCATGGTCGTCCTCTCGACGTACCCGTCGTCTGGCGAACGTTACGCCTCGAGCGCTCTGGCCCGTACGAAGATCGCGTCGAAGTCACTCTCGGTTAACACGCCGGTAAAGGTGTTCTGCTGGCTCGGGTGGTACGAGGCGAGCAGGACCCGCCCGTCGGGCAGCACCGCTTCCGCCCCGTGGCCGAACCGCGGCCTCGGGCGGAGGCCGGCAAGGTCGCACACCACCCGGTGGGCAAAGGCGCCGAGGGCCACGACCACCTGCACCCGGTCGAGCAGCTGCCACTCGCGCAGGAGGTAGGGCAGACAGGTGTCGCGCTCGGCAGGCGTCGGCTTGTTGGCCGGCGGGGCACAGCGCACGGCGGCGACCACGTAGGCACCGGTGAGCTGGAGCCCGTCGTCACGCGAGACCGAGGTGGGTTGGTTGGCGTAGCCGGCGCGATGCAGGGCCCGGAACACCCAGTCGCCCGAGCGGTCGCCGGTGAACACCCTCCCCGTCCGGTTGCCGCCATGGGCGGCGGGCGCCAGCCCCACCAGCAGCAAGGTCGCCGCCGGGTCACCCCAACCAGGGACCGGCCGGCCCCAGTACTCGTCCTGGGCGTACGACGCCCGCTTCTCGACGGCGACCCGCTCGCGCCACTCGACCAGTCGGGAACACGCTCGGCACTCGACGATGTCGGCGTTCACCGCCTCCAGGGAATCGCCCTCCACAGTGGGCCAGTCAACCGGATCGGCCGGTAGGGTCCGCCGATCCCGACTCGAACGACCTCCCCAGCCAAGCCGACGACCGTGCTCTTCGTCCGCCACGGCCAGACGGCGACGACCGGCACGACGCTGCCGGGCCGGGCGCCAGGCCTCCACCTGTCAGACGCCGGGCTGGCACAAGCAGCCAAGGTGGCCGAGCGGATCGCCGGCCTCCCCCGCATCGATGCCGTCTACGCCTCGCCATTGGAGCGAACCCGTGAGACGGCGGCGCCCATCGCCAAGGGCCGCAAGCTGCGCGTGCGGATCGAGCGCGGCCTGCTGGAGTGCGACTTCGGCACCTGGACCGGCAAGCGGCTCAAGGACCTCTCGAAGAAGCCGGAGTGGGCGACCGTGCAGCGGTACCCCAGCGGGTTCCGCTTCCCCGAGGGCGAGTCGTTCGCCGACATGCAGACGCGCATGATCGACACGGTCAACCGGCTGGCCGGCCAACACCGGGGCGAGGTCATCGTGTGCGTGTCGCACGCCGATCCGATCAAGGCCGCGGTCGCCGCTGCCGTCGGCACCCACCTCGACCTCTTCCAGCGCATCGTCATCTCGCCGTGTTCGGTGACCACCGTGGTGTACGCCAACGGCGGCCCCCTCGTGCTGGCCGTCAACTCCGTCCCCCTCGACGAGCTGAAGCCATCGTGAGGCAGCAGGCATGAACTACGACATCGACCCCGTGGACCGGTTCGTGACGGGCGCAGTCGGCCCGCCCGGTCAGCGGGTCTTCTACATCGAAGCCGTCGGCGGCGGTGAGCTGATGACGCTCAAGCTGGAGAAGGCCCAGGTCGCTGCCCTCGCCCGCTACTTCGCCGACCTGCTCTCCGATCTCCCGGCACCGGCGGCGGACGAGATCCCGACCGACCAGGAGCTGGTCGAGCCGGTGATCGCCGACTGGGTGGTCGGCCAGCTGGCAGTCGCCTTCGACGAGACGATCGACCGGCTCATCCTGCGGGCCGAAGAGATCACCGAGGAGGAGGACGAGGAGTCGACCGGCACCGACGTCATCGGCGGGTCGGCGCGCCTGGTGCTGCAACGGGCCCAGGTGCATGCCTTCGTCGTGCAGGCGGCCATGCTGGTGTCAGCCGGCCGCCCGGCCTGCCCCCTCTGCGGGTTGCCCATGGATCCCGAAGGCCACACGTGCATCAAGACGAACGGGCATCACAAGAGCTCCTGAGCCTCCTCGCCTCCGGGGAGGTCGAGGTGAAGGGCCGGATGCCCTGGAGCTCGAACGGCACGTTCCTCGTCGAGGTCGGGTGCGGTCCCGAGGTGATGCTGGCGATCTACAAGCCGGGCCGCGGCGAGCGCCCGCTGTGGGACTTCCCGCGCGGCCTCTACCGGCGGGAGGCTGCCGCGTGGCGGCTCTCGTCGCTGCTGGGCTGGGGCATCGTGCCGGAGACCATCGTGCGTGACGGCCCGCTCGGCGAGGGCTCGATGCAGCGCTTCGTGGTCCACGACCCCGAGCAGCACCACTTCACCCTGGTCGAGGACGAGGCCCACCACGACGTCCTGCGACGCATCTGCGCCTTCGACATCGTCGCCAACAACACCGACCGCAAGAGCGGCCACTGCCTGCTCGGTGACGACGGGAACATCTGGGCGATCGACCAGGGCCTCTGCTTCCATCCCGAGCCCAAGCTGCGCACCGTCATCTGGGAGTTCGGTGGCGAGGCGGTGCCCGCACCGCTGCTCGACGACATCGCCCAAATGGTCGACGCCCTACCGGGCGGGCTCGAAGCCTTCCTCGACGCCGAGGAGCTCGACGCCCTGCGCGACCGAGCCGAGTGGCTCCAACGCGCCGCCCGCTTCCCCATCGCCGACAACTACCACCGCCCCTACCCCTGGCCGCTCGTCTGAACCAACCGGCCAACTCGCGACGGGGTTGCGGTCAGGCGCAGGACGGGCAGGTGCCGATGAGGTCGAGGCGGTGGGTGGGCGTGGTGAAGCCGGCGGCGCCGGCGACCTCGCCGGCCACCCGGAGGAGGGTGCGCTCGAGGCCCGGCGGGGCGGTGAAGTCCTCGACGCCGCCGCACACCGCGCAGATGAGGTGATGGTGGTGCTCGGTGAGATCCTCGGCCAGCTCGAAGCGGGCGAAGTCGTCGCTCGTCACGATGCGGTGGACCACGCCCGCCTGCTCGAGGACCGCCAGGTTGCGGTAGGCCGAGCTCTGGGGGACCCGGGCGCCACCGTCGAGGAGCTCGGCGATCGTGACCGGGCGAGGCGCCGACGCCAGCCGGTCGACGAGCTGGCGGCGCCCCGGCGTGTAGCGCTGACCCACTGCCCGCAGCCGCTGGGTGATGGTGTCGTGGAGGTCGGCGGGCATCACGGCGAACCTACCTGAGAACCACTGGGACCCGACTTGCCGCCGCGACCAACGCGAAGGTGGCCACCGCGACCAGGACGATGGTGCCGCCCGGGGCCAGCCCCCACTGGCGGGCCACGCCGAGCCCGACAACGACCGACAGCATCCCGATGGCGACCGACCACCCGAGCACGCCCCGTTGCGATCGTGCGATGACCTGGGCGCCCGCCACCGGCACGACCATGAGGGCCGACACCAGCAGGATGCCCACGACGCGCATGGCCGCCACGATGGTCACCGCGGTGAGGACGGCGAAGACGGCGTTGAGGACGCCGACGGGCAGCCCGGCCACCCGAGACCACTCCTCGTCGAGGGCGCTGGCGAACAACGCCGCCCCGAGCAGCGCCACGGTGGCGATCACCGCCAGGCCGATGCCGATCACCAGGGCCACGTCACCGGAGTCGACGGTGAGAAGCGACCCGAAGAGGTAGGTGAACAGGCTGGCGTTGAGCGCATGCCCGGCCCCCGCCAGCACCACACCACCGGCGATGCCGCCGTAGAAGAAGATGGCGAGGGCCAGATCGCCCGACGCCAGCTTCCGGCCGCGGAGCAGCTCGATGGACAGGGCACCCACGACGGCGACCACCAGCGCCGTCCACACCGGCCACACGTCGGCGAGCACGCCGGCGGCGACGCCGGCAAAGGCCAGATGACCGATCCCGTCGCCCAGCAGCGAGAGGCGCCGTTGCACGAGGTACACGCCGATGAGTGGCGCAGTGGCCCCCACCACCAGCCCGGCGAGCAGGGCCAGCTGCATGTACTCACGATCGAAGGGATAGGGCACCTACTCCACCTGCTCCAGCCAGAAGGGCAGGTCGCTGTCGTGCACGCCGAGGTGCACGCCGGTCCCGGAGAGCTCTGCGGGTGGGCCGTCGAACCGCACGGTGCGCTTGAGCACCACGACCCGGTCGAGCACGTCGGCCACCGCGCCCAGCTCATGCGATACGAGGAGCACGGTGCCGCCGCGCTCTCGCACGAGGTGGAGCAGCGATTCCCGGAACTGCCGCTGCGACTCGGCATCGACGCCGGCCACCGGCTCATCGAGCACCAGCAGCTCGGGATCGGCCGCCAACGCCCGGGCGATGAAGGCCCGCTGCTGCTGGCCCCCCGACAAATCGCGGATCCGCTCGTGGCGCCGGTCGGCCAGCGACACCGCGGTGAGCGCCCGGTCGATGGCCTGGTGCTGGCGCCCCGGACGGCGGGCCCACCACCGGCCACGCGACAACAGGCCAGCCGCCACCACATCGGCAACCGATGCGGTCAGGTCATTGGCCAGGCCGGGGCGCTGGGGCACGTAGCCGAGGCGATGGCGGGAGCGCAGGGCGTCGGGGGGCCCGCCGAACAGCTCGATCTCCCCGGCCTGCGGGCGTAGCAGCCCGAGCAGGAGGCGGAGCAGCGTCGACTTCCCCGAGCCGTTGGGCCCGACCAGGGCCACGAACTCGCCGGGGCGCACCTCGAGATCGATGTCGCTCAGCACCTCGGCCGCCCCGTACGCGAACGACACGCCGTGCAGCGACACAACCGGCTCACGGGCAGTCATGTGCAGGCCAGTGCTTGCTGCAGGATCCGGAGGTTCTCGCGCATCACCGACAGGTAGTCGGCACCGCCGTTCTCCTCCTCGTGGGTCAAGCCCTCGAGCGGGTTCATGACGGCCACCTTCACGTGGGCCTGGCGGGCGACCGACCGGGCGACCTTCGGCGAGACCAACTTCTCGGTGAAGATGGTCGTGACGCCGTCCTTCTTCACCAGGTCGAGGAGCTCGGCCATGCGGGCCGGATTCGGTTCCTGTTCGGGGTCGAGCCCGGCGACGGCGGTCTGGGTCAACCCGTAGGACTCAGCCAGGTAGCCGAACGCCTCGTGGGAGGTGACGATGGTGTGGCGCTGGCAGTCGCGGAGTCCCACACCGAGCTCGCGCGAGAGCGTCGTGAGCTTCTGGATGTAGAAGCCGGCGTTGCCGGTGAAGGTGGTCGCCGACGTGGCGTCGACCTTGCCGAGGGCGCCGGCGACGAGCCGCACGATCGTGGCCATCCGCTGAGGATCGAGCCAGACGTGGGCGTCGCCGCCATGGGTAGGCACCCCATCCAGCACGGCCAGGGTCGGGCCGTGGCGCCGACCAGCCGCCTTCTCCACCGCGGCCTGGAAGCCGTGGCCCATGTCGACGACGAGGTCGGCGCGGTCGATGGCATCGATGTCGTCCGAGGTCAGCTCGAGGTCGTGGGGCTCGACCCCGGGCGGCGTGAGGTTGGTGACCTCGACCCGGTCGCCGCCGACCTGGCGGACCGCCTCGGCCAGCGGATAGAAGCTGGCGACCACCTCGAGCTTCCCGCCCGAGCCGGAGCCGCCGTCGTCACCGCAGCCGGCCAGGAGCGTCGCCGCCACCCCGGCCAAGAGAACAGAAATGAGAATGATCCTCATAATCCGAGGACCCTACCCGCGCGCCGGGCCGCAAAAATACGGAACGGGTGCGCCCCCTGCGGCGCACCCGTTCCGAACTGGTCATCGGCCAGGCCTATCGCGACTTGAGCGCCTCGATCAGGGCCGGGAGCACCTTGTGCACGTCACCCACGATGCCGAGGTCGGCGATCGTGAAGATGGGCGCGTCGGCGTCCTTGTTGACGGCGATGATGTTCTTGGAGCCCTTCATGCCGACCATGTGCTGCGTGGCACCGGAGATGCCGGCGGCGATGTAGATGTCGGGCTTCACGACCTTGCCCGTCTGGCCGACCTGGTAGCTGTACGGCACCCACCCGGCGTCGACGATGGCGCGGCTGGCGCCAGGGGCGGCACCCAGCAGCTTGGCCAGCGACTCGATCATCTCGTACTTGCCCGCCTCGCCCAGGCCGCGACCACCGGACACGACGATCTTGGCGTCCTCCAGCTGGGGCCCCGACCGCTCCTCCTCGTGGCGAGCAGTGATCGTGACCTTGCCCTTCTCGGGCGCGTCGACCGCGACGACCTCGGCTGACTTCTCGCCACCCGGCGACGCCTCGAACGACTTGGGGCGGAACATGGCGAGGTAGGGCTTCTCGGTCCTGAACTCAGTGTTGACGATCTGCGAGCCACCGAAGATGGCCTCGCCGACCTTCACCGTGTCGCCGTCGACGATGACGTCGCTCCCGTTGGTGATGGCCGCACGATCGAGACCCACGGTGAGCCGGCCGAGCACGTCGCGGCTGTCGTAGGTCGAGGCGAACATGATCAGGTCGGGCGCGTTGCCCTTGTCGATCTCGGCCTTCATGGCCGAGGCCAGCGGAATGCTCGGCAGCGAGTCACCGCAGTCGACGGCGTACACCTTGCTCACGCCGTACTTGCCGAGCTCGGCGGCGAAGGCCTCGGCGTTGGGGCCGGAGTACCAGGCCTCGACGTTGCCGGCGATCTCGCGCGCCTTGCTGATGTTCTCGAGGGAGATGGTCTTGGGCTTGTCGCCGGCGTTCTCGGCGTGCACCCACACAGTCGACAGCGGCATCAGATGACCTTCTGGGTCTCGAGGAACTGGACGATCTTCAGGTGGCCTTCGCCCTCGTCGGTGACGATCTCGCCAGCCTGGCGGGCGGGTGCCGGATCGACGGCCGTGATCTCCTGGCCGGCAGCGGCGCCGCCGACACCGGAGAGCCCGAGGTCGGACACGGTCAGGGTGTCGACCGGCTTGTTCTTGGCCGCCATGATCCCCTTGAACGAGGGGTACCGGGGCTCGACCACACCGGCCGTGACCGACACCACCGCCGGCAGCGGCGAGGTGACCTCGTCGTAGCCGGCCTCGGTCTGGCGCTGGACGTGGACGGTGCCGCCCTCGATGTTGATGCTCTTGGCGAAGGTCACCGAGGGCAGGCCGAGCAGGGCGGCGATGGCCTCGGGGACGAAGCCGGTGTAGCCGTCGGTCGACTCGGTGGCGGCCAGGACCAGGTCGTACTCGCCGGCCCGCTCGATGGCCTTGGCGAGGACCTTGGCCGTGGAGAGGGCGTCGGAGCCAGCCAGCGAGTCGTCGCTGACGAGGATGGCCTTGGCGGCACCCATGGCCAGCGCTGTACGGAGGCCGCTGGTCTCGTTGTTGGGGGCCATGGAGACGAGGGTCACCTCGCCACCGCCGGCAGCCGTGCACAGCTGCAGGGCCATCTCGACGCCATATGCATCGGAATCGTCGAGGATGAGCTTGCCCTCGCGCTTCATGAAATGGGTCTGGGGATCCAGCTGGCCCGGGATTGCCGGATCAGGGATCTGCTTGACGCAGACAACGACGTTCACGGCGGGACATCCTGTTCGGAAACGCGGCTGTCATCAATTTGCCCTGCTGGGGTGCGCAAGGATGCCGATCGGTGAAGCTGCTCCTGGTGGTCAACGCCACCGCCTCGTCGGTGACGGCCCGCAGCCGGGTGGTGATCCAGAAGGCGCTGTCGGCGGACCACGACGTGACCCTGGCCGAGACCAGCCGCCGGGGCCACGCCAGCCGCCTGGCCCAGGGCGCGGCGGCCAGCGGCACCGAGGTCGTGGTGGTGCTGGGGGGCGACGGCACCCTGAACGAGGCGGCCAACGGCCTGGTCGGCACCGACTGCGCCCTGGCCGTGCTGCCCGGGGGCTCCACCAACGTCTTCGCCCGCACCATCGGGCTCCCCAACGACCCGATGGAGAGCGTCGGGATCCTGCTGGAGGCCCTTGACCAGGGCTCGATCACCCGGATCGGGCTGGGCTCGGTGAACGGCCGCTACTTCCTGTTCCACGCCGGGCTCGGGTTCGACGCCGCGGTGGTCGCCCAGGTCGAGAAGCGGTCGACGCTCAAGCGCTACGCCGGCCATCCCCTCTTCGCCTACGCCACCCTGACCACGTGGCTCCGGCACTACGACCGCCGCCGGCCCCGCTTCGCGGTCGAGTTCCCCGATGGCAGCAAGGTCGACGACGGCTACTTCACGATCGTGCTCAACACCGATCCGTACACCTACCTGGGCAATCGCCCGCTCCACGTGGCCCCGGAGGCTGGCTTCGGCCATCCCCTGGTGGTCGTCACCCTGCGCACCCTGCGGTTCCGCACGCTCGTGGGCATGGTGGCGTCAACCCTGGGGTCGGGCACCCGCATCGGCCGCCACCCGATGGTCGACGAGCGCCTCGACGTCACCTGCTGCCGGGTGGCTGGCCACGGCCCGTTCCCGTACCAGCTGGACGGCGACTACCTGGGCGAGGTCAGCGACCTGGAGATCGCGTACGAACCCGATGTGCTGTCCCTCGTCCTCCCCTGTGACCGATGACCATGGACGTCATGCCAGGAACGACTTAGGTTCAGTCGAATCCGTACAACGTTCGTTGTGGGGATGGGGGTGGGGAGCAGGTATGGCACTGACGTGGACGGCGCCTGGCGTCGTCGGTTCCGACGACAGTTGGCGGGCCAAGGCGTCCTGCCGCCACAGCGACCCCGAGCTCTTCTTCCCGATCGGCTCCACCGGGAGCGCCGTCGAGCACATCGCGGCGGCCAAGGCGGTCTGCGCCGCCTGCCCGGTCCAGGACCCGTGCCTCGAGTACGCCATGGCCACGAACCAGGATGCCGGCGTCTGGGGCGGCACCTCCGAAGACGACCGGCGCGCCCTGCGGCGCCCACCCGCCCGCCGGGTCAGCTAGCTCGCTGGGCGACGCAGTCCGGCTCACGCAGTTACAACGTTGCTCCAGCAGCTCCGATGTCGATCAGCTCGTCGGTCACGTCGAGGCGGGGAAGTACTTCGGAGCCGAAGAGCTCCAAGCTCGGCCACGTGATGTCGGGATCGATCCCGCCGAACAGCGGGCGGAGGATGATCACCGCTCGTGGCCCCATCGCCTCGATGAAGGCGACACACTCCTCGGGAGTCAGGACTTGGTGGAAGGGCGACTTGCGCAGGTCTTCGAGACCTTGCATGGCGGTGGCGTACGCCGACTCGCCGGCTGGGCCGATCCCGCCGGGTGCGGCGGCATAGTCGTTGATGCCCTGCAACACATAAGGTGCCACGAGCGGCCAGGTCCGCTCCGGGTCATCGGTGACGAAGAGGGTGATGGGACCGTCGGTCGGCGGCGGGTCGACCTCGATGCCCTGGCGTCGGCGTTCTTCGGCGTATGCCTCGACTGCAGCGGAGGTCCCGATGCCATGCGCGAGCCCATCGGCCACCCGGGCAGCGCGGCGGCCGGCAATCGCTGCCATTCCGGCGCGAATCAGCCGGGGTCGTGGCGACTGGAATGGGGGAGGCGTGATCCGGATGGTCCGTCCCTGATACGCAAACGGCTCACCGGTCCACGCCTTCTTGCACAGCTCGATGCATGCATCGGTGGTGTCGCCGATCGTCTGCCGTTCGATGCCGTACAGCTCACGCGGGAGGGGCGTCCGGCCGGCGCCGAACACGGGATCGAGCCGTCCGCCGCTGACCAGATCGAGCACCGCGAGGTCCTCCGCCAGGCGGATCGGATGGTAGAGGGGCGACACGATCAGCGGGCGCAATCGCAAGTTGCGGGTGCGGCCGGCAACCGCGGCTGCGGTCACAAGCGGCGACGGGTTGTAGCCGTCGGGCTTGGAGTGGCCCTCACCGAACCATACGGAGACGAACTTCCGGGTGTCGGCCCACTCGCAGATGTCGAGCATCGCCGCGTACATCTCGCCCCGCGACGCACGCGTCAGAGGTCCACATCGAAGGTCAAATGACAGCTGCAGACTCACCATGCCCAACGGCTAACAGTTGGGCCTCGGCGCTGTCAATCGTGGTGCCCATAACGTCGCCATCACTGTCCCCTCAGCCCGGGCACCTCGACTCAAGCGCTCTGCCACCGATCGTCGGCTGCGCGACGGTCGCAGCGACCGGAGGTCAGGCCCAGCCCAGCTCGCGGAGGCGCTCGTCGCTGATCCCGAAGTGGTGAGCAACCTCGTGGATGACCGTCACCCGGACTTGATGGACGACCTCGGCTTCGGTGTGTGCATTCGCCACGATTGATCTCCGGTAGATCGAGATCTGGTCGGGCATGACCATCCCGCCGTAGTCGCCGCGCTTGGTGAGTGGAATGCCCTCATAGAGGCCAAGCAGCCCGGAGTGGAGTTCATCCACGACCCGGACCACGACGTTGTCCATGCGTCGGCCGAGCTCATCGGGGATCCCGTCGAGCGCTTCCCCAACGAGCTCTTCGAACCGCTCGATCGTCATGTCGATCACCGCCGACAGCATGGCTGGCGACACACCGAAACGGGCGTCGCACATCCCACCTCACGGCGGAGGCGCGAGTCGCGCTGTCCCTGACCGCCGGATGAGCGGTTCACGTGAACCGCCTTGTGCGGCGGACCACGAGGTGGTGCCGGGCGTAAGGGCTTCGTCGTAGCGTCGAAGGCCATATGAGCGGATTCGATCCCCAACGCCTGGCGAGGCTGGCCCGGGCCGTGGAACATCAGGTCGAAGACGACCAAGTCGGCGGTGTCGCCTGGCTGGTGGCCACAGGTGACGAGGTCGAGGTCGGTGTTGCCGGCCGGCTCACCCGAGGGGAACCGAACCGTGTCGGTCGCGACAGCATCTTCCGCATCTCGTCGATGACCAAGCCGATCGTGGCGGTGGCGGCGCTCATCCTCGTGGAGGAGCACCAGCTGCGGCTCGACGATCCCGTCGACGCGCTCCTTCCCGAGCTGTCCGACCGGCGGGTGCTCGTCGACCCCCGCGGCCCGATCGACGGGCCCACGGTGGCCGCCCGGCGGCCGATCACGCTGCACGACGTCTTGACCTTCCGGCTCGGCATCGGCATGGACTTCGCGGCACCGTGGCCCCAGCCGTTCCTCGACGCGCTGGCCGAGCTCGAGCTCGGCGCCGGTCCACCCGAGCCGCAGGTGCCGCCGCCGCCGGACGAATGGATGCGCCGGCTCTCGACTCTTCCCCTCCTCTACCAACCCGGCCAGCGCTGGCTGTACAACAACGGGGCCGACGTCCTCGGCGTGCTCATCGCGCGCGCCGCCGGCCAACCGCTCGACGTCGTGCTTCGCGACCGTGTGTTCGAGCCGCTGGGGATGGTCGACACCGCCTTCGCCGTCACTGACATGAGCCGGTTCGGCACCTGCTACGGCACCGACCCAGCCGGCGCACGGTTCGTCTTCGACCCTCCCGATGGCCAATGGGCGAACCCACCCGCCTTTCCGTCTGGCGCGGCCGGCCTGGTCTCGACGGTGGACGACCTGCATGCGTTCGCTCGGATGCTCCTGTCGGGCGGGCGGCTACCGGACGGCTCGCGCCTGCTCTCCCGCGCCTCCATCGACGCCATGACGTCGGACCAGATCGATGTCGCCGGCGGCTCGCCCGGTCCCCGCCCCGACGGCTCGCAGGGTTGGGGGTTCGGCGTCGGCGTACAGGTGCGCCGCACCGGTCTCGGGCCGTCGATCGGGTCCTACGGCTGGGCAGGAGGCATGGGCAGCGTGTGGTCCAACGACCCCACCAACGCCCTCATCGGGGTCATGCTCAGCACCGACGCGTTCACGGGCCCGTTCGCGCCACCGGCAGTCATCCAGGACTTCTGGACCGGCGCGTACTCCGCGCTCGACAACTGACCACCGAGGTCGACCTCATCGCGTCGCCGTGGGCGTCAGGCGCTCAGGGCGACAGCCAGCGGTGGGTGAAGTTCGGCTGGCGCTTCTCGGCGAAGGCCAGAGGTCCTTCGCGGCTGTCGTCGCTGAGATACAGCAGCTCGTGCATGGCGTGCGACAGATCGATGGCCTCACGGGTCAGGGCCCGCCGATGGAAGCTCACGATGCGCTTCGTTGCTCGCACCGCGACCTGCGAGCCCAGGCAGATCATCTCGGCGGCACGCATCGCCTCGTCGAGCAGCTCGCCTGAAGGCACGACCCGCTGGACGAGGCCCATGCGATGAGCTTCCTGGGCGGGGATGCGATCACTGGTCAGGAGGGTGTAGAGGGCGTCGCCGAGCGACACCATCCGCGGGAGGAGATGGACCCCGACCCCGGCGATCATGGCGTGCCGCGGCTCCGTCAACCCGAACCACGCGTTCTCGGAGGCGATCCGGATGTCGCAGTTCAGGGCGATCTCCATGCCTCCCCCGACCGCCAGACCGTTGACCGCCGCGATCACCGGCTTCGGGCTCGACCCGATGCCGAACAGATCGGTGCTCTCCCGGTTCAGCGGCCCGTGGCGGCCGGCCGACGCTCCCTCGGCGGCCACCCGCTTGAGGTCGCCGCCGGCCGAGAACGCAACGTCCCCGGCGCCGGTCACGATCGCAACCCACTGCTCCGGGTCGTCGTCGAAGGCCGAGAACCCCTGCTCCAGCTGCTCCATCATCGCCAGGTCATGGGCGTTGCGCTTCTCCGGGCGGTTCATGGTGAACACGGTCACGTGACCGCGCCGCTCGACCAGCACCTCGTCCATCGACCCTCCATCGATCTCGGCCACCCCACGCACGGGCAAGCGGTAAACAGTGTTTACTTAGGGTGGATGGCCAGGTCAAGAGCGCTCCGGGCAGACGCCGCCACGGTCGAGTCGACGCCAGCAGCAGTGGCCGCCCCGAGACGCGCCGGCCATGCCGGCCTCACCGTCGACCGGATCACCGCCGCCGCCCTCGAGATCATCCGCCGCGACGGCGTCGACGGTCTGACGATGCGCGTCCTCGCCGACGAGCTCGGCGTCACCGTCGCCGCGGCCTACCGCCACGTACCGAACCGCGCCGCCGTCCTCGAGCTGGTGCTCGACACGGTGCTGTCGACCGTCCCCCTTCCCGATCGAACGCTCGGCCCTCCCCTCGAGCGCCTCGCCATGATCACCCGAGCGTCGTTCGAGGCCGTTCTCGCCCATCCCGGCCTGGACGCACTGGTGTCCCGGTCGACCGCACACACACCCACGACTCGGCGCCTTCGACAGGCGACCGTGTCACTCCTGATCGAAGCTGGCTTCGACCCCGACACCGCGGAGCAAGTCGAAGCGGTCAGGCACCACCTCTGGCTCGGCAGCGTCGCCGTCGCGACCGTGACCAGTCGCCGGCTTCAGGCCGGGAGCGCCACACCACGGAAGATCGCCGCGGCGGCACAGCGATCCAGCGAGCAGCTCGACTTCGCCATCGGACTCCTCGACGCCGGCATGCAGTCACTGCTCGTCATGGGCGGCACGGGCGGCACGGGCAGCGAAGCGAGATCCCAGCGCCCAACATGAGCTGGCGCGGCTAGCTAGCTCGAGCGGCTCTCGTCGTCCCGCTCCCGCAGGGGGACGCGCACCTCGACGACCGTGCCCCCCGCCGGGTTGGCGCGCATCTCGATCGAGCCCTCGATCTGGCTGATCACCAGGCTGCGCACGATCGACAGGCCCAGCCCGGTGGCGTCCTCCAACCGGAAGCCCGGTGCCAGGCCAACGCCCTCGTCGGAGACGCAGAGCGCCAGCTCCTCGCCGTCGTTGTGCAGGGAGACGACCACACTGCCGTCGGCGCCGTCGCCCGAGCCCTCGGGGTAGCCGTGGTCGACGGCGTTCTGCACCAGCTCGGTCAGCACCACGGCCAGCGGGGTCGCCACACTGGCCGGCAGCGAGCCAGCATCGCCCTCGACCGTCACCCGAACCGGCCGCTCCGGTGACAGGAGGCTCTCCTCCACCATCCGCACCAGCGGGCGCACGATCTCGTTGAACGAGACGTCGTCGCCCGTCTCCCTGGACAGGGTCTCGTGCACCAGGGCGATCGAGCGGATGCGCCGGACCGATTCCTCCAGCGCCGCCTTGGCCTCGGGCGAGCTCAGCCGGCGGCCCTGGAGCCCGAGCAACGAGGAGATGGTCTGGAGGTTGTTCTTCACCCGATGATGGATCTCCCGGATGGTCGCATCCATGGTGTTGAGGAGACGGTCACGGCGGCGCAGCTCGGACACGTCACGCAGGAGGACGAGTGCACCGATGACCTTGCCGCCATCGAGCATGGGCAGGCAGCGGAGGAGGACGCTCACGTCCTGGCCCCGCTCGATCTCCTCGGTGACGGGCGCGCCCATGGCCATCGCCGACAGGATGCCCACCTCCTCGAGCCCCAGCTCCCCGAGCCGCATGCCTTCAGCGTTGGCGTGCAGGCCGACCTTGTGCAGGGCCGATACCGCGTTGGGTGAGGCGTACTCGACCCGGCCGTCGGCGTCGAGCACGAGGGTGCCGTCGCCGACGCGGGGCGACTCCTCCCCCGCCGGGTCGTCGGCCGCGAAGGGGAAGGTGCCTGCTTCGATCATGTCGGCGAAGCAGTCGAACACGCGCAGGTAGGTCCGCTCGAGCTCGCCGGGTTGGCGCCCGATGGTCGTGGCCGACTCGCGGCTCACCACCCCGATCACCTCACCCCGGCACCGCACCGGGATGCACAGGACCCTGATTCGCTCGCCGGACGGGTTGCGGCTCGCCTCGCCCTGGGTCCTGGCGCCGGTCGCCCACGCCTCGGCCACCAGCGGGCGCTCCTGCGGAAGGAACACCTCGCCCACCAGGTCCTGGCGGTACACCGTCTGGTTGGTGGTGGGGCGCACCTGGCCGACGACGACGTGGTGGTCGGTCCCGTCGACTGGCACGAACAGCAGCAGATCGCTGAAGCAGAGGTCGGCGAGCGGGCCCCATGACGCGACCAGGCGCTGGAGGTGGGCCAGCTGGGCGGCATCGAGCTGGGTGTGGGCCCGCGCCAGCTCGGCGAGGGTCGCCATCAGATGTCCACGTCGCGCGGGGTCCGGGCGGCGTAGGCCCGCAGCGACGTGTAGCCGGCAGCGGTGAGGAGACTGCGCACGTCAGTTCGCCGGTCGGCCACGATGGCGAGCCGATGCGCATCGGACGCCGTCGTCACCGGCACGCCGCGCGCCTTGAACCGCTCCAACAGCGGGGGCGCCGGATAGGCCTCGTCGATCGGCTTGCGCCACCCGGCCGACGACACCTCGGCGGCCATGCCCGAGCTGGCCGCCGCCTCGGCCATGCGGTCGTAGAACTCGTCCGGTGCGCCGGGTACGTGGCCGAAGACCTTGCAGAGATCGGGATGAGCCAGCACGTCGCAGGTGCCCGATGCGGCGAGCTCCTCGAGCGACGTGGTGTAGTCGTCCCACACCGCCTCGACCTTGCGAGCCTCCCACTCGGCTGCGAACGCCGGCACCGCGTTGTTGTCGAAGCCCCATGCGCCGAGCCAGTGCACCGAGCCGAGCAGGACGTCGAACGGGTAACCGGCGAGGAGGCGCTCGACGATGTCCATGCGGCCACGGAAGTAGTCGACCTCGAGCCCGACGACGACGGGGAGGCCGGCGGCCTTGGCCGCCAGGGCCACCTCGACGTAGCGGTCGAGATCGCCGCCCTGCTCGTCGTCCCAGTACTGGCGCATTCCCGAACGGAGTCCCTGGTCGGCCTCGTCCTCGTCCCACCAACCCCGCAGGACCTCCGCCTGGCGGAACCGGTAGAAGTGCTCGGTCAGGGCTATCTCGGTCACACCCTCGGCCTGGGCGTGCTCGCAGTAGGCGGCGACCTGCTCGAGGGTGGCGTCGAGCGAGCGCTGGCCGTGCTCCCAGAGATGCAGGTGATAGTCGAGCACGGGCCCAGTGTTACCGGCGGAGGTGGTCGGCCAGCTGCACCAGCCCGGCGAGGTCGACGATGTCGTGGTCCTGGTACGGCACGGTGGCAACCACCTCCGTCCCGACCGACAGCTCGGCGCGCTGCTCTGCCTCCCGCTTGGCCACCACCTGGAAGTTGAGGAAGCTGTCGCCCACCTCGGCCAGCACGCGCCCCACCTCGGCGGCCGGACCGAGCTGTACGCCGGCGGCCGCCGCCACGGCCGGGCCGTCGGCGCGGAGCCGACCGGCCACAGTGGCCGCGTCCTCGTCGAGCAGGTAACCCGGCAGCACCTTGTTGAGCACGACCGCGCCGAGATGGAGGTGCTTGGCGGCCAGCGCCTCGACGAAGAACTCCGCCTCCCGCACCGGCGATGCCTCGAGGGTGGTCACCACGACGAAGGTCGTGCGCCGGTCGGCCAGCACCCGTTCGACGGCGTGGGCCCGCTCGACGAAGCCGGCGTACATCGACTGGAAGAGGATGAAGAACTCGGCGATGTCCTCCAGGAACTGGGAGCCGAGAATGCGGTCGGCCACGGTGTAAAACGGTCGCGACGCGACGTTGACGAACCGGTTGCGGGCCGGGGCGATCAGCAGGCGCAGGAAGCGGCTGCTGAAGAACTCGGCCATGCGGGCGGGCGCCTCGAGGAAGTCGATGGCGTTCCGCGACGGAGGGGTGTCGACGACGATGAGGTCGTAGTCGCCCGAGGCGTGGAGCTCGTAGAGGCGCTCCATGGCGATGTAGTCGTGGCTCTGGACGAACTTCGACGTGATGTTGCGATAGAGCGGGTTGGCGAGGATGGCCTCCCGGGTCGCGGCGTCGGGCGCGTGCCGCTCGACCAAGTCGTCCCAGCTCTGCTTGGTGTCGAGCATGGCGGCCCACAGCTCGCCGCGCGGCTCCACACCGGCTGCGGCGAACACCTCCGGCCGCACCTGCACGGCGACGTTGCCGAGCGGCCCGATCCCCATGGCATCAGCCAGCCGCCGCGCCGGGTCGACGGTCAGCACGAGGACCTTGCCTCCCAGCTGGGTGGCGGCCAGCGTGCCGAGGGCCGCCGCCGTCGTGGTCTTCCCCACGCCGCCCGACCCGCAGGTGACCACGATCTCCTTCGCCGCCAGTAGCTGTTCGAGGTTCACAGTTCTTCCGCCAGGTGATCGGCGACCTGGCGTAGGGCGCGAACACCGTGGGTGCGGGCGAACAGCTCGGGCACGTAGAGCATGGGCAGCGACGGGTCGAGACCGGCCCGCAGCGCCGAGAGGTGCTCGGCCCGGTTGCGGCGCAGGGTCACGGCCAGCCGGGCGGCGTCGAGCACGGTGCCGGCAGCATCGCCGGCGGCCGCTTGGAGGGCGCCGCGGTTGCCCGGCTCGCACAGGCGGTCGAAGACCACCTCCTCGCCCCGGCCGAACAGCTCGGGCAGGACGCGGTTCACGACCACGGCCGCGGTGCCGGCGCCGACGTCGTCGGCCGCCAGCTGCCCCACGAGGTCGAGCGCCTCGACCACCGGCATCTCCTCCGGCGCGGTCACCACGACGACGCCCGTCACGGCCGCATCCCCGAGCAGATCGACCAGCCAACCTGTCTGCTCCCGGACCAGCCCGACCGACAGGAGCTCGTTGATCGCCTGGGGTGCACGCAGCTGGCCGACCACGTGGCCGGTCGCCGGGGCGTCGACCACCACGAGGTCGTAGTGGTCCTCCTTGACCTCCCAGCCCAGCTTCCCGACGGTGAGGATCTCCTTGACGCCCGGCGCGGCATTGGCGATGAAGTCGAACGCGCGGGCCAGCGGCCCGATGCGGGAGAGCAGCGGCACCTTGAGCTGAAGGGCGAGGTACTCCTTCAGCGACTCCTCGGTGTTCATCGTCATCGCCGAGAGCAGCGGCTGGACCTCCCGCCCCTTGAAGGCGAGCGGGCCGGCCTCCAGCAGCTGGCCAAGGTGGCCGCTCCCGTCGGTCTCGCAGACCAGGGTGCGCCGACCCTGGCCGGCCGCCAGCATCGCCAGGGCGGCGGCGATGGTGGTCTTG
Organism: Acidobacteriota bacterium; assembly: GCA_019510095.1. GTDB lineage: Bacteria > Actinomycetota > Acidimicrobiia > Acidimicrobiales > CADCSY01 > JAEKLB01. Next base: position 12,681 of record JAEKLB010000025.1, on the reverse strand, counting down.
CCGACGCCGCCCTTCCCGGTGACGAAGAGCAGGCGCCGGTCGAGCAGCCCAGGCAGCGCTACCTCGGGACGGTCAACTGCCGGCGAAGCCGATGCGGCGCTCGGCCGAGGAGGAGCCGATGTCGACGTAGGCGATCTTCTCGACCGGTACACCGACCTGACGTCCCTTGTGGTCGGTGAGCCAGAGCACCGAGCCGGCGCCGCCAGTCAGCGCAGCTTCGACCTGGGCCTTGATCTCGGCGGTCTCACTGCCAGACGGCAGCTCGACGTCGAGCTCCTTGGCCGTATACGTCACTCCGATACGAACATCCATCATGGCGCTCACTCTAGGAGGGTCACGGCGCGCCGCTGGTCCCGAGGCCGATCGCTACCCTCGCACGATGGCTGCGCTCGACGGCACCGACGGCGCCGCGCCCCTGCGCGTCCTCATCTGCGACGACGAGCCCGACGTCCGCCTCATGCTGCGCCTGCAGCTCGAGACCCATGGCTACGAGGTCGCCGGCGAGGCCAGCGACGGCCTCGAGGCGCTCGAGCTGTGCGCCGCCAACGAGCCCGACGTGGCCGTCGTCGACCTGATGATGCCTCGCATGAACGGCTACGAAGCCATCCCCCGCCTGCGCGCCGACCACCCGGACGTGGCGGTCATCGCCTTCACCGCTGTGGTCGGCGACAACGTCCGCCGGGAGATGGCGAGACTCAAGGTCCCGGTCGTGCTCAAGACCGGCAACTTCGCTCCCCTGCACACCGCCATCCGCAGCGCCGCCGACGGCGACGGCTAGGAGATCAGCGAGGCGAGGTAGGCCTGGGTGCGGTCGCGCTCCTCGGCGGTGCCGCACGGGATGGCCACGAAGTCGGTGGCGCCGATGTCCTCGAGCCGCTTGACCTGGGCGGCGAACGACGCCTCGTCGCCCACGACCGAGATGTCGGCCGGCCCGTGCACGCCCTCGCGATCGAGCACGGCCCGGTACACCGGGATGTTCTCGTAGCCCTCCAGCTGGAGACCGGCTTTGACCCGCCCATCTGCCTCGTCGTTGGTGACGATGGCCGGGAGGGCCACGACGACCCGGGGCGCCGGTCGACCAGCGTCGGCCGCCGCCTTGGTGATGATCGGCACGACCTGCTCCTCGATGGTGACCGGGCCGGTGCACCAGGTGATGGTGCCGTCCGCCTCGGCGCCGGCGAGCTTGAGCATCAACGGCTGGAGTGCAGCGAGGAACACGGGCGGGGCGGTGGCGCCGGCAACGGTCAGCTCGGTCTTGCCCGTGAGCGTCTCGCCCTCGAAGTCGACCCGTCGGTCGGCCAGCAAGGGCATCAGCACCGACAGGTACTCGCGCATGTGGCGGGCCGGCTTCTCGTAGGACAGGCCGTAGCGCCCTTCGATGCCAGCCTTGTGCGAGAGGCCGATGCCCAAGCGGAGCCGGCCGCCGGTCGCGGCGTTGGCGGTCAGTGCCTGGGCGGCCAGGCTGATCGGGTGCCGGGGGTAGGTCGGCACCACCGACGTGCCCAGCTCGAGACCGTCGACCTCGCGACCCACGATGGCGAGCAGGGTGAGGGCGTCGAGTCCCAAGCTCTGGGGCAGCCACCCCGACGTGAAGCCCTGCTCTCGCAGCGCAGCGAAAAGGGCGACCATCTCGTCGATGGTGCCGTGCTCCTTGGTGGGGAAGAAGACGCCGACGTGCATGGCGTCAACCTAGACCTGGACGGTCAGCGAACCCCACGGAAGAAGGTGCGGACGTCGTCGACGAACAGCTCGGGAACCTCCATCGCCGCGAAGTGGCCGCCTCGCGGCGGCTCGGTCCAATGGACGATGTTGTAGCGGCGCTCGGCATGCGAGCGGAGGGAGCGACCCGCCTCCTTGGGGAACACGGCGACTCCGGTGGGAACCGTCACGGGCGCCTGGGGGAGGGTGTCCCTGCCGGCCTGGCGCGTCTCCCAGTAGAGGCGGGCAGCCGAGGTCGCGGTGCGGGTGACCCAGTAGACCATCACGTTGGTCAGCAGCTGGTCCTTGGTGAACGAGCGCCCCACGTCGCCGTCGCAGTCGCTCCACTCCCGGAACTTCTCGACGATCCAGCCGGCAAGGCCCGCCGGCGAGTCGTCGAGCAGGTACCCGATGGTCTGCGGCTTAGTTCCCTGGATCTGCTGGTAGCCGGAGCCGGTGGCATTGATGCGAGCGCGCAGCGGGTTCTCGGGAGCGGCCTCGCCCTTCGGCGGCGGCACGGCGAGATAGTTGACGTGGAGGCCGATGACCCGGTCGGGCCGGAGGTCGGCCATGTTGCAGACGACGAACGATCCCCAGTCGCCACCTTGCACGCCGTAGCGGTCGTAGCCGAGGCGGTCGACGACCTCGCCGAGGGCCTCGGCGATGCGGCGGGGCGTCCAACCCAGTTGCGTCGTCGGACCGGAGAAGCCGTAACCGGGCAGCGACGGGATGATGAGGTGGAAGGCGTCGGCAGGATCAGGGGGGTCGGTGAGCGGGCCGATGGTCTCGAGGAACTCGACGATCGAGCCCGGCCAGCCGTGGCAGAGCACCAGCGGTGTGGCGCTCGCATGGGGCGACCGCACGTGCATGAAGTGCACCTGCTGCCCGTCGACCACCGTGGTGCCGTGCTCGTAGGCGTTCAGGCGGGCCTCATGCGCCCGCCAGTTGTAGCCGTGGCGCCAGTACTCGACCAGCTCGTCGAGATAGGCAAGCGGCGTGCCCTGGTCCCAGCCGATGCCCTCGATCTCGTTGGGGAAGCGGGTGCGGGCCAGGCGCACGTCGAGGTCGGTCAAGACCTCGTCGGGCACCGCGATGCGGAACGGCTGGACGCTCGTGCCCTCGGCCATCAGTTCGAGCTCCTCTCCCAGTAGGGGGCGCGCAGGCGCTTCCGGTTGACCTTGCCCATCGCGTTGCGCCCGATGTCGCCGACGAGGTCGACCGACCTCGGGCACTTGAAGCCGGCCAGGCGCGCCCGACAGTAGGTGATGAGCTCGTCGGCATTCGGCGGGTCCGCGGGATCAGCTGGGATGACGAGCGCCTTCAGCTGCTCGCCCATGTCGGCGTCGGGCACACCGATGCACGCCACGTCGAGCACGCCGGGATGCTCGATCAAGACCCGCTCCGCCTCGGCCGGGTAGACGTTGACGCCACCGGAGATCACCATGTCGGACGCGCGGTCGGTGATGTAGACGTAGCCCTCGTCGTCGGCGTAGCCGATCTCGCCCATCGTGAACACGCCCGGTTCGATGGTCGCATCGGCTGTCGCGTCGGGACGGTTGTGGTACACGACGCCGCGGCCGGTCGTGTCGCGGTAGCAGAGCCGGCCCTCCTGGTGGGGCCCGAGCAGGTTGCCCTCGTCGTCGAGGACGAGGAGCTCGAAGGGCGGGATGGTGAGGCCGACCGAGCCGGGGTGCGCCAGCCACTCCGCCGAAGTGATGAAGTTCGTCGTGCCGGCCTCGGTGGCGCCATAGCCCTCGGCGATGACCGGGCCGAACCAGTCGATCATGGCCCGCTTCACGTCGACCGGGCAGATGGCGCCGGTGTGGGCCACCCGTTCGAGGGTGGAGAGGTCGTAGCGGGCCTTGACCTCGTCGGGCAGGGCGAGGAGCCGCTGGAAGTGGGTCGGCACCATCACCGACGTGGTCACGCCGTAGCCGTCGATGTTGGCGAGCGTGCCCTCGGCATCGAACCGGCCCTGCACGATCATGGCGGTGCCGAAGAAGATGGCCTTGGAGCTGGTGAGCGTGCCCACGTGGTACAGCGGGCTCACCACCAGGAACACCCCGCCGCCGTCCGGATTGACGAGCATCCGCTCGAGGAGCAGGCGGAGGTGGTCATCGACGTCGTCGCCCCCGGGAACCATCGCCGGCGGGGAGTCGGTGCCCTTGGGGAAGCCGGTGGTGCCGGAGGTGTAGTGCAGGTGGGGCAGCGGGCGCACCGCGCGCGGCGGCTCGCTGTCGGATGCCTCGGCCAGCGCCTGTTCCCAGGAGGACACGCCTTCGACGCCCTCGCTGCGCCAGCCGACGACCCGGACGCCACTCACCTGCGCCGCCGCCTCCAGGGCACGCTCGACGGTCTCGGGGCCGCAAACCACCACCGCGGTGTCGGAGTCACGGAGGATGTAGACGAGCTCCTCGGCGGTGAGATGGAAGCTGACGGCCACCGTCGAGATGCCGGCGAGCACGCCAGCCTGGTAGGCGACCAAGGTCTCGGCCGAGTTCTCGGCGAACACGCAGACGCGTCGCCCATCGAGGGCGAGCGAGCGGTAGAAGTTCGCAGCCCGGTTGAAGAGGTCGTTGACCTCGACCCAGGTCAAGGTCACTCGGGCGTCGGCCAGCCCCACCTCCGTTGGCCGGTCCCGCACGCGGTCGACGACCCCGGCTGCCATCGCTAGCGACCACCTCTGACGGGCCCTGGCCCGAGGAGCACACGCTGGGACTCCGTGGGCTCGGCGCAGCAGAACCACGACTCGCTGAGCCGCGGGCGGCAGGTGTCGTCGACCACATCGACCGCGAGCGCCGGATCGAGCCCGGCGGCACGGCGGATGGCGGCGGCCACCTGGCGGAAGACCGCCACCGGCGTCTGCTCGGCGTCGACTGCCACCTCCACCAATGCCGCCAGCTCGCGTTGGAGCTCGTCGACGCGCTGATCAGCGGCCGTCCACCGGTACGAGAGCGCGGCCGGGTCGTAGTCGCCGAGGTGGGGAGCCAGCTCGGGCCGGCCGAGCAGCAACGAGCCGGCTGGAAGGAGCAGGCGGATGGTCCAGTGCACGGGCTCGACGTTGGGGGCGAGATCGTTGGTCGCGACGAAGTCGACCAGGTCGACCAGCGAGGTGAGCGTGGTCCATGGCGTGAACGGCAGCAGCGACGGGCGGAGGTCGATGCCGGCGGCACGAACGACGGCGACCGCCTCGGCTGCATCCGCCGCCGTGTGGCCCTTGTCGAGGATGCCGAGCACGTGGTCGTCGACGCACTCGAGGGCGGACACCACGAAGAGGCAGCCGAGCTCGGCGAGCTCAGGCCAGAGACCCCGATGCCGGAGGATCAGCTCGACCTTGGTGGTCACGTCGAAGGTGAGGTGCGGGAAGCGCTCGTGCACCGCTCGCAAGGTGCGCATCGAGTGATGCACGGCGTTGAGGAAGTCGGGATCGGCGAAGGTGATGTGGGCAACACCCGCGGCCACCAGTTGTTCGACGTCGGCCACCACGGCGGCCTGCTCGACGATGCGGGTGCGACCGTCGTAGACGACCGGCACCGGGCAGTGCCGGCACCGGGAGGCACAGCCCCGACTGGCGGCGACTGCGGCCGCCGGCCGGGCCTCGCCGTCGTGGAGCAGGCGGGCATAGCGGTCGAGGAGCGGGAGCCCGTCGCGGTCGGGCACCACCGACGGCAGGCGACCGAGCGGGGCCGAGGTGCCGCCGGTGGCGTCGGCCGCCCACTCGACCAGCTCCGCCTCGAACTCCCCGGCGATGGCCCGGTCGACGCCGGCGGCTTGCCCGGCGTAGAGCCCGAACACGCAGACCGGCAGGCCCGGTGCCCGTCGCCGGGCGGTGGCGATCACCTCGTCGGCCAGCCGCATCGCCGTGTGCATCGGCACTGAGACAGCCACGGTGTCGGCCTCGTCGACCAGTGCCGGATCCCAGGGGTCGACGGCCAGGTCGACGACCCGAACGTCGTGCCCGGCCGCCCGCAGCGCTGACGCCGCGGTGGCCACCCCGAGCGGCTGATGGCCGAGCTCGTAGGTCGAGACGAGGAGCACACGCATGCGCGGTCGAGGCTAGATGCCGCCCCACCATCCCGAGTTCTGGGCAATAACTCTCGCTCAGCGAGCGAAAGTGCCCAGAACTCGATGGGGTTGGGGGCGGCGGGGCAGGATCGCGGGGTGGGGATCGGGTTGCTCGACTACTACGCGGTGCTCGACGGCTTCCACGAGCGGCTGCGGCCGGCCGTGTATCTGGAGATCGGGGTGCACGAGGGCCATTCGCTCGCGCTGGCACGACCCGGGACGCGCGCGATCGGCGTCGACCCGGCCCTGCCGGGCTCGTTGACCCAGCCAGTCGCGGCCGAGCTGGTGGGGGCGACCAGCGACGAGTTCTTCGCCAATCACGAGCCGGTGGCCGTCGACCTTGCCTTCATCGACGGGCTGCACCTCTTCGAGCAGGCCCTGCTCGACTTCCTCAACGTCGAGCGATGGGCGGCGCCGGGGGCCACGGTGCTCGTCCACGACTGCGTGCCGATCGACGCGGTGACCTCCAGCCGGGAACGCACCACGGTGGTGTGGAGCGGCGACGTCTGGAAGCTGCTGCCGTGCCTGCGGGACCACCGCCCCGATCTCGACATCGAGGTCATCGACGTCGCGCCCACCGGCCTCGCCGTGATCACCAATCTCGACCCCGCCTCGACCGTCCTGGCCGACCGCTACCACGACCTGCTGGCGACCTACCTGCCGCTCGACCTCGAGCTCAGCTGATCGTCACCTCGAGCAGCGAGGACGCCCGGCGGAGGATGTCCTCCACCTCGCCGGGGGACCCGGCCCGGGCAAAGAGGAAGCCGAGGTAGCGGTCACCTTCCGGGAGGGCCCGCACGGTTCGACCCGGTGCGATGGTGATCTCCAGACCGGCGACCCCGGGGACGGCCCGGGCCGCGTCCTGGTTGCCGACCGACTCGAACACGCCGCTGCGGGGGATGGGCAGCATCATCACCCCGGACGCGCCGTGTTCGCGTTGCAGCCCGGCGCTCGGGAGACCGAGGGCGTGGCGGAGGATCACCTCCTCGAGCGACACGCCGGCGCCGAAGGTGAGCGCCCGCGAGCACAGCCCCCCGATCGAGCGGGCGGCCACCTCGATCACCACCGGCCCGGCCGGCGACAGGCGGGCCTCGCCGTGCACCGGTCCCTCACGCAAGCCGACCGCCGCGCACGCGGCGGCCACCACCCGCCCGAGGTCCGCCAGCATCGCTGCCGGGTGCCGGGAGGGCGTGACGTAGATGGTCTCCTCGAAGAAGGGGCCGTCGAGCGGATCGGGCTTGTCGAAGACCGCCAGCACCTCGAGCTCGCCGTCGCGGAGCAGGCCCTCCACCGCCACCTCCGGCCCGGGGACGAACCGCTCCACCAGGAGCTCGCCGTCCCACAGCGGCGCGATGCGGTCGGCGGCGGCGGCGGCCCCGCCGGCATCGTCGGCCCGGATGACGCCGGTGCTGCCCGACAGCCCGGTCGGCTTCACCACCACCGGGAACCCCATCACCGCCGCCGCTTCGGCGACGTCGCCGCCGGCCGGCACCACCGTGAAGGCCGGCTGCGGCACCTCACCAGTGGCCAGCCGGCGCCGCATCTCGGCCTTGTCCCGGGTGGCGCTCACCGCGTCGGGTGGGTTGTGGGGCAGGCCCAGCCGGGCCGAGGCGGCAGCGGCCACGACGGCGCCCCGGTCGTCGACCGCCACGACGGCGTCGACCGGCCCCCGGTCGTCCAGATCAGCCAGCACCTGGGCAGCGCCGTCGGGATCGTCGAGGTCGACCACCACGGAGACGGCGAGTGGCGGCGCCGCCTCGGACGCCACGACCACCTCGGCGCCCAGGGCGGCGGCAGCGGCGACGAAGTCGGCCGCCCGGTAGGTCGTCGTCGGCAGGACGAGGACGACACGGCGCATGGCCGTATCATGACCGGGTGACCGATCCCTCAGGCGATCCGGTGGCACAGCCCCTCCTCACCATCACCGACCGGGCGAGAAAGCGGGTGCTCGAGATCCGTTCCGGCGAGGCCAACGGCGACCAACTCGCCCTCTGGGTCGAGGTGGTCGGTGCCGCCGGGGGCGACTACGCCTATGACCTCTACTTCGACACCGTCGAAGAGGCGACGGCCGACGACGCCGTGCAGCACAGTGACGACATCGCGGTCGTCATCCCCGCCGGCAGCATCGACCGGCTGCGGGGCGCCAGCCTCGACATGAGCCGCGACCTGCTCAACCCCGGGCTCGTCATCCTCAACCCCAACAAGCCGCCGCAGCCGGCGGCCCCGGCATCACCGTCGTTCGGCGGGCCGTTGCCCGACCTCACCGGCCCGGTGGCCGAGCGCGTGGCCAAGGTGCTCGAGCTGCAGATCAACCCGGCGATTGCCTCCCACGGAGGCGAGGCGACGCTCGTGGCGGTCGAGAACGACACGGCGTACGTGCGGCTCGGCGGCGGCTGCGCCGGTTGCGGCATGGCGCCGGTGACCCTCAGCCAGGGGATCGAGGTCGCCATCCGCGAGTCGGTGCCCGAGATCGTCAAGGTGATCGACGTGACCGACCATGCGTCGGGCACCAACCCGTACTACGAAGCCGCCAAGAAGTAGCAGCGGCACCCCCGCTCCCCCGACAGAAGGAACCGCGTGACCATCACCCAGGACTGGGCCGCTCTGGCCGGCCGCCTCGACGCGTCGATCCATCCCACGGCGCCGCCCATCGCCATCACCTTCACCGCCGAGGTGCCGGCCGGCGTTGCGGCCTATGACGCGCCGATGCCGGCGCCGATGCCCGACGGTCGCACCGGCCGGGTGCCGGCGGGCTGCGTCTTCTGGATGAAGGCCGTCGACCGGACCTTCTCGACCGTCGCCGCCGACCACGGCAACTGCTCGGTCGGCAGCCTGACCCACGGCTTCATCGGCCTCGAGGAGGCCGCCACCCATTCCGACGTCGCCGCCCTCCTCGAGTCCGGCTGGGTGACGATGGACATGGTTCCCGGGATCCCGCCTGTCGGCACGCGCCCTCATGGTGCTGTCGGACGCGCTGCCGGGCGTCCGCATCGAGGGCAAGCCCCAGTGCCACATCGTGGCGGCCGCCAAGGAGCATGGCGACGTCGTGGCGTCGGTCGGCTGTGCGCTCTCCCGAGTCCGCACCGGCATGCCGGCCACCGACGCCACCTGCGCCATTCCCGCCTCGCGCCTCGCCGAGGTGGTCGACGCCCTCGAGCGCACCGCGGCCACCGACACCATCGTCGCCAAGTACGCCGCCGAGGACGCCCGCCGCTTCGCATGAGCAAGCCCCAGATGGTCGACTACGACGAGTTCGGCCTGTTCCACGAGAACGCGGCCGAGTACGGGCTGCCCTACGACGGTTCGCCGGCTGTCCGCCGGGAGTTCGTCGAGGTCGAGCCCGGCCGCCGGCTCAGCGCCCTCGTGTGGGGCGAGGGTGAGCCCGAGCTCGTGCTGCTGCATGGCGGCTCCCAGAACGCCCACACCTGGGACACCGTCGCACTCGCCCTGCGGCCCCGGCCGCTGGTGGCCATCGACCTCCCCGGGCACGGCCACTCCGACGGCCCCGGTGAGCGCCAGCTCGCCGACCGCCAACGCGTCGGCGCCGCCGAGGACGTCGCGGTCGTCGTGCGAAAGCTGGCGCCCAACGCCAAGGCCGTCGTCGGCATGTCCTTCGGTGGCATCACCACCATCGCTCTCGCCGGGCTGGCGCCGGAGCTCGTGCGCAAGGCGGTGCTCGTCGACTCGATGCCGGGGATCAACCGCGAGAACGCGCAGCACATCGTCGACTTCGTCAACGGGCCCACCAGCTTCCCGAGCTTCGACGAGATCCTCGCCCGCACGATGCAGTTCAACCCGACGCGGAGCGAGTCGTCGATGCGCCGCGGGATCCTGCACAACGCCGTCCAACAGGAAGACGGCAGCTGGGTCTGGCGCCACTCGCGCTGGCGGGCCGGCGCCATCCACGCACAGTCGCCAGATGCACCTCCCCCCGATCGGCCCGCCTACGACGCGCTGCTCGACACCCTTCGTGGCATCAAGGTCCCGATCCTCCTGGCCCGCGGCATGCGCGATGACTCAGTGCTGCGCGCCGAGGACGAGGCTCGGTTCCGCGAGCTGCAACCCGACGGGCTCGTCGAGCGGTTCGAGGACGCCGGCCACAGCATCCAGGGCGACATGCCCATCGAGCTGGCCGACAGCATCGAGCGCTTCGTCTTCTAGAGGCCCGCTTCAGCCGACCCGAAGGGCGGCGTTGCGACGCTTGGTGGGGCGATGGGTCTCGACCCATTCGGCGATGCCAGCGAAGGCAGCCGCCGCTTCCGACTCGGGCTTGGCCACCACGATGGGGCGGCCGCTGTCGCCGCCCTCGCGCAGCTCGCTCACCAGCGGCACCTGCCCGATGAGGGGCACGTCGAGCTTCTCGGCCAGCAGCGCGCCACCGCCAGCGCCGAACAGCTCGTAGCGCGTGCCGTCGTCGCCGGTGAACCAGCTCATGTTCTCGATGACCGCCCGCACGGGGATCTTGATGTTGGGCGTCTGGAACATCAGGCCCGCCCGTTGGGCGACCCGCTGGGCCGCCGCCTGCGGCGTGGTGACCACATACGCCTCGGCGGTGGGGAGGAAGCCGGCCAGGGAGATGGCGATGTCGCCGGTGCCGGGGGGCATGTCGACGACGAGGTAGTCGGGGTCGCCCCAGTAGAAGTCAGTGAGGAACTGCTCGAGCGCCTTGTGCAGCATGGGTCCCCGCCACACGACCGGCTGGTCCTCCCGCACGAAGAACCCGATCGACGCGCAGGTGACGCCGTAGGCCACCGGCGGGATGATCATGCGCTGGTCGATCAGGATCGGGCCGTGGTCGATCCCGAGCATGGCGGGGATCGAGAACCCCCAGACGTCGGCGTCGACCACCGCCACCCGCTTGCCCATGCGGGCCAGCGCCAGCGAGAGGTTGACGGTCACCGACGACTTCCAGACGCCACCCTTGCCCGACGAGATCAGCAGCACCCGGGTGCTCGACGCCGGATCGCTGAACGGCACGGTGCCACCGGCGTGCAGCCGGTCGACGATCGCCGTGCGGCGGTCGTCGTCGAGCACGGTGTGGCGCACCCGCGCCTCCCGGATGCCCGCCGCCGACAGGGCCTCGGCGATCCGGCCGTCGAGCTCGCTGACCGCCGGATGGTCGTCGACGACCAGGGCCACGGTGACCTCGGCCGCGCTGCCGTCGACCGTGACCGACTCGACCAGGCCCAACTCGGCCAGGGAACGGTGCAAAACGGGCTCGACGACCGCGCCGACGATGTCTGAGGGGCTCGACATGACCGCACGTACACTACGAGCCATGGGACTCAGTCCCGACGAGTTCTCTGCGGCTGTAGCCGCCGTCACCTCGGCGTTCGGCGATCCGAGCCGCCGCCAGATCTACCTGTTCGCCCGTGAACGAAGCGAGGGCGTGACGGCCACCGAGGTGGCGCAACGGTTCGAGCTCCACGCCAACGTGGCCCGCCACCATCTCGAGAAGTTGGCCGCCGGCGGGTATCTCGAGGTTCGCAGCGGTCAGGGCGGCGGTGCGGCCGGGCGGCCGTCGAAGCGCTACGCGGCGAGCGAGGAGACGATCGCCTTCGAGCTGCCGATCGGCCGCGATGACCTGGTCCTCTCGCTGCTGGGGCGGGCCATCGAGCTGTTGCCCCGCGAGATCGCCGAGGCCATGGCCGAGGACGTCGGCGTCGAGTACGGCCGGGCCATGGCCGCCCACCTCTCACCCAACGGCGACACGCAGCGCTCGTTCCGGGCTGCCCTGCACGCCGTGGCCGACGCCCTCACGGCCCACGGCTTCGCCGCCCACGCCGAGGAGCTCGGCGACAACGGTCGGATCGTGAGCGACCATTGCCCGTTCGGCGGATCTGTCACGTCTCCGGTGGTGTGCGCGGTCGACCGGGGGATGGTGAAGGGAATGCTTGCCGCGCTCTACGGCGACACCTGCCCGGAGACGTCACAGTCCCGGGCGTTGGGTGATGCGACCTGCATCACCGCCGTGCCGGTCTCACTTTGACCCGCCACTATCTCGATCACGCGTCCACATCGCCGACCCGGCCCCAGGCGCTCGAGGCCATGCTCCCGTGGTTCGGCGCGGCCGCTGACCCTGGTCGGGTGCACACCGAGGGCCATGCCGCCCGCGTCGCCATCGAGGTGGCCCGGGAGCAGGTGGCCCAGCTGCTCGGGGCTCGATCCCGCGAGGTGGTCTTCACCAGCGGCGCCACCGAGTCGTGCGTCACCGCCACGTGGATGGCCACCGAGCGGGGCAGCCACGTGGTGGTTCCCGCCGTCGAGCACTCGAGCGTGCGCGAGGCATCGGCCCGCTTCGACGTCACCGAGGTGGCCGTCGACCGGCGCGGTCGGGTCGGCGCCGACGCAGTCGTCGCCGCGCTGCGTCCCGGCACGGCCCTCGTCCATGTCCAGTGGGGCAACCACGAGGTGGCGACCCTCCAGCCGGTCGCCGAGGTGGTGGCGGCGTGCCGGGAGCGGGGCGTGCTCGTGCACGTCGACGCGGCGGCAGCCGCCGGCCACACCGCCATCGCCTTCGACGCCCTCGGCGCCGACCTGATGAGCATCTCCGGCCACAAGCTGGGCGGCCCACCAGGGGTCGGCGCCCTGCTGGTCCGGCGGGGCCTGCGCCTGCGACCGCTGCTGGTGGGGGGCGACCAGGAGCGCGCTCGGCGGGCCGGCTACGAGAACGTGCCGGCCATCGTGGGGCTCGGAGCCGCCTGCGCCGCCATCGACGTCGACGCTGAGGCGGGAGCAGCTCGCGCCCGCATCGAACGGGTGGTGGCCGCCGACCTCGGCCCTGGCGTGCAGCTGCTGGGCGACCCCGATCCCCATGGGCGTCTTCCCCACCTGGTGTGCCTCGGCATCGAGGGTGTCGAGGCCGAACCGGTGCTCCTCGGCCTCGACCAGGCCGGCGTGGCCGTGCATTCGGGCTCC
>JAEKLB010000226.1 GCA_019510095.1 Acidobacteriota bacterium | reverse complement strand
TCCACTCGCGCTTCGGGCCTCCGACGCCATCTCGCTTCGGCGCTGCCCCGTCGCGGGGCTTCCACTCGCGCTTCGGCGACGCAGCAGCATCCCGTTTCGGGGCCGCTCCCTCGCGGGGCTTCCAGTCGCGTTTCGGGGCCGCTCCCTCGCGGGGCTTCCACTCGCGCTTCGGCGCGGCACCGCCCTCGCGGGGCTTCCACTCGCGCTTCGGCGCGGCACCATCGCGTTTCGGCGCGTCGCGACGCGGAGCTTCCCCTCGGGGTGACCCGTCGGCAGAGCTGCGCGGCACCCCCGACTCCGGGCGCGCGGCCGCTCGCCGCGGTCGCTCCTTGTCGTCCGAGGGATCGGTCATGGTGACTCCTGGTCTGTACGCCGCAGCGTTGTCGTTAACGCGAAATGGCCACCCGGCCCCGCTTTTCAGCTGGGGACGGATGGCCATCTCACAAAGAAGTCCGGCGGTGTCCTACTCTCCCACAAGGTCACCCTTGCAGTACCATCGGCGCAGAAGGTCTTAGCTTCCGGGTTCGGAATGTAACCGGGCGTTTCCCCTTCGCTATGGCCGCCGAAACACTATTGATTTAGGTGTTTGGCGCACTTCGAAAGTGCGCAGCTCCCGACCGTAAATCGGGAACTACAAAGTGGACGCGAGCAGCATGTCTAAAAAAACATGGTGTTATCAAGTTATCGGCTTATTAGTACCGGTCAGCTCCATGGGTCTTTAGTCCCCACTTCCACATCCGGCCTATCAACCCAGTCGTCTAGCTGGGAGCCTCTCCCCCGAAGGGATGGAAATCTCATCTTGAAGCCGGCTTCCCGCTTAGATGCTTTCAGCGGTTATCCGTTCCGAACGTAGCTAATCAGCGGTGCTCCTGGCGGAACAACTGACACACCAGAGGTTCGTCCGTCCCGGTCCTCTCGTACTAGGGACAGCTCTTCTCAAATTTCCTACGCGCGCAGCGGATAGGGACCGAACTGTCTCACGACGTTCTAAACCCAGCTCGCGTACCGCTTTAATGGGCGAACAGCCCAACCCTTGGGACCTACTCCAGCCCCAGGATGCGACGAGCCGACAT
>JAEKLB010000222.1 GCA_019510095.1 Acidobacteriota bacterium | reverse complement strand
TCGTACGGCGGGACGACCACCTGCTCGAGGTCACCATCAACCGCCCGGAGGCGCGCAACAGCCTGCATCCGATGGCCAACGAGGAGCTCGACGAGATCTTCGACGCCTACTTCGAGGACCCCGATCTCTGGGTCGCGATCCTCACCGGCGCGGGCACGCAGGCCTTCTGCGCCGGCAACGACCTCGTCTACTCAGCGTCCGGCAAGCCGATGTGGGTCCCCGCCAACGGGTTCGCCGGCCTGACCAGCCGCGCGACCATGACCAAGCCCGTCATCGCGGCCGTCAACGGCTACGCCATGGGCGGTGGTTGCGAGATCGCCCTGGCGTGCCACCTGATCGTCGCCGACGAGACGGCGCAGTTCGCACTCAGCGAGGTCGCCGTCGTGCTCGTCGCCGGGGCGGGCGGCGTGATCCGGCTGCCCCGCACCATTCCTCCCAAGGTCGCCACCGAGATGATCCTGACCGGACGCCGGATCGGCGCCGGAGAGGCCGCCGACCGGGGCCTGGTCAACCAGGTGACCCCGCCGGGCGAGGCCCTCGACGGCGCCCGTGCACTCGCCGCGCGCATCCTCGCCGGCTCGCCGACCTCGGTCCGGATCTCGCTCGGTCTGATGGCGGAGGCCGCAGGCGTGCCCGACGCGGTGGACGCTGTTCGTCGCCGCAGCCGGTTGATCGACGAGCTCCTGACGACCGAGGATGCTGTCGAAGGGGTCACTGCCTTCGCCGAGAAGCGACCGCCTGTCTGGCGCAACCGATGACCGCCCTCGCGCCCTCTTCGCCGGTCACGGGCTCCGACCCGACGGAGGCCGATCTCACCGCTCTGCTCGAAGCTCAGCGAGCCGACTTCCTCGCTGGCGGACCCCCGAGCGCGGACGTTCGCCGCGATCGTCTCGACCGGCTGCTGGTCGCCGTCCTCGGAGCAGCGGACGACCTGGCCGAAGCACTGGATGCGGACTTCGGTCACCGTCCACGTGGCTTCAGCCTGCTCGCAGACGTGGCGAGCGCCATCGGCAACATCCGTCACCTCCAAGAGCACCTCGAGGAGTGGATGGCAGCGGTCGAGGTCCCCGGCTCCGCG
>JAEKLB010000162.1 GCA_019510095.1 Acidobacteriota bacterium | reverse complement strand
GGGCCAGGGCCCACGGCGGCAGCGACGCCGGGGGGACGCCCGGTGCCGACCATCGTCGCTTCCCGATGCGGGCCGGTCGCGCACCCCACCGGCAGGCGGCCGGGTCGATCAGTCCCGAGGTCACCACCGGAGCATCGCCCGGCTGGGACTCGCGGAGGAGCGGCAGGAGGCCGTAGTACTCATCGCGAAAGCCGGCCGTCACCCGAGCGTGCCCGCCGAGCGCCGGCCCGTCGAGCGACACGGGCGGCACGCCGCGGGCCGCGGCCACCACCGCCGCCCACCGGTCGCCCTCCACCAGCGCCGGGCCGGTCCGGTCGCGGCGGAGCACCACCGCACAGACCCGCACCTCGGCGTCGAACAACCCCGAGCCACCGAGCCAGACGCGCTCGAGCATCGGCGCCAGCTCGGCCCGAACGGCCGCCGCCGACCGGGTGGCCAGCACCGATTCCGGCTGCACGAGGGCAACCGACCCGCCTGGCACCACGGCGCGGGCCGCCGCCAACAAGAACAGGGCCGCGTCGTCGACATAGCCCGACGCCGCGCCACCCAGCCGGTCGACGACCTTGTGGGCCCGTGATCGCGATCGGGCAGTCGCCGTGCCGAGCTGCGACAGAAACGGCGGGTTGCCGACGACGACGTCGGGCGCGGCGGGCCAGCGCTCGACCAACGCGTCACCCACCATCGTCAGTGGCTCGGCGGCACCGCCGCACCACTCACCCAGTGCCAGCGCGGTCGTGCGCACCGCATCGGGCTCGATGTCGATGGCGACCAGTCGACCCACGATCTCGGCGCGGCCGAGCCCACGCGCCTCGAGCTGTTCGGCGGCCGCCAGCAGGAACGCGCCACCGCCACAGGCGGGGTCGCACACCACCGGGGCCGGCGCCGAGCATGCGCCGAGCGCCCACCCAGCCACGAGCGACGCGACGTCGCGGGGGGTGTACCAGGCACCGGTCGCCCGGCGGCGGCCGGGCTCGATCGTCGCCTCGAGCTGGGGCCCGAGCCGCCAGGGGTCAGGCCCCTCAGACGGCGGCAGCGTCCCAGGCGGCGAGATCGGCCAGCCGCGCGTCGTTGGAGAACACCTCGACGAGTGGCAGATCGAGGCCGAGGCGCTTCTGGAGCTGCTTGACCTCGAGCTCCTGGTTCCAGAGGATCAAGGTGACGACCACGCCCGAGGTACCGGCCCGCGCCGTTCGGCCGGAGCGGTGCAGGTAGCTCTTGTGGTCGGTGGGCGGGTCGTAGTGCACGACCACGTCGACATCGTCGATGTGAATGCCTCGGGCCGCCACGTCGGTGGCGACCAGGACATGCAGCTTCCCGTTCGAGAAGTCGTTGAGCGCCTGCTCACGTGCCGACTGGCGGAGGTCGCCGTGAATGGGGCTGGCCCCGACGCCCTCCTTGGTCAGCTGCTCGGCGACCCGGTCGGCACCTCGCTTGGTGTGCACGAAGATGAGACAGCGTTCGACGCCCCGGGCGATCGACGCCGCCACCTTGACCTTGTCGAGCTGGTGCACGAACAGGAACCGGTGGGTCATGTCGTCGACGGTCACCGACGACGACTCGACCTCGTGGAACACCGGGTTGCGGAGGTGCACCCGCACCACGTGGTCGACCTCACCGTCAAGGGTGGCCGAGAACAACATCGTCTGGCGATCGGCGGGGAGCCGGCGCAACACCCACTCGACCTGGGGCAGGAACCCCATGTCGGCCATGCGATCGGCCTCGTCGAGCACGACCACCGAGACCTTCTCCAGCGACACCTCGCCCCGGTCGAGGAGGTCGATCAGGCGACCGGGCGTGGCGACGATCACGTCGGCGCCCTTGCGGAGCTGCTTGATCTGGCGCTCGAGGTCGGTGCCGCCGTAGACGGCCCGTACCGCCAGCCCGCGACTGGCGGCAAGGGGCTCGAGGACGGCCGACACCTGCACGGCCAGCTCACGGGTCGGCACCAACACCAGGCCGACGGGGTCGCCGCCACCGGTCGGCTGCACCCGCTCGAGGATCGGTATGCCGAAGGCCAGGGTCTTGCCCGACCCGGTCTTGGCCTTGCCGCAGACATCCCGACCGGCGAGGCCGTCGGGGATGGTCAGCTCCTGGACGGCGAATGGTTCAGCGATCCCCTGGGCTGCAAGGGAGGTGACGAGATCGGCGGATACGCCGAGCTCGGCAAAGGTGGTCACTGCACTGGCTCCTGTCGTCGACGGTGGGCCGCCACGGCAACGAGCCGGCCCGCGAAGCCACCGGATGAGAGAAGGGGTGCAACCTCGCAGCTCCAGGCTACCGACCGGGACCGCCGAACGCGGTTTCCCTGTGGTGCAATGGGCGGGTGCGAGTCCTCGCGGTCGCCTGGTTGCTCTCGTTGGCGACCGTGGGCGCCATCGGCGTCGCCCGGCTACGGCGGGCCCAGCACCGGGCGAACCGCTACCTGGCCAAGCTCGAATCCCTCCTCGACCACGCCCCAATGGCAATCGGCCTGGTCGATCCTGATCTGGCCCCGCTGCAACGGAACGCCGAGATGGACCGGCTCCTCACCTGGCCCGAGGTGCGGGACCTGGCCCTGCAGGTGATCGCCAGCCGCGAGGCGGTCCTCGACATGGATCTCCAGGGCGTCGACGAGGATGGCCGGCCGTACCACCTGCTGGTCGGCTGCTATCCGGTGCTCGGGCCCTCGGGCGAGCTCGTGGGGGCCGGTCTCATCGCCAGCGACGTCCTCGAAGCCATGTCGATCGAGAGCGAGCGCACGACCCTGCTCGAACGGGTCAGCCGCCTCCAGCAAGTCACCGCAGCTCTTGCCGCCGCCCGCACGACCGAGGACGTGGTTCGAGTCGTGATCGACGACATCCGCCGCATGGTCGGTGCCGCCGCGGCGTCGCTGTGCCTCGTCGACGGCAACGAGCTCGAGATGCTCGGGGCCAGGGGGTACGAGGACGACGTCTCGCGGCGGTGGCGCCGGTTCCCCATCGACGCCGACACACCGTTCGCCGAGTCGTTCCGCACCGGGCGTCTCGTGATCGCCAGCTCCTTCGACGAGATCGGTCGCCGCTGGGCCGCCATCGACTCCGACCGGGTGGTTCATCCCTCGATCGCCGCCCTGCCCCTCCTGATCGACGGGATTCCGATGGGTGCCGTCGGGCTGACCTACGAGCACGAGCGCGAGTTCGACGATGGCGAGGTGGCGTTCCTCGGCGCGGTGGCAACCCAGTCGGCGCAGGCACTGTTGCGCGCCCGGCTCTACGAGGCGGAGCGGACCGCCCGTGAGCACGCCGAGCACGTGTCCCATGTCCTCCAGCGCAGCCTGCTTCCCCCG
>JAEKLB010000221.1 GCA_019510095.1 Acidobacteriota bacterium | reverse complement strand
GCGCCGGTGACCACCGCGACCCGGCCCGATCGCCCGCCTCCGGACGTGCTGGGAGCGGGCACCACGCGGCCTCCTGTGGCGGTTGACGGGCTGGCGGGCCATCATCCTTGCATGAGTCCCCGAGTCCTGGCCGCCCTGCTGGGCGTCGTCGGTGGCCTGCTCCTGGGCGTCGCGTGAGGGCTGTCCTTCCTCGCGCGCGAGTACGCCGACCTCCACCACACCCTGACCGTCGCCTGGTACGCCGTGACGCTCGCCGCACTCGTCGTGGTCGGCTACGCGATGGTCTCGCACGCGCCCGTCTGGCTCCGGATCATCGTGATGGTGGCGTTCCCGCTGCTGGCCGCCTCGGTCTGGCAGGTCGTCGACCAGGCGATCGACGACCGGGTCGACGGCTGGAGGTCCGCGGCCGAGAACCATCTCCTCGGCGGCGTGATCGTGCTCGTGGTCGCGCTCGTCGGCTTCCGCCGACAGGCCCGGGACCACGAGGAGCGCTATCAGCCCAGCCACCGCTGAGACGACGCCCGCGTTCGGGGTACCGGGGCGGGAATGGACGACGAGCGGCCGTGGTTGTCGCTCACGGAGGTGTGCGCGTGAAACCACTGGACGATCCCGGCACGAGCCCGGGCGAGCACCAGGAGGCGGTGACCTCCGGCGGCCGTGACATCCGCCGGCTCGCGATGATCTCGCTGCACACCTCACCGCTCGACCAGCCGGGCACCGGGGACGCCGGCGGCATGAACGTCTACGTCACCGAGCTCGCTCGCCGTCTTGCCGACCGCGACGTCGAGGTGGACATCTACACGCGCGCGACGGCGTCGAGCCAGCCGGTCGACGTACCGATCGCGCCGGGCGTCCACGTGCGGCACATCGTCTCCGGTCCCTTCGAGGGCCTCGCGAAGAACGACCTGCCTGGCCAGCTCTGCGTGTTCGCACGTGAGGTGCTCCGCACCGAGGCTCAGTTCGAGGTGGGCCACTACGACGCCGTGCACAGCCACTACTGGCTCTCCGGTCAGGTAGGGGCCCTCGCGCGCGACCGCTGGGGCGTGCCGCTCGTGCACACGATGCACACGATGGCGAAG
>JAEKLB010000161.1 GCA_019510095.1 Acidobacteriota bacterium | reverse complement strand
AGCGAGACGGTCGCTGCCGGCGGCCTGCGGCTGCGGCTGCCGCACCAGGCGCTCGGCGACGTCGACCTGCCGGCCGCGCCGTGGACGATGTCGGGCGCCTCGACCAAGGTGCGCCATCTCGCCGACGACGCCTGGCGGGTGCCTCCCGGCACGTGTTGGATAGAGGCCCCGGCGCCGTTGCCGGCCCCCACCGCTCCCGAGCTGGTCGACGCCGCCCCCCTCGCCGGCATCCGCGTGCTCGACCTCGCCGCATTCGTGGCGGGAACGTTCGGGCCCTCGATCCTCTGTCACCTCGGCGCCGAGGTCGTGAAGGTCGAGCCCCCAGGGGGGGATCCGTACCGTGACTTCCCGGTCTCCTTCGCCGCGTTCAACCAGTCGAAGCTCGGCCTTGGCCTCGACATGAAGAAGGCCGACGCGCGCGCGGTGTTCACCGAGCTCGTCGAGCATGCCGACGTGGTGATCGACGGTGTGCGCCCGAGCGTCCGCGCTCGGCTGGGCACCGACGCGGCCTCGCTCCTCGCCATCAACCCCAGGCTCGTCAGGTGCTCGGTCACCGGCTGGGGTGAGCAGGGTCCGCTGGCGGAGACCCCGGCGTTCGACCCGTTGCTCCAGTCGCGCAGCGGCCTGGCGGTCGCCCAGGGCGGGAGGCAGCTGCCTGTAGTGCTCGGCGGCTTGCTCGTGCACGACATCGGGACCGGCACGCTCGCCGCCGTCGGGATGCTCGCCGCCCTGTACCAGCGCGAGCTCACGGGGCGTGGCCAAGAGGTGGCGCTCTCGCTCGCCAGCACGTCGACCCACTACCAGTGCGGCGAGCTGACGCGTTACGCCGGCAAGCCCCCGGCCCCGGCAGGCGGCCCCGCGTGGCCGGGCCCCTCGGCGGTACGCCGCCTCTATCCGTGCGCCGAGGGCTGGATCGTGCTCGGCGCCCGCACCGATGCCGAGGCCGACGCCGTCCTCGACGAGCTGGGGATCGCGGTGCCGGCGGATGGCGGTGCCGCGACTGCAGCCCACGATGGCCCCCTCGCCGATGCCATGGGTGCCGCGCTGGCGACGAGCACCGCGTCGGCAACCGCCGACCGCCTGCGCGCCCGCGCCGTGCCCGCCGCCACCGTCCTCCCGCGCACCGCCGCGCTGACCGATGGGTGGCTCGCCGAGAACGGCATGTTCCACCATGTCGCGCAACCCGACCTCGGCGACTGCACGTTCGTCAGCGGCTACGCCACCTGGCCCGGCGCGCCGATCGGGTACTCCGGTGCGTCACCGGCGGTGGGGGAGCACAGCCGGCAGGTCCTAGCCGCAGCCGGCGTGGCACCAGACCGCATCGACGCGTTGATGGCGTCGGGTGCCGTCCATGGCACTGCGTGACCTGAGAGAGGGAGGGGAGACCATGGGCCCGCTGAAGGGAGTTCGCGTCGTGGAGCTGGCCGGGATGGGCCCCGGCCCGTTCGCGGCGGCGATGCTCGCCAACATGGGTGCCGAGGTGCTTCGCGTGGCGCGGCCCGTGCCGGGCCAGCGCCAGACAGCGCTCGACCGCGACCTGCTCAGCCGCCAGCGGCGGTCGATCGTCGTCGACCTGAAGTCGGCGAGCGGGCGTGACGTGGTGCTCGACCTGGCAGCGCGGGCCGACGTCGTCCTCGAGGGCTTCCGCCCGGGGGTCGTCGAGCGCCTCGGGGTCGGGCCTGGCGACTGCCTGGCCCGCAACCAGCGCCTCGTCTACGGGCGAATGACCGGATGGGGACAGGAGGGCCCGCGGGCGCACACGGCCGGCCACGACATCGCCTACCTCGCCCTCAGCGGCGCTCTCCGGGGCCTGGCGCGTGCCGGCGAGCGGCCCCTCCAGCCGTCGAACTTCGTGGGCGACTTCGGCGGTGGCGGCATGCTCCTCGCGTGCGGCGTCGTCGCCGCCCTGTTCGAGGCGCAACGCTCGGGCCAGGGCCAGGTGGTCGACGCGTCGATCCTCGACGGCGCCGCCATGATCGCTCTCTCCCTGCAGGGCATGGTGGCTTCGGGCATCTGGGACGACGACCGCCCCGGCACCAACACGCTCGACGGTGGCGTGCACTACTACGACATCTACGAGACGAGCGACGACCGGTACGTCGCCGTCGGCGCCCTCGAGCCCCAGTTCTACGCGGCCCTCGTGGCCGGCCTCGACCTCGAGGCCGAGATCGACCCCGTCACGCGCGGCGAGCCCGAACGGCAGGGCGAGCTCCGCGCCCTGTTCGCCAAGCGGTTCCGCGAGCGCAGTCGCGACGAGTGGGAGGCCGTGTTCGCCGACACCGATGCCTGCTTCGCCCCCGTGCTCTCGGTCCGGGAAGCCCCCGATCACCCGCACAACCAGGCGCGCGGCACCTTCGTCGACGTCGACGGGACTCGCCAGGTCGGTGCTGTGCCGCGCTTCAGCCGAACGCCGGGCCGGGTCGACCGCGGCCCGGTCGCTCCGGGAGCCGACACCGATGCCGCCCTGGCCGACTGGGGCTTCGACAGCGACCGCATTGCCTCCCTCCGCGCCCAGGGAGCCGTGGGGTGAGCGGCGAGCCGATGGACGAGCCGATGGCCATGTGGACCGACGACCCGGGCCGGGCATGAGCATCGCCATCGACCCCGTCGGCGCCGAGCTCGAGGGCATCGCCCTCGACTTCCTGCAGAAGCGGGAGTCGCTGGGCGCGGCACGCGCCACCCTGGAGGCCGCCGAGGAGTCGCTGCCGCCGTTCTGGAGCGAGCTCGTCGAGCTCGGCTGGCTCGGCCTACACGTCGCCGAGGAGCTGGGCGGCCAGGGCGGATCGCTCTCCGATCTCGCCGTCTTGGTCGAGGCGATGGGTCGGCACCTGGCCCCCGGCCCGTTCCTGCCGACCGTGCTGGCCAGCGCCGTCGTGGACGCATGTGGGACGGATGCCCAGCGGGCAACGCTGCTGCCCGGCCTGGCCGGTGGCACCGCCATCGGCACCCTTGCCCTCACCGGGTCCGTCTCACGCGCTGCCGACGGATCGGTCACGGGCACGGCCTCAGCACTGTGCGCCGAGCTTGCCGACATCGTGCTCCTACCCGTCGACGACGACCTCGTCGTCGTCGACCGCGGCGCGCTGCGGCTCGCGACAGCGGACAACCTCGACACGACCCGTCGTCTCTCGACGGTGACAGCGGACGCTGTCGTGGTCACCGATGACCAGGTGCTCCGCGGCGGGCGCGCCGCTGCCGTCCGCCTCGGTCGCTCGCTCGTCGCCGCCGAGGCCTCCGGCATCGCCAGCGCGTGCACCAGCCTGGCGACCGACTACGCGCGCGAGCGGATGCAGTTCGGGCGGCAGATCGGCTC
>JAEKLB010000103.1 GCA_019510095.1 Acidobacteriota bacterium | reverse complement strand
CTCGCCACCCCAGCAGTGCTGATCGACGTCGCGCCGATCACCGAGCTCTCCTACATCCGCACCGACGGCGACGAGGTCCGCATCGGCGCCCTCACCCGCCACGCCGACGTCGAACACTCCGACGTCCTCGCCGCCGAAGTGCCGCTCCTGGCCTACGTGGCCGCCCAGGTCGGCGACCGCCAAGTCCGCCACCGCGGCACCATCGGCGGCTCCATCGCCCACGGCGACGCCGCCTCCGACCTGCCCGCCGCCCTCCTCGCCCTCCGCGGGTCGGTCGTCGTACGGGGCAACGCCGGCGAGCGGGTCATCGCCGCCGACGACTTCTTCACCGGGTTCCTCGAAACCGCCCTCGCCCCCGACGAGGTCCTCACCGAGATCCGCGTCCCCCGCATGCCCGGCGCCGGCTGGTCGTACCAGAAGTTCGTGAAACGAGCTGCCGACTGGGCCATCGTCGGCGCCGCCATCGTCCGCAACGGCACCACCGGCATCGCCCTCGTCAACATGGGCGCCACCCCCCTACGAGCCACCGCCGCCGAGACCGCCGTCCAGCAAGGCGCGAGCGACGCCGACGCCGCCGCTGTGGCCGCCGACGGCGCGTCCCCGTCAGCCGACATCCACGCCAGCGTCGAGTACCGCGAGCACCTCGCCCGCGTCCTCGTCCGACGAGGGCTCGAGGAGGCAGCTTCTAGGCTCGGGTCGTGATCCGGTGGTGCTGAGGTGAGGCTCGACCCGAAGGATGTGAAGGACGTCGAGGCCGCGCTGGCGGCCAACGGCTACCTGCCCGACGCCGGCCTCGCCACGTCGGTGTTCCTCGCCCTGCGCCTCGGGCGGCCCTTGTTCCTCGAGGGCGAAGCCGGCGTGGGCAAGACCGAGCTCGCCAAGGCCCTGGCCCGATGGTCGGGCGGCGAGCTGCTGCGGCTCCAGTGCTACGAGGGCATCGACTCCACCTCCGCCGTCTACGAGTGGGACCACGCCCGCCAGCTCCTGCACCTCCGGGCCGCCGAGGCTGCGGGCGAGGTCGGCGGTCTCGATGACCTCGAGCGCGGCCTCTACGACGAGCGCTTCCTGATCCGGCGGCCGCTGCTGGAGGCGGTGTCGCCCCGCGAGGGCCCGTCGCCGGTGCTGCTGGTCGACGAGGTCGACCGGGCCGACGACGAGTTCGAGGCCTTCCTGCTCGAGGTGCTCTCCGACTGGTCGGTCACCGTTCCCGAGCTCGGCACCATCCAGGCCGAGCACCCGCCGATCGCGGTGGTGACCTCCAACCGGACCCGCGACGTGCACGACGCCCTCAAGCGGCGCTGCCTGTACCACTGGGTCGAGCACCCGACGTTCGAGCGCGAGGTCGAGATCGTCCGCCTCCGGGCGCCCGACGTGCCCGAACGGCTCGCCCGCCAGGTGGCGGCGGCGGCCGCCTCGATCCGGGCCTCGGGCGTCTACAAGCCACCCGGTGTGGCCGAGACGATCGACTGGGCGACTGCGGTTGCTGCCCTGGGCGCCGACGAGCTGGATGGGCCGACGGTGGACGCAACCCTCGGAACCGTCCTCAAGTACCGCGAGGACCAGGAGCGGGTCCGCGCCGGCGGGCTCGACGAGCTGGTCGCCGGGGCCCGCACCCGTGCCGGCCGCTGACCCGGCCGTCGGCTTCGCCCGGGCGCTGCGGGCCGCGGGCCTGACGGTCCCGCCCTACACCGTGATCACCTATGCCAAGGCCCTCGACGCCGTGGGCCTCGGGTCGCGTGACCGGGTCTACTGGGCCGGCCGCTCCACGCTGGTGCGCCGCCCCGAGGACCTCCCCGTCTACGACGTGGTCTTCGCCACCTTCTGGGAGCGGCTGGCCACCGAGAACAGGCCGTCGGAGGTGCCCCAGCAGCGGGCCGTCGCCCTCGACCGCGAGGACGACGACAGCAGCGGCGACGAGGGCGACGACGTCGAGGTCGACCAGGTCCTCCGGTGGAGCCGGGCCGAGATCCTGCGGACCAAGGACCTGGCCCTGTGCACGCCCGAGGAGCTCGACGAGGCCAACCGGCTCATCGACTCGCTCCGCCTCTCCGGCGCCCGCCGCCGATCCCGCCGCCACCGCCCCAGCCATCGCCGCGACGAGCTCGACCTGCGCCGCACCGTCGCCGACGCCCTACGGGCGGGCGGTGAGCCGATCCACCTCCGGTGGCGCTCGGCAGGTGACCGTCCCCGCCGGCTGGTGCTGCTGGTCGACGTGTCCGGGTCGATGTCGGCCTACGCCCGAGCGCTGGTCCGCTTCGCCCACGCCGCGGTGACGGGTCGGGGCAACGTCGAGGTCTTCGCCCTCGGCACCAGGCTCACCCGCCTCACCGCTGCCCTCGCCACCCACGACGCCGATGCCGCCCTGGCCAGCGTCTCGTCGTCGGTGCCCGACTGGGAGGGCGGCACCCGGCTCGGCGACACGATCGGCGACTTCGTCGAGCGCTGGGGTGTGCGGGGCATGGCCAGGGGCGCCGACGTGGTGATCCTCTCCGACGGGTGGGACCGCGGCGATCCCGCGGAGCTGCGGGCCCACATGGAGCGGCTGGCCCGGGTGGTCCACCGCATCGTGTGGGTCAACCCGTTGAAGGCCTCGCCGGGCTACGCGCCGCTGGCCGGTGGGATGGCGGCGGCGCTCCCGTACGTTGACGAGTTCATCGAGGGCC
Organism: Acidobacteriota bacterium; assembly: GCA_019510095.1. Classification (GTDB taxonomy): domain Bacteria; phylum Actinomycetota; class Acidimicrobiia; order Acidimicrobiales; family CADCSY01; genus JAEKLB01. The sequence continues at coordinate 9,686 of JAEKLB010000103.1, read as the reverse complement.
ATGCGGTTGCCTCGTTGGAGCAGTTGGCCCAGGTGCTGGCGACCGGAGCAGGAGGAGGGAACCGGTGAAGGAGATCCTCAACGACCTCGAGCGTTGGAAGCGGCAGGGCAAGCGCATCGCCCTGGCCCGGGTGGTCGACGTCGAGGGCTCCGGCCCCCGGCTGCCGGGCGCGGCGATGGCGGTCAACCAGGACGGCGAGGTTGCTGGCTCGGTCTCGGGTGGGTGCGTGGAGGGGGCCGTCGTGACCGAGGCCCTCGGGCTGCTCGAGACCAAGGGGCCCGGCAAGCTGGTGACGTTCGGCTACAGCGACGACGACGCCTTCGCCGTCGGCCTGACGTGTGGCGGGACCATCCATCTCTTCCTCGAGGAGCTCGACTGGTGAGTGCAGGACTTTTCGAGGCACTGGCGTCCCGGGTGCGGGATGGCCTGCCGGTGGCGATGGCGACGGTGGTGAACGGTCCCGACGTGGGCGCCAAGCTGCTGGCCGTCCCCGGTGAGGCGCCGCAGGGCACGCTCGGCAACGCCGACCTCGACCGCGTCGTCACCCGTGACCTGATCGCCGAGCTCGACGCCGGCACCTCTGGTGTCCGCCACTACGGGCCGAACGGCGAGGCCCGCCAGGACGAGCTCACCGTGTTCATCGAGACGTGGGCGCCACCGCCGAAGCTGCTGGTCTTCGGCGCGGTCGACTTCACCGCCGCCCTGGTCCGGGTGGCCAAGGTGCTCGGCTACCACGTCACTGTGTGCGATGCCCGTGAGGTCTTCGCCACCAAGCAGCGCTTCCCGTTCGCCGACGAGGTGGTGGTCGACTGGCCCCACCGGCTGCTCGAGCGGGTGGGCAGCGGGCTCGGCCAGCGCGACGCGGTGTGCGTGCTCACCCATGACCACAAGTTCGACGTGCCCGCCCTCAAGGCGGCGCTCGGAACCGGCGTCGGCTACCTCGGGGCCATGGGCTCGCGTCGCACCCACGCCGAGCGGATCGAACGGCTCCTCGAGGCGGGTGTCGACGAGAGCGGCCTTGGTCGCATCCACTCGCCGATCGGCCTCGACCTGGGCGCCCGCACGCCAGAGGAGACCGCCATCTCCATCTGCGCCGAGATCATCGCCGAGCGCACCGGGCGCCGGGCCTACTCGCTCAAGGAGACCGAAGGCCCGATCCACGTCGACACCCGCTGATGGTCTCGGTTCGAGCTGCTGCCCCCCGCTCGACGGCCAGCCGGTGACCACGGCGGCGATCGTGCTGGCGGCGGGAGCGGCCAGCCGCTTCGGTGGTCATGCCGGCGACAAGCTGCTGGCCATCTTCCGGGGCCGGCCGCTGGTGGTGTGGGCCGTCGACGCCGCCCTGGCGGCCGGGCTGGACGAGGTCATCGTGGTGACCGGTGCCGCTGATCTCGCCGGGGTGGTCGACGAACGGGCCCGGCTGGTGGCGAACCCCGACTGGGCCGCCGGCCAGGCGACCTCGTTGGCGGTCGGTGTCGACGCCGCTGCCGCCGCCGGGCACGACGCGGTCGTGGTCGGCCTCGGCGATCAGCCGCTGGTGCCGGCCGAGGCGTGGCGCCTGGTCGGGGCCGACGGCTCCGCGCCCATCGTCGTCGCCACCTACGGGGGCGAGCGCCGGAACCCGGTTCGGTTTTCCCGTGAGGTGTGGGACCTGCTGCCCAGGGAAGGAGATGAGGGCGCCCGGTCGGTGCTCCGAAGTCGGCCCCAGCTGGTTGCCGAAGTAGCGTGCCCGGGCGATCCGGCCGACGTCGATACCCGGGAGGACCTAGCTAGATGGAGCTAACCAACGAGTTCACGGTGGGTGTTCCCGTGGGCGAGGCCTGGAAGGTCCTCACCGATCTCGAGCGCATCGCACCCTGCATGCCGGGAGCCCAGCTCCAGGAGGTCGAGGGCGACGAGTACCGGGGCGTGGTCAAGATCAAGGTCGGGCCCATCACCGCCCAGTACAAGGGCGTGGCCACGTTCCAGGAGAAGGACGACGCCAACCACAAGGCGGTGCTGCGGGCCGAGGGTCGCGACACCCGTGGTCAGGGCAACGCCTCGGCCACCATCACCGCCACCCTGGTGCCCGACGGCGACGGCACCAAGGTCAGCGTGCTCACCGACCTCACCATCACCGGCAAGGTCGCCCAGTTCGGGCGGGGCGTGCTCGGCGACGTCAGCGCCAAGCTCATGGACCAGTTCGCGGCGGCGCTCGACGCCGAGGTGCTCAGCGGCGGGGCCAGCAGCAGCGACGCACCGGCCGCCGACTTATCGGGGAACGGGTCGGCCGCCTCCTCGTCTGCGTCGTCGGAACCCTCGTCGACGGATGCACCGGAGGCGCCCACCGGGCCTCGCAAGATCGAGTCCCGCCCGGTTGAGCCGATCAACGTCGGCGCCATGGCGCCCGCCATCCTGAAGCGCTACGCGTCGGGCATCGGGGCGACGATGGTGGTGGTGCTGTGGCTGATGCGCCGGCGTCGCAAGAAGAAGCACTCGTAGCCAAGGTCGCCGCCCTGCTGGGGCGGCCCCCGAGAGGCGACTTCGAGGTCGTGGTCACCGATGCCGGCGGTGAGCCGGTGGTGATTCGCAATGCCCCGTTGCTCGATGACGGCACGCCCATGCCCACCCGGTTCTGGCTGGTCGGGCCGGCGCTGCGTGAGGCGATCAGCCGGCTGGAGGCTGCAGGTGGCGTGAAGGCGGCCGAGGCGGCGGTCGACCCGGTGGCCCTCGCTGCTGCCCATGACCGCTACCGGCTCGAGCGCGATGCCGTCATCCCGACCGGCCATGCCGGGCCCCGACCCAGCGGGGGGGTCGGCGGCACCCGGCAAGGCGTGAAGTGCCTGCACGCCCATTACGCCTGGTTCCTCGCGGGCGGGGACGACCCGGTCGGGGCATGGGTCGCCGAGCAGCTGGCGGCCCGATGACCGTCGTCGCGGCCGTCGACTGCGGCACCAACACGACCCGGCTCCTGCTCGCCGAGGTCGGCGCCGACGGTTCGCTGACCGAGCTCGATCGGCGCCAGGCGATCACCCGGGTGGGCAAGGGCGTCGACCGGACCGGGCGCCTCTCGCCGGAGGGCATCGAGCGGACGGTGGCGGTGCTCGCCGAGTACGGCGAGGCCCTGCGGGCGGCGGGTGCCACCGCAGTCAGGGCGGTCGCGACCTCGGCCGCCCGGGACGCCTCGAACCGGGACGACTTCTTCGTTCCCGCGGCCGAGGCGTTGGGGGCGCCCCTCGAGCTGCTCACCGGCGACGAAGAGGGCCGGCTGGCCTATGCCGGGGCCACGCTCGGGCTCCACGGCGCCGACGGCCCCTTCCTGGTGCTCGACATCGGTGGCGGGTCGACGGAGCTGATCCTCGGGACCGACGACGTCGACCACGTGGTGTCGATGGACGTCGGGTCGGTGCGGCTCACCGAGCAGTGGCTCCACAGCGATCCGCCCACGGCCGAGGAGCTGAGCATGGCAGTGTCGGTGGCCAGGACCTACGTGGACGACGTCGTGCGGCAGGTGCCGGCCATGAAGGAAGCGGCTCGGATCGTGGGTGTGGCCGGCACCATCACCACCATCGCGGCCATGGAGCTCGGCTACTACGACCCTCGGGCCATCCATCACTTCGACTTGACGCGCGCCGCGGCCGAGGAAGTCTTTCGCACGGTCGCCACCGAGCCGCTGTCCCGCCGCCTGCACAACCCCGGGCTCCATCCCGACCGGGCCGACGTCATCGTCGGTGGCTGCTGCATCCTCGTGGCCGCCCTCCGCCATCTCGACGCCCCCGGCGTCCTCGTCTCCGAGTCCGATCTCCTGGACGGCATCGCCCGCTCGCTGCTCTGATCCGCCGCGTACAGTGCGCGACCGTGTTGCACGACCAGGCGGTCCTGCGGGGGAGGCGAGTGACGCTCCGGCCGATGACCGTGAGCGATTTCAGCCAGTGGCAGGAAGTGCGCGACCGCAACCGGGAGTGGCTCGAGAAGTGGGAGCCTCGCCGGCCCGCCGGTGCGCCCGATGTGATCGAGAGCCGGTCGGCGTTCGCGGCGCGCTGTCGCGCCCGTGATCGCGAACGGCAGCTCGGCACCGGCTTCGGCTTCGGCATCTTCGTCGGCTCCCGCTTCTGCGGCGAGATCAACCTCAACGGTGTCCAGCGCGGCCCGTTCCAGACCTCCTACGTCGGCTACTGGATCGACGAGGCGTGCGCTGGCAACGCCTACGTGCCCGAAGCGGTGGTCGTGCTCACCAGGCACAGCTTCGAGGACCTCGGGCTTCATCGCCTGCAGATCGCCATCATCCCCCGCAACGCCGCCAGTCGTCGGGTGATGGAGAAGGTGCGCTACCGGGAGGAGGGCATCGCCGTCCGCTACCTCGAGATCAACGGGGTGTGGGAGGACCACGTCCGTTATGCGATCACCAGCGAGGAATGGCGTGAGCGGCGTTCAGAGCTCCTGCGCGAGTGGGTCGTCGACGACGGCAGCTGAGCAATCGGGGCGAAGCCGGCACCAACGGCATGCCGCGTTCGCCGTCCTCGACGGCGATCGCAGACCGAGCTTCAGCTCCACCAGCTTGGTGACGGCCGCCACCGTGCGGCGCACCGCCGCCTCCAGCACCGACTCCGTCATCTCCTCGGCGGTGAAGGTTCCCGAGTCGAGGTAGTACCCCACCGCCGAGAAGGGCGGCACGCCGACCCGCAGCGTGTCGAGCAGGGCATAGAAGCGGAGGTCGTCGAGATGGCCGGCATGGCGGCCACCGGTCTTGAGGTCGACGACGACGCGACCGGCCCGGTTCCCTCGCGGCGCGCCGAGGGTGAGGTCGACGCGCCCGCTGAGCACGACCATCCCGCCGCAGAGCTCGGCCCGGCGCGGCGACTCGGTCTGGGGCTGCCACGACCGCTCCAGTGGCGGCCAGAGCTCGAGGAAGGTGGCCACGATGCCGTTCACGTCCGACCGCAGCTCGGCCCGATCGGCGCTCGACAGGGCGAGGAGGAAGTCGGCGATGCGCTCGCCGGGGTCGCCGGCCAGCCGCTCGAGCGCGTCGTCGACGAGGACCAGTGGTGCCGGGCGGTCAGCACGGGCGACCGACAGCTGGATCGCCTTGTGGGCCACCGTGCCCCTCGCCGTCGGGAGCGACCACTCGAAGGGCGTGGCCTGCTCGTCGAGATGGTGGGCCTCGCACGCCAGCACCCTCCCGATGGCGGCCTTGCCGGCGAAGAGCGGCTCGGCCAGCCCCGCCGCGATGGCGCCGAGCTCGCGGTCGAGCCGGGCGCGGAGGCCGTCACGCAGCTCAGGGGCTACCTCCGGCCGCTCCCGGTCGGCCGCCCGCAGGAGGTCGAGCACCTCGTGCTGTGCCGGCGAGAGGGTGGTGGCCACCAGCCGAAGCTGTCACACCTCGCGGGGATGATGGGGGCATGGCCCAGTCGCTGCGGTTCGCTACGGCGGTGCGGGCCATCGCGGCCGAGAGCCGGCGGCTGGGGCTGGAGGTGCCCGGGTTCCGCAGCCCGCCCCGGCTCGACGGAGTCACCCGCTCGTTGCGCCGCCGCCCCGGCGCGGTTCCCGCCATTGCCGTGCGGCTCGAGGGCCGCCCGCTCGACGTGGTGGTCGGCGACCTGGTCGAGGGTGTGGTGGTGGTGAACCACCTTGGTGGCCGCCGGGCCGACGAGGTCCGCCGTCGCTTGCGGGAGGCGGCGGGCCCTGGCGTGGCCGCGTAGAGCCGGTGCCGGCGGCAGGATTCGAACCCGCACTGACAGGCTCTTAAGGCCCGTGTCTCTTCCAGTTGGACTACGCCGGCTCGTCGGCGAACGTTACGGCCCGCGAACGAGGAACTTGCGCGCGGCGACCCGGCCGTGGGCGCGGAAGGCCGAGCCGGGCGCTCCGCCGTCGGCGCCCGTGCCCGGCCAGGTTGGGTCGCTACCCTTACCGCCCAACCGGTGAAACCGGTCGAGCTGGCGGGCGTGCTCGTGGCGTCCATGGACACAAGGCAGTGGACGCGTCGATGGCACATCGCATTCGTTGGATCGCAGGAGGTGCCGCCCTGTCGGTAGCCGCTGCCGGTGCGGTCTGGGCGCTCAGTACCGATTCGGGCCCGACGTCGGGAGCGTCGCGGGTCACGTCGACGACGGCTCGGCGGGCTACCACCACCGTGCGGCGATCGACGACCACGACCATGCTGCCGACCACGACGTCGACAACTCGTCCGGACACGAGCGCTACGTCGTCACCCGCCGGCCCGCCCGTACTGCGGCGAGGATCGAAGGGTCCGGAGGTCGAGGCCGTGCAGGTCGCGCTCAAGCGGCTGCACTACGACCCCGGTCCGGCCGATGGCGAGTACGGCGGTGGCACTGTCGAGGCGGTGGAGGCGTTCCAGGGCCTGAACCACATCTCCCAGTCGGGCAACTGGGGCCCATCGGAACGGGCGGTGCTCAACCGTGGCGGTGGCACGCCGATCTCGTTGGTCCCCGCCGGCGGCAGTGACCGCGTCGAGGTCGACCTCCGTACCCAGACCCTCAAGCTCTACCGCGCCGATCAGCTCGAGCTCATCACCCACGTGTCGACCGGATCGGGCAGGAGCTACTGCGTCGAAGGTGAGTGCGGGAACAAGGCCATCACGCCGGTGGGCTCGTTCCGGTTCTCGTGGCGGCGCACGGGCTGGTGGGAGTCGCGCCTCGGAAAGCTCTACAACCCGGTGTACTTCACGTCCAGCGGCGTGGCCGTCCACGGTGCGCTGTCGGTGCCTGCGTACCCGGCGTCGCACGGTTGCGTGCGGATCCCGATGCACATCGCCGAGTACTTCCCCTCGCTGGTGAAGCGGGGCGAGGCGGTCTACGTGCTCGACGGCAAGAAATCAGTCGGCCCGTTGCCGGCGATCTCGAAGGGCCCGCCCCCGACCGCCAAGCCGGCCGCACCCGGTGGTGACACCTCGACGACCACCTCGACCACGTCCACCACCTCGACGACGTCGACCACCTCGACGACGGTGCCGCCGACCACCACGACCACCAGCACCACCCTGTTGCCGGCCTGACGGCGGCTCGGTCAGCGAAGGTCGAGGGCGTCGCCGCCGGCCAGGCGGAGGGCGAGGGCCACTGCCTCCGGCGCGCCGTCGGCGGTCACGATCCCGGTGTCGTGGTGGCCGCCGCGCGCCAGGTTCCAGGTGTCGAGCCCGATCACGGGCAGGTCGGCCCGGAGGGCCAGGGCGACCTCGGCGAGGGTGCCGTAGCCGCCGCCAATGGCGATCATGGCGTCGGCGGCCCGGACGACGAGGGCGTTGCGGGCCTCGCCCAGGCCGGTCGGGAGGGCGACCGAGAGCCACTGGTTCCCGGCGGCCCGCTCGGTGCCGGGTAGGAGGCCGATGCTGGTGCCGCCAGCGGCAGCGACGCCGCGCGCGGCTGCCGCCATGACCCCGCCGAGGCCCCCGCAGACCACGATGGCGCCGGCGGTGGCCAGGGCCCAACCGACGGCCTCGGCGGCCGCCACCTCCGGCGAGTCGTCGGCGGCCTCACCCGGGCCCACCACTGCCACATACAGGACCGCCATGACCACGGACCGTAGTGGCAGCGCTCAAAGGGTGAGGAGACCCTCCATGACCGGCGCCGACAGTGGCCGGTGCAGGAGGTAACCCTGCACGGTGTCGCACCCGAGGCGGCGCAGCCGCGAGAGCTGCTGCTCGGTCTCGACACCCTCGGCCACGATGGTCTTGCCCAGCGAGTGGGCCATCTCGATCATGGCCTTCACCAACACCGTTGCATCGCGGTCGTCGTCGAGCCGGCGCACGAACGACTGGTCGATCTTGATGACATCGGCTGGGAACCGCCACAGGTACGACAACGACGCGAAGCCGGTGCCGAAGTCGTCGATGGCGAGCCGTATGCCGAGTGCGGTCAGCTCCTGCACCGTGCGCCGCCCCCGCTCGTCGTCGGGCACCGCATCGGTCTCGGTGATCTCGAGTCCCAGCGCGTCGCCCCGCGGCAGCCACTGCTCGACCGACCGGCGAACGATGTCGACGACACCCGGCGATGACAGCTGCCGGCCCGACACGTTCACCCACACGGTCGGCGCGTCGTCACCAAGGAGCTCGTGCCAACGACAGGCCTCGGCGCACGCCTGGGTGAAGATGTCCTCGCCCATCGGCACGATGAGCCCGGTCTCCTCGGCGATCGGGAGGAACTCGGCCGGTGACACCAGGCCACGGTCGGGATGCTCCCAGCGCACCAATGCCTCGGCACCCACGATGCGGCCGTCGGTGAGGGAGATCTCCGGTTGGAAGTGCACGACGAACTCGCGCAGGCCCATGCCCCGTCGCAACGCGTTCTCCGTGTCCAGGCGCTGCAACGCCTGGCGGCGCAGGTCGGCGTCGAAGAGCTCGTGGCGGGCCCGCCCGTTGCTCTTGGCCCGATACATGGCGACGTCGGCGTCGCGAAGCAGATCATCCGGCGTCATCGAGTCGTGGCCGGTGACGGCAATGCCGATGCTGGCGCTCACGTGGATGTCCTGGTCGTCGATCCGCACGGGGGCCACGAGCGACGCCGCCAGCTTCCGCGCCACGACCACCGCGTCGTCTTCGTCGGCCATGTCCTCGGCGAGGATCACGAACTCGTCGCCCCCGAAGCGGGCCACGGTGTCGATCGTGCGCAGCGCGGTGCGAAAGCGGGATGCCACTGCCACCAGCAAGGCGTCGCCGGCGGTGTGCCCGAGGCTGTCGTTCACCACCTTGAACCGGTCGATGTCACAGAACAGGACCGCCAAGGGGCGGCGCGTGCGCTCGGCGGTCACGAGGGCGTGGGCGAGGCGATCGAGGAACAGCGTGCGGTTGGGGAGACCGGTGAGGGGATCATGGGTGCCCTGATGGGTCAGGCGACGCTCGAACGCCTTGCGCTCGGTGATGTCGCGCGCCACGACGGTCGACAGGGCCCGGTCGCCCAGCTCGACCTGGGTCACGACCAGCTCGAGCGGGAAGGTGCTGCCGTCGCGGCGCGCGCCGGTGGCCTCACGGTTCAGGATGAGCGTCGTGCGGAGGTCGATGACCCCGTCATGGGCATCCCCGCTGTGATCGCCCTCGTCGACCATGAGCCCCCGCACGTCGGTACCGACCATGTCGTCCGGGTGGTACCGGAACATGCGGCCGGCGGCCGGGTTGGCCGACTCGATGATCCCGCCGAGATCGACCGTGAGGATGGCGTCGACGGCATTGTCGAACAGCAGGTCGAGCCGGTCGCGGGTGATCTGCAGCTCGTGCTCGGTTCGGGCGAGCTGGCGGCGCAGCGCGCTCTCACGGAACGACGCGGTGTTGCGCTCGCCTCGCGACGACCTTCGTTCCACGCGCGCTCCGGCCGCTCTCTCGTCTGTGACGCTCCGTAGGTTCCACAGCACTACCCGAATGCCCTGCTCCTGAACATTGCCGACTTTGTGACGCTTGTGCGGCGGTCGTGCCGGGAGCCGCCACCAGCTGGGCCTCGCGGGCAGGCGTACCGTCCAGCCATGGCTGAGGCGTATCGCATCGAGCGGGACACGATGGGGGAGGTCCGGGTGCCGGTCGACGCCCGTTGGGGCGCCCAGACCCAGCGGGCGGTCGAGAACTTCCCGATCTCCGGCCAGCGGCTCGACCCTGCCCTGCTCGCCGCCCTGGCCCGGGTCAAGGGGGCGGCCGCGGTGGTGAACGCCCGGCTCAAGGTCATCGACAGCACGGTGGGCGCCGCCATCGCCGAGGCGGCGGCCGAGGT
>JAEKLB010000224.1 GCA_019510095.1 Acidobacteriota bacterium | reverse complement strand
CGGATTCAGCGCCGCCGTCGACCCGCGCGGCCGGGTCCGCGCCCGCTCCGACCTCGGCCGGCGCCAGGTCATCCAGCTCCGGGTCGCCCGCCGGTCGGGGCAGACGCCCTACACCCGGCTGGGCGACGGGCCGGTGGTCCTGATCGCCCTGCTCCTGCTGGCGAGCGCCTGGGCGCTGTCCCGGCGCGACGACCAGCGGCCGCTGGCCCGGTCGTCCGTGGTGCGCCGATAGGTCGGCCGTTGTCTCTCGCAGCCACGCGCGGCACTCGCGCTCGCACGACCCGTACCTTTAGGGAGTGAACGTGCGGCTGGCGGCGGGCGACGTCGAGGTTGAGCTCGACCCCGAGCGCGGCGGCCGCATCAGCTCGCTCATCGTGCACGGCCTCGAGCTGCTGGTCACCGCCGACGAGAGCCCCCTCGGCTGGGGCTGCTACCCGATGGCGCCGTTCGCCGGGCGGGTGCGCAACGGCCGGTTCAAGTGGGCGGGCAAGGAGCACCAGCTGGCCCGCAACCTGCCGCCGCACGCCATCCACGGCACCGTCTACGACCAGCCGTGGCAGGTCGAGCACGCCGAGCCCACCGACGCGGTGCTGGTGACCGGGCTGGGCCGGGGCTGGCCGTTCGACGGCCGGGTGGTGCACCGCATCCGCGTGTCCGACGAGGGTCTCGACCTACGGCTCGAGGTCTGGGCCCACGAGGATCCGTTCCCCGCCTCCTGCGGCTGGCACCCGTGGTGGCGACGGCACCTGAGCCGGGGCGAGGGCGTCGAGGTCGACCTCGACGCCGGCGCCATGTGGGAGCGGGGTGCCGACGGCGTCCCGTCGGGCGAGCTCGTCGCGCCGTCCGAGCCCCCCTGGGACGACTGCTTCACCGATCTGGCCGGCCCGCCCCTGTTGCGGTGGGAAGGTGCGCTCGAGCTGACCGTGTCGTCGACCTGCCTCGACGTGGTGGTCTACGACGAGCCCGATCACGCGGTGTGCGTCGAGCCCCAGACCGGCCCGCCCGACGCCCTGCGGCTGGCCCCGGTGGTGGTCGAGCCCGGTCTGCCCCTGGTGGCCGAGGCCACGTTCACGTGGAAGGTGCTCTGAGCGCTGGTCCCG
>JAEKLB010000223.1 GCA_019510095.1 Acidobacteriota bacterium | reverse complement strand
CCGAACTGCGCCTTTCCGCCGAGGGGTTGCTGGGTGATCATCGAGTACGGGCCGGTCGAGCGTGCGTGGATCTTGTCGTCGACCAGGTGGTGCAGCTTCAGGATGTACATGTAGCCGACCGAGACGGGTGCCGGGTACGGCTCGCCGGAGCGGCCGTCGAACAGCATCGTCTTGCCCGTGGAGTCGATCAGGCGGTCGCCATCGCGGTTCGGGGTGGTCGAGTCGAGGAGTCCCTCGATCTCGGCCTCGAACGCGCCGTCGAACACCGGGGTCGCGACCTTGGTGCCCGGAGCGGCCTTGTGAGCCTCGGCCGGCAGGTGGGATGCCCACTTGGGCGAGCCCTGGACCTCCCAGCCCTGCTTCGCGATCCACCCGAGGTGGGTCTCGAGCACCTGGCCGAAGTTCATGCGACCGGGGATGCCGAGCGGGTTGAGGATGATGTCGACCGGGGTGCCATCCGCGAGGAACGGCATGTCTTCGACCGGCAGGATCTTCGAGATGACGCCCTTGTTGCCGTGGCGTCCGGCGAGCTTGTCGCCCTCGGTGATCTTGCGCTTCTGGGCGATGAACACCACGACCCGCTGGTTGACGCCCGAGCCGAGCTCGTCGTCGCCGTCCTGGGCGTCGAACACCTTGACACCGATGATGGTGCCCTCTTCACCGTGAGGAACCTTGAGCGAGGTGTCGCGCACCTCGCGGCTCTTCTCGTTGAAGATGGCGCGCAGCAGGCGCTCTTCGGCGCTCAGCTCGGTCTCGCCCTTCGGCGTGACCTTGCCGACCAGGATGTCGCCGGGGCGAACCTCGGCTCCGATCCGGATGATGCCGCGCTCGTCGAGGTCGGCGAGCAGGTCGGGGCTGACGTTGGGGAGGTCACGGGTGATCTCCTCCTTGCCCAGCTTCGTGTCGCGGGCATCCACCTCGTACTCCTCGATGTGGATGCTCGAGAGCACGTCGTCTTTCACCAGGTTCTGGCTGAGGATGATCGCGTCTTCGAAGTTGTGACCCTCCCACGGCATGAACGCTACGAGCAGGTTCTTGCCGAGCGCGAGCTCGCCGTTCTCGGTCGCAGGACCGTCGGCGATGACCTGGCCGGCCTCGACA
>JAEKLB010000160.1 GCA_019510095.1 Acidobacteriota bacterium | reverse complement strand
GGCGTGAAGGGGATGTGGCCGGACGGCGACGAGCCACCCTGGCCGATGATCTCCTCGACTTGGCTGCGGACGGCCTCGAGGGAGATCCCGAGCGACTCGAGCGCCTTGGCGGCGACTCCTTCGCCTTCGTGGATGAGCCCGAGGAGGATGTGCTCGGTGCCGATGTAGTTGTGGTTGAGGAGGCGCGCTTCCTCTTGCGCCAACACGACCACTCGACGAGCCCGGTCGGTGAACCGTTCGAACAAGTTGTGCCGCCCCTTTCAGGCTGGGCGAATCGTGGAGCCACTCTACCGATCAGGACCCACATCCACCCGTCGACGCGGAACGGGCCGCTCCTGAGGACTCCTACTAGCGTGATTCGTCGTGGCACCCCCGTCACCCCTGCTCACCGTGCCCGGCATGGCCAGCGAGATGGAGCGGGTCGACGGCGCACTCCGGGCATCCGTGGCCAATCAGGACGCCCGGATCACCGAGCTGGCCACCCACCTGATCCTGGCCGGCGGGAAGCGGCTCCGGCCGGCGCTGGCCATCATCTCGGCCGCTGCGGGCGGCGGAGGCCTGCCCGTCGGCGAGCAAGTCGTCCAGGGTGGCGTGGCCGTCGAGCTGATCCAGGTCGGCTCGCTCTACCACGACGACGTGATCGACGACGCCCAGCTCCGACGGGGCGTGCCCACGGTGAACGCCCGCTTCGGCAACCGCCAGGCCATCCTCGGTGGCGACTACCTGCTGGCCAAGGCCTCGGGCATCGCGGCGTCCATCGGCGTCGAGGTCGCCGGCCTGTTGGCGTCGACCATCGCCGCCATGTGCGAGGGCCAGGTCCAGGAGCTGACGACCACCTGGCACACCGACCGCTCGGAGGCCGCCTATCTCGCCTCGCTCGGCGGCAAGACGGCCTCCGTCTTCGCCGCCGCCTGCCGGGTCGGCGGGCTGGTCGGCGGGCTGAGCCCGGCGCAGACCGACGGCCTGACGGCCTATGGCCGCAACTACGGCATGACCTTCCAGCTCGTCGACGACGTGCTCGACGTGGTGGCCACCGAGGAGGAGCTGGGGAAGCCGGCGGGCAACGACATGGCGGAGGGCGTGTACACGCTCCCCGTGCTCCGGGCCCTGGCCGCCGGTGACGACGCCGCCGGTGAGCTCCACAGCCTGCTCGGCCGGCCCCTCGAGGCGTCCGAGGTCGAGCGGGCCCGCAAGCTGGTCCGCACCGGCTCGGGCGTCGACCAGACCCTCGAGGTGGCCCGCCAGTACGCGGTCGCCGCCGGCGACGCCCTGACGCCCCTCGCCCCGAGCCCCTTCACCGAGGCGCTGGCCGCCGCCGCCCTCGGCCTGCTGGATACCGTCCCCCAGCCCTAGCACCCACCCGTTCTTCGGTATCCGCGGTCCGATCAGCGGACCGCGGATACCACAGAACCGGGAAGGCTTAGGCCGCGCCGGCGGCTTGGACGAGCTCGAAGATGTCGTTGGGGCCGAGGGGGGTCTTGCCGCCCTTGACGCCGAGGTGGGCCAGGGCGTCGTAGACGGCGTTGGCCACCGCGGCATGGGCGCCGATGGCCCCGCCTTCGCCCATCCCCTTGAACCCGCCGGGGTTGGTGGTCGACACCGTCTCGATGTGGCCGACCTCGATGATGGGGATCTCGGTCGTGGTCGGCAGGAGGTAGTCCATGAAGGTGGTGGTGAGCGGGTTGCCGTCACCGTCATAGATGAAGTCCTCGAGCAGCACGCCGCCGATGCCCTGCACCACGCCGCCGTAGATCTGGCCCTCGACGATCATCGGGTTGATCATGTTCCCGCAGTCCTCGCTGACGATGTAACGGAGGATCTTCGGCATCCACGTGCTGGAGTCGATCTCGATCACGCAGATGTGCGTGGCGTTCGACCAGGTCGGGAACTTGTTGGGCTGGAACCGGACGGTGGCCTCGACGCTGGGCTCGAGCCCGACGGCGATGAGGCTGCTCGGGTCGGAGTAGATGCCCGACGCGACCTCCTTGAGCGTCATCGACTTGGCAGGCGTGCCCTTCACCGAGATGACACCGCTGGCGAGCTCGAGGTCGTCGGGTGACGCCTCCATCTTGTGGGCGGCGATGTTGAGCACCTTCTCGCGCACCGCCTCGGCCGCGCCGCGCGCCGCGCCACCGGCGAGCGTGGCCGTCCGGCTGCCACCGGTGCCACCGCCCCAGGGGGTGCCCTGGCTGGTGCCCTGCACGATGGTCACATCGGCGTAGTCGACACCGATGGCGTCCGCCACGACCTGGGCCATCGTCGTCTCGACCGACTGGCCGTGCGACGTGGTGCCGAGGTAGGCGGTGACCCGGCCGTCGTTCTCGACGCGAACCGTCGCACCTTCGGTGTGGAGGGTGGGCGCACCCATGGTCGTCGGCTCGACATAGACGCTGATGCCGACACCGAGGTAACGACCGTCCTTGCGAGCCGACTCCTGCTCCTTGCGGAACGCCGCATAGTCGAGCATCTCGACCGCCTGGTCGAGCGTCTCGCCCGGGGTGATCTCCTGGAACTCCTGGGCCCCCGGCGAGGTGAACGGCATGTCGGTGCCGTACAGCAGGTTCTTGCGGCGCAGCTCGACCGGGTCCATCCCGATCTCCCGGGCGGCGTAGTCGATCAGCATCTCGCGCACCGTGGTCTCGAACATCCACGGGCCGCGGTAGGCGCCCTTGCCCATGGTGTTGGTCCACACCATCGCCATCGAGAAGCCCAGGCGGGGGATCTTGTAGGGACCGGGGAGCAGCGCGGTGTTCATGGTGGCCGGGCAGGCCGGGTAGGCCCCGACGTCGGCCTTCTGCTCGCAGGCGATGGCCTGGATGATCCCGTCAGCGTCGATGGCGATGCGGGCCTTGGCCCACTCGTTGCGCGAATGGGGAGCGGCGATGAGGTTCTCGCGCCGGTCCTCGATCCACTTCACCGGGCGGCCGAGGATCTTCGACGCCAGCACGGTGGCGTTCTCCTCGCGGAACACGAACATCTTCTGGCCGAAGCCACCACCGACGTCGCGCATCTCGACGGTGATGCTCGACTCGGGGACCGCCAGATACCGGGCGTAGTAGTCGCGGGAGCCGTGGGTCGACTGGCCCGAGAGCGTGAGGTGAAGCTCGTTGTTGCCGGCATCCCAGGACGCGTTGACGCCGCGCGCCTCCATCGGCACGCAGATGTAGCGGTTCTGATCGACCTCCAGCTCGACCACGTGGGCGGCGTTGGCGAACGCCTCCTCGAGGTCGGCCGACATCTGCGTGAACGGCACGTCGACCATGGCGTTGGACTGCAGTCCCCAGTCGCCGTGCACGATGTGCTCGGTGTCGGCCGCCGCCGTTCGGTAGTCGACGGCCGGCGTCTCGACGTCGTAGTCGATCTCGATGAGGTCGCAGGCGTCCTCGGCGATGTA
>JAEKLB010000102.1 GCA_019510095.1 Acidobacteriota bacterium | reverse complement strand
TCCATGCCGCGGCGCTCGCCGCGCGGGAGGGAGCGACTGCGGGCTGAGGTACGTCGGGGGGGCGTGCCTCAGACCCCGCCCCCCTTGGTGCGCCGGCTCAGCCACATGCCGGCGCCGAGGATGAGGAGCAGCAGGACGAGCCCGGCCAGCACGATCCACTTGCTGTCGAGCGGCTTGCCCACCAGTTGGGGGATCGTCGTGGTGGTCGTCGCTGCGAGGGCGAGCGCAGTTGCCAGAGCGGGGAGCACGAGGACGGCACCGTAGACGCAGCCGCCGCGCCGCTAGCCCTCGAGGGCCGCCCGGATGGCCGCGCCCGTCGCCGCGAGGTGGTCGTCGCCGTCGTAGCGGGTCCGCGGCCAGAAGAAGCCACGCAGGCCGTCCTTCGGGCTGCGCGGCACGACGTGCACGTGGAGATGGGGCACGGACTGGCTGACCACGTTGTTCATGGCGACGAAGGTGCCGACCGCCTCCATGGCCTCGGGTACCGCGACCGACAGCCGCTGGGCTCGCGAGAAGAGGGGGGCCACCAGCGTTGGCGGCAGGTCGGCGAAGGTGCGGTGGTGCTCCCGGGGCACGAGAAGCACATGCCCCGGGAACACCGGCCGCACATCGAGGAAGGCGACGAACTCGTCGTCGCTGAGCACGATCTCTGCCGGCGCGTCTCCGGCGATGATCCGGCAGAAGACGCAGCTGGGATCCGGCTCGATCAGCTCGGCTGCTTGGTCGTGCGGAGGTAGGGCTTCTTGGCGTCGAAGCTGCCGAACTTGGCCTTGGCGTCCTCGTCGTTGACCGAGTTGGCGATGATGACGTCCTCGCCCTGCTTCCAGTTGGCCGGGGTGGCAACGCTGTGCTTGGCCGACAGCTGGAGGGAGTCGATCACGCGGAGCAGCTCGTCGAAGTTGCGGCCCGTGCTCGCCGGGTAGGTCAACGTGAGCTTGACCTTGTTGTCGGGCCCGATCACGTACACCGACCGGACGGTGAGGACGTCGGCCAGCGAGGTGCTGCCGCCGCCGCCAGGCAGCATGTCGTAGGTCTCGGCGACCTTGCGCTCGGGGTCGGCGATGAGCGGGAAGTTCAGCTCGTTGCCGGTGACGTCCTTGATGTCGCCCGCCCAGCCACTGTGCGAGTCGACCGGGTCGACCGACAGGCCGATCACCTTCACGTTGCGCTTGTCGAACT
The DNA here is from genome assembly GCA_019510095.1 of Acidobacteriota bacterium. GTDB lineage: Bacteria > Actinomycetota > Acidimicrobiia > Acidimicrobiales > CADCSY01 > JAEKLB01. The sequence continues at coordinate 21,552 of JAEKLB010000102.1, read as the reverse complement.
CAGGCTTGAGGCCGGCGACCGCGCCCAGCTCGGTGGTGCACACCGGGGTGAAGTCCTTCGGATGCGAGAAGAGCACCGCCCAGCTGTCGCCCTTCCACTGGTGGAAGTCGATCTTGCCCTCGGTGGTGTCGGCCGTGAAGTTGGGGGCGTCGTCCCCGAGTCTGATCGCCATGGTGTAGCTCCCTTGCTGAAGGTGTCCCGGATGTCGGCGCCACGCTAGCGACGGTCCTCCCGAATGGCGACCTACGAGGTCGGGATTTCAGCCGCAGCTCGGCCCGGCCCTTCGGCGTGTCTCCTGGCCCATCCACCCCCTCCCTGGCGGCGTCGTCCACCATGACCACCGATGCCCCGTCGCCCTCGTGCCACTTCCGGGCCGAGGCGCACCTACGTGCTCGATACGTCGGTGCTCCTGGCTGACCCCACCTCCCTCCGCCGGTTCGACGAGCACGATGTCGTCCTCCCGGTGGTCGTGCTCAGCGAGCTCGAATCGAAGCGTCACCATCCGGATCTGGGGTGGGCGGCGCGCGAGGCGCTCCGGGCGCTCGAGGCGCTGCGCGTCGAGCACGGATCGGTCGTGCAGCCGTCGCCGGTCAACGACCAGGGCGGCACCCTGCGGGTCGAGCTCAACCACCAGGACACCAGCTCGCTGCCCGTGGCGCTCACGTCGGACAACAACGACCATCGCATCCTCGCCGTCGCCAAGAACCTGGCCGATGAAGGCGCTGAGGTCGTGGTCGTCACCAAGGACCTGCCCCTGCGGCTCAAGGCCAGCATCGTCGGCCTGGCGGCCGAGGAGTACCGCAACGAGCTCGCGACCGACGCCAGCTGGAACGGTCACACCGAGATCGACGTCGCCGGGGGCGTCATCGACGAGCTCTTCGCCGAGCGGGTCGTCGACCTCGATGCCGCCCGCCAGCTCCCGTGCAACTCGGGGGTCACCCTCTCGTCGGGCTCGCAGTCGGCCCTCGGGCGGGTGCGCGACGACAAGCGGGTGCACCTGGTGCGGGGCGACCGGTCGCTCTTCGACGTGCACGGCCGGTCGGCCGAGCAGCGGATCGCCATCGACCTGCTCGCCGACCCCGAGGTCGGGATCGTCAGCCTGGGCGGCCCGGCGGGCACCGGCAAGAGCGTGCTGGCGCTGGCCGCCGGGCTCGATGCGGTGCTCGAGCAGGGCACACACAAGCGGGTGATCGTGTTCCGCCCGCTGTTCGCGGTGGGCGGCCAGGAGCTGGGCTTCCTGCCCGGCACCGAGGCCGAGAAGATGAACCCGTGGGCGGCGGCTGTGCACGACGCGCTCGACGCCATCGCCGGTCCGGCCGTGGTCGACGAGGTGCAGGCCCGCGGCCTGCTCGAGGTGCTGCCCCTCACCCACATCCGGGGACGGAGCCTCACCGACTCCTTCGTGGTGATCGACGAGGCCCAGAACCTCGAGCGGGTGGTGCTCCTCACCGCCCTCTCACGCATCGGTGGAAACAGCCGGGTGGTGCTCACCCACGACGTGGCCCAGCGCGACAACCTCCGGGTCGGTCGCCACGACGGCATCGCCGCGGTGGTCGACGCCCTGCGGGGCCATCCGCTGTTCGGCCACATCACCCTCACCCGCTCCGAGCGCAGCCCCATCGCCGCCCTCGTCACCGAGCTGCTCGACACCCACCTCTGAACGCAGGCGTCGACGGCTGCCGTACTGGGTGGGTCGTCGCCACCGACGACGAGCTACGGGTGGTGGTCACCATCGGCGAGGTGCTCGCCGCCGTCGACGGTGTGATCGCCATCGACATCCCGATCGGCCTGCCCACGGCGGGGCCCCGCGCCTGTGATCGCGAGGCCCGACGGCTGGTGGGGCCTCGCCGGTCGTCGGTGTTCCCCGCACCGCCGCGCCCGTCGCTCTCGGCCGCCACCTTCGCCGACACGACCGGCCTTTCGATGCAGAGCTGGAACCTGGTGCCGAAGATCCGCGAGGTCGACGAGGCCTGGGAGCCCCGGGTGGTCGAGGCCTTTCCCGAGCTCGTCTTCGCCGTGCTGGCGGGCGCACCCATGACCCACAGCAAGCGCACGCCCGAGGGCCAGGCCGAACGCCTGGCGAGCCTCGGCATGAAGGCCGCACCGCGGTTGACGGGCGCCACGGCCGACGACGTCCTCGACGCCATCGCCTGCCTCCGCGCCGCCCACCGCTACTCGGCCGGCACCGCCCTCTCCCTCGGCGACGGCACCGCCGACGCCCGCGGCAGACCGATGCGCATCATCGCCTGACCGTTCTTTGGCGACTCGTGGCGCCGTGAGGCCCACGAGTCGCCAAAGAACAGGACGGGGTCAGGACATGCGGCGGAAGAAGTCGGCGGCCACGGGGGCGGCCCAGTCGCCGCCGAAGCCGGCGTCCTCCATGATCACCGCCACCGCCAGGTCGCCGCGGAAGGCGATGAACCAGGCGTGGACGCGGGGCGGATCGTCGGTGCCGAACTCGGCGGTGCCGGTCTTGCCGGCGACCGGCGTTCCCGCCAGCCGGGCCTTCTTGCCGGTGCCGTCGGTGACGACCAGGCGCATCAGCCCGGCCATGGTCGCCTGCACGCCCGGCGGGAAGGGCCGGAGGGCAACCGGTGGGCCGTCGTCGACCAGTCGAGGATCGCGTACGCCTCCGGCCGCCACCGCTGCGGCCACCGACGCCATCTGGAAGGGCGTGACCGACACGCGGGCCTGCCCGATGGCCGAGGCCGCCTCGTCGACCGCTCCCTGGGGCAAGGGGACCGAGCTCATCGAGACAGGAAGCGGGAAGGGCGGGACCCGGTTGAAGCCAAGCGAGTCGGCGACCGCCTTGAACTCCGCGGGTGTCAGCTTGCCGGCCAGTTGCACGAAGGCGGTGTTGCACGACTGGGCGAACGCGGTCCGGAACGTCGTGTCGCCGAGGGCGTGACCTTCGGCGTTGTTGAACTCGCGGCCGCCGACCTTCACCGACTTCGGGCACGAGACGATCGTCGACGGGCTGACCCCCTTCTCGAGCAGCCCGAGTGTCGTCACCACCTTGAAGGTGGACCCCGGCGGGTACCGGCCCATCAATGCCCGGTCGAAGCCCCCGCTCGGCCGACTCACCGATGCCAGCACCGATCCGGTCGACGGTTGGATCACCACCATCGCTGCCTGCTTCGGCGGCAGGGGCGGGTCATCCGCCAGCCGGCGGGCAGCGAGGCCGGCATCGACCGCCGCCTCCGCCGCCGCTTGGGCGTCGGGGTCGAGCGTCAGCCGCAGCGGCCGCGGCGTCACGCCGATGAAGTGGGCCAACAAGGCCACCGTCCGCCGCCCCTGCACCAGCCGCACCTCGGTCGCGGGCGTACCGGCCAGCCGGCGCTCGAGCCGGGCCTGCAGGCCGGAGACGCCCACGACATCGCCCACGCGGTACCAGCGGCCCAGCGATGTCGCGGTCGCTGGCGAGGCGGCGCCGAGGCGCCCGGCCAGCGATCGGAACCGCGACTCGGCCAGCTGCGTGCCGTCGCCGTCGAGGATCGGTGCCCGGTCCGGCCACGTCAGCACCCGGGACACCTGCGTCGAGGCGGTCAGCGCCGGGTGAAGCACCGACGGCGACCACGCCACCCGCCAGCGCTTGCCGTCGTCGCCACGGCGCTCGACCTTCGCCAGCGGCAACGACCCTTCGTAGCGCCAGGTGCCCAGCCCGGCCAGGTCGATCGAGACGTCGAAGGGCACGGTGGCCCGGTCGTCGTCGATGATGCGCGGCCGCCGCGGCGTCGCCGTGAGCGAGGAGGTGCCGAGGCCGTCAGCGAAGGCCAGCACGGTCTGGCGCAGGCTGGGCGCCGGCTGGGTGGTGAGGCGCTCCAGCCGGGCGATGTCGCCGCGCTCCCACGCGGCCAGCCAGGCGCGTGCCGAGGTGGCCACCAACACGCGCGGTGGCGTCGGCGGGACGCCCGGGCCACGGATCCACCGGTCCCAGCCGGCCACGCCGGCGACGAGCGCCAGCACCACCACGGGAGCGATGACCCTGCGCCGCATGAGACCGCGTGCTCGGTCCCGCGCCGCCATCTCCCGAGTATGCAGGCCCTCGATCCGGCGGGGTTGGACGGGGGACGGGCGGGACGGACGTCAGTCAAGGCCGGACAGGAACGCCTTGACCTCCTCGATGTCCTTGGTGCGCCGCATGGGCGGCAGTGAGCGAACCAACGTCCAGCGGTACGACGCGGTGGCGAGTCGCTTGTCGAGCACGGCGACGACGCCATGGTCGGTCGCGGTGCGCACGAGACGACCGGCCCCCTGGGCGAGCAGCACCGCCGCCGCAGGTAGGTCGACGGCAGCGAAGGCGTTCTGCTTGGCGCGAGTGGCAGCGGCCCGGCGGGCCTCGGCGAGCGGATCGTCGGGTCGGCTGAACGGGAGCCGGTCGATAACCACCAGGCTGCACGTCCGGCCGGGGGCGTCGAACCCCTGCCAGAAGCCCATGGTGGCCAGGAGCACCGAGTCCTCCTCGTCGACGAAGCGGGCCTGGAGCACGGGCCGCGGCAGCTCGTCCTGGACCAGCAACGGCCATGGCAGGTCGAGCGAGCGCAGATGCACCGCCGCCGCTTGCATGGCCCGGCGGCTGGTGAACAGCGCGAGGGTGCGACCGCCGGCCGCCTGCACCAGCGCGGCCAACTCGTCGAGCATGGCGGCCTCGTACCCGGCCGCGCGCGGCTCCGGCAGATGGGCGGCGCAGTAGAGCAGCGCCTGCTGCTCGTAGTCGAAGGGGCTGCCGACGTCGAGGCCGCGCCACGGCCGGCCCGCACGGTCGAGACCCAGCCGGTGGGCGATCGGCTCGAAGCTGCCGCCGACCGCCAACGTGGCGCTGGTGAGCACGACCGTCGGGTTGCGCGAGCCGCCGCGCTCGCCCTGGTCGTCACCATCGCCGTCGCGGCAGAGCAGGCGCTCGGCCAGCACCTCGCCCACGTCGACCGGCGCCATGCGCAGCGATGGAACGCCACCCCGCTCGACCCACACCACCCGGCGTTCGTCGACCTCGCTCAGGACCGCGATGTCGACGGCGATGTTGGTGGCGATCTGCAGCAGGCGCTCCTTGCGCGTCGCCGCGTCGCCAGCCGCGTCGACCGCCCGCGCCGCCGCCGACGCCTCTCCGGCCACCTGGGCGCAGCCGACGAGCGCAACGCCGAGATCGCCGTCGGCGGGCTCGACCCGGCCCTCGAGCATGTCGAGCACCGAGCGCAGCCGAGTGCCGGCCGCCTCGACCTTGGCCGCCACGGGGTGGTCGGGGGTGAAGAGGCCGCGCATGGCCTTGGCGAGAGCATCGAGCCGGCTGGGGCCGACGGTCACGCCCATGGTGTCGGCCGCGACGTCCTCCAGGGCGTGCGCCTCGTCGACGATCAACACCTCGTGGTCGGGCAGCACCCCGCGCCTGGTGGCTACGTGGATGCCGTAGAGGTGGGTGTTCACGACGACCACCTCGGCGGTGGCCGCCGCATCGCGAGCGTCCTCGGCGAAGCACACGTCGCCATAGGCGCACTTGGCGGCGCCGGGGCACTCGCCGACGCCGACCGAGAGGCGGCCCCACTCGGTGTCCGAGAGCATGAACGGAAGATCGGAACGGTCGCCCGTCGAGGTGGTCGCGCTCCACTCGACGACGCGCGACAGCCGGTCGGGATCGACGGCGTCGGCGAGCATCGACGTCTGGCCCGAGATGCCGACCGTGTCGGCCAGGGCGGCGCGGCACAGGTAGTTCGACCGCCCTTTCAACAGCGCGAAGCGAAAGGGCACGCCGAGGTGCTCGCGGAGGAAGGGGAGGTCCCGGTGGACGAGCTGCTCCTGGAGCGCCTTCGTCGCGGTGGCCACGACGACGTGGGCGCCGGACAGGATGGCGGGCACGAGATAGGCCTGGCTCTTCCCGGTGCCCGTGCCCGCCTGCACGATGAGGTGCTCCTCGGACTCGATGGCAGCCGCCACCGCCTCGGCCATGGCCACCTGGCCGGGTCGCTGCTCCCCCGCCGGGAGGGCAGCGACGACCTTCCGCAAGGCGTCGGCGACCGGCTCGGCGGTCACGCCCACGACCGCGTCATCGGCCTCGTCATCGGCCGTGCTCGCTCCGGATCCGCCATCTCGCCGATCTTCACACTGGCGGCCGGGGCATGCGGGGAGCCCGGCGCGGCGTCCCTGTCGTTCCGGTGCAGGTCAGCAGGGGGACATCACTTTTGGCGATCGTGTCCATCAGAAAGATTCATTGGGAAGATTCAGAGAGCTGACGCATGCTGTTCACGTGGCAGTCGTCGAACTTTCTCCGCACTGGGCCCAGCAGGACTGGATGGATCTGGCGCTGTGCAAGGGCCAGACCCACTACTTCTTCGCTCCCCACGGCGAGCAGGCCGACGCCCGCGAGGCGCGGGAAGCAGTGGCCTCGCTGATCTGCGCCCGCTGCGAGGTCCAGGCGCCGTGCCGCGACTACGCCCGCCTCCATCGCGAGCAGGGCTTCTGGGGCGGGGAGAACGACGAGCAGCGGGTCATCGCCCGCCGCCGGGCCAACCGGGCCCGCCTGCTCGGCGCCTGACGCCCGCGCGCCTCGATCGTTCCACGCACTACCTTTCGGTCCATGCCGACCGCACGCACACTCCCCACGCCCGACGGTGACATGCCGGTCGCCGAAGCCAGCCCCGCCGGTGCTGCACACGGCGCCGTGGTCGTCGTGCAAGAGGCGTTCGGGCTCAACGACCACATCGAGTCGCTCTGCGATCGACTGGCCGCCGCCGGCTTCCACGCCCTGGCCCCCGCCCTGTTCCACCGGGTCGGCTCGCCCACGTTCGCCTACGACGATCTGCCAGCGGTGATGCCGGTCATGAACGCGCTCACGGCCGAGGGCATCGGCACCGACCTCGACGCCTGCTACCGCGACCTGGCCGACAAGGGCTTCGACGAATCGCGCACCGGCATCGTCGGGTTCTGCATGGGCGGCACCGTCGCACTCTGGGCGGGTGTCCAGCGTCCGCTCGGCGCGGCGGTCACGTTCTACGGCGGTGGCGTGAGCCAGGGCCGGTTCGGGTTCCAACCGCTGGCCGAGATCTCCCCCGACCTCAAGACACCGTGGCTCGGCCTGTTCGGCGACCAGGACCAGGGCATCCCCGTCGACGACGTCGAGGCCCTGCGCACCGCGGCCTCGAAGGCGCCGGTGTCGACCGAGATCGTGCGCTATCCGGACGCCGGCCACGGCTTCAACTGCGATGCCCGGGGCTCGTACCATGAATCGTCGGCTGCCGACGGCTGGAAGCGGATGCTCGACTTCTTCACCGCCAACCTGAAGGTGTGATCGGCGAGCGCCTCCGGCGGGCGCGCAACAACACCTTCCGGTCGCTGCGGGTCCGCAACTACCGGCTGTACTTCCAGGGGCAGCTCATCTCGATCTGCGGCACCTGGATGCAGGTGATCGCTCAAGCCCTCCTGGTGCTCGACCTCTCGCACGACAACGGCCTGGCCGCCGGGACCAGCATCGCCATCCAGTTCCTGCCAACACTCGTCTTCGGCGCCTACGCCGGCGTGTTCGTCGACCGCTTCGACAAGCGCCAGCTCATGATCATCACCCAGGTGCTGATGGCGGTCAACGCCCTGGTGCTGGCGGGGTTGACCCTGGGCAACGTGGTCAGCCTCTGGATGATCTATGCGATCGTCTTCGCCAACGGCCTCGTGAACTGCGTCGACATGCCGCTTCGGCAGGCGTTCGTCTCGGAGATGGTCGGCGAGGAAGACCTCTCGAACGCCGTCTCCCTCAACACCGCCATCTTCAACAGCGCCCGCATCGTCGGCCCCGCGGTCGCTGCCGTGGTGCTGGTCTTCACCAGCAAGGGGATCTGCTTCCTGCTCAACGCCACGTCGTACCTGGCGGTGATCGCCTGCCTCGCCCGAATGCGCACGTCGGAGCTGCAGCAGCCCGAGCGGGCGCCCCGCGCCAAGGGCCAGGTGCGGGAGGGCGTCCGGTACACCTGGTCGCACCGGCAGGTGCGCTACGTCGCCCTCCTGGTCGGTGTCTTCGGCGCGGTGGCCTTCAACTTCAACGTGACGCTGCCGCTCGTCGCTCGCCTGGTCTTCCACAACGAACGGACCTTCTCGGCCATGACAGTGGCCATGGGGGTGGGCTCGTTGGTCGGCGCCCTGCTCACCGCATCCCGCAAGGCGCCCAACGTGCACCTCCTGCTGGCGGCCCTCATCGGCTTCTCGGTGATGGACGTGCTCGCCGCGTCCAGCCCCAACGTCGCTCTCATGCTGGTCTGCCTCGCGCTGATGGGCCTCTGCTCGATCACCTTCCTGTCGACGGCCAACGCGCTCATCCAGCTGTCGGTCGAGGCCACCATGCGCGGCCGAGTCATGGCCCTGTACTCGCTGGTGCTGCTGGGGGGAACGCCGGTCGGCAACGTCCTCGCCGGCTGGGTGGCCAACGTGGCGAGTCCCCGCTGGGCCCTGGCCCTGGGTGGCTTCGGCACGTCGGCGGGGCTGGCCTTGCTCGGCAGCCGGGTGCGTCAGCCCCCGGTGATGACCGGGCAGCTGCGCGAGGTGGTCGACGACGAGTCGGTGGTCGACGAGGCCACCGTCATCGGCAACTAGTCCGGCGATCGCTCAGGCGTAGCCGCGCAGGGTCTCGGCCCGCGCCACCCGCTCGATCGCCAGCGCGAACGCCGCGGTGCGCAACGAGACGTCATGGGCCTCGGCAAAGGTGACCACCGCGTTGAAGGCCTCGATCATCTTGGCGTGGAGCTCCTCGTTGAAGCGGCTCTCCTTCCAGCGGAACTGCTGGATGTTCTGCGACCACTCGAAGTAGGAACCGGTGACGCCGCCCCCGTTGGCCAGCACGTCGGGGATCACCCGCACGCCCCGATCGGCCAGGACCTTGTCGGCTTCGGGTGTCGTCGGATGGTTGGCCGCCTCCACCACCATCGACGCTCGCACCTCATCGGCGTTGTCCCCGGTGAGGACGTCACCGAGTGCGGCGGGCACGAGCACGTCGCAGTCGAGGCGCAGGAGCTCGTCGTTGCTGATCATGTCGGCGTGGGCGGCGTCGACCACCGAGCCCCCGGCCCGCACCACCGAGAGCACCGCCTCGATGTCGAGCCCGCCGGCGTTGTGGATGCCACCGTTGACGTCCGACACGGCGACGACCTTCACGTCCCGGGCGGCCAGCTCCATCGCCATCCACGATCCGACGTTGCCGAAACCCTGGATGGCCACCCGCTGCTTGCCAAGGTCGAGGCCCCAGTGCTCGCACGCGGCGGCCAGCACGTACACCGCACCCCGCCCGGTGGCCGCCTCGCGTCCTGGCGCGCCACCGATGTCGAGGGGCTTGCCCGTGACCGCGGCGGGTGTGTAGCCCTCGCGTGCCGAGTAGGCATCCATCATCCAGGCCATGGTCTGAGCGTCGGTGTTGACGTCGGGTGCGGGAATGTCGCGGTACGGGCCCAGCAGGTGGCAGATGCGGTCGGTGAAGTGCCGGGTCATGGTCTCCAGCTCACGGCGGCTCATGCCCAGCGGATCGACGGCGATGCCGCCCTTGGCCCCCCCGAACGGGATGTCGAGCAGCGCCGTCTTCCACGTCATGAGCGACGCCAGCGCCCGCACCTCATCGAGATCAGCACTGGGGTGGTACCGGATACCCCCCTTGTACGGCCCGCGCGCCCCGTTGTGCTGCACGCGATAGCCCCGCACCATCAACAGCGACCCGTCGTCCCGGCGCACCGGCACCTGGACGCTGATCTCCCGATGCGATGTGCGGATCACGTCGCGAAGCTCATCGGAGAGGTCGATCAGATCGGCCCCGATCTGGACGTACTCGTTGACCTGTTCGAAGGCGTTGGCCACAAGGGCCGACCTTACGACTGGCGCTCCCGGCGGTCGAGGAACCGGTAGATGTCGAGCAGGTCGACGCCGGGGTACGGGCTGAACGGCCGCTCGGCCGGTGGCAATGCTGCCAGCACGAAGCTCCGCTCCGATGCCGAAGGCCAGGCCACGCCGTCCCACCGGGCGATGAGCGACGGGTCGGCCGCCGACGGTCGAGCAGTGATGCGCCGCAGGGTCTCGCGGCCGCGGAACCAACGGGCATGCTCCTCGGTCGTACCGACGGTGATGGCGGCGGCCGGGCTCTCGGTCTCCAGGTAGGTCACCGACCAGTACTCCTCACCCTCGATCACCGTGTGCTGGTAGTGGAGGGCGAACGAGTCCGATGACTCCCACGCCTGGCGCTCGGGCCACTGCCGCGGCACCCGTTGGCCTTCGATCCCGCCCTCGATGTCGGCCGGGAAACGGATGCCGTCGTTCTCGTAGGCCTTGAGGATCGTGCCCTCGGGATCGGTGCGGACGAAGTGCACAGGGATCCCGAGGTGCCTGGTCACGAGGTTGGTGAAGCGGTGGCCGGCCATCTCGTAGGAGATGTAGAAGACCTCCTTGAGGTCCTCGACCGAGATGTCGTGACGGGCCTTGCCCGCCTCGAGGAGCTCGACTGCCGGCTGCTCGGGCGCCAGCACGGCGGCGGCGAAGTAGTTCGACTCGATGCGCTGCCGGATGTACGCCTCGAAGTCGTCGGTACGAGTGTGGTCGAGCGCGAAGTGGCCGAGGGTCTGCAGCACGACCGAGCGGGCCGCCCGGGTACGCAGGTCGTTGCGCTGCGGCACGTAGATCACCCGGTTGCGGACCTCGGCGATCGAGCGAACGGAACGGGGTATGCCCTGCACCCGCTCGACCCGGAAGCCGAAGTGGGCGGCGAGGTCGGTCAGCACCCGCTCCGACACCGGGCCCGAACCCGAGTAGCCGGCGGCCGCCAGCGACCGGGTGGCCACCTCCTCGATGTCGGCGAAGTAGTTGTCCCGTGCCCGCATCTCGTCCCGGAGCGCGGCGTTGGCTGCCCGGGCCTGGGCCGGCCCGCTGGCGCCCCGTGCCTCGTTGACGACCTGGCGACCGAGCGCCAGGAGGTGATCGAGCACCGGCTCGGCCAGCTTCGAGGGTTGCAGGACGGGCAGGCCGAGCCGCTGGTAGGCGGGGTTGGCCTGGAGGCCCTCGAACTCGAGCTCCCGCCGTACCCGGGGCGATGGCGGATCGGGGTGGACCAGCTCGGCGACGGTGACGCCGAGCGCCCGGGCAAGGTCGGCCAGCAGGCAATATCGTCGAAACTTTCGGTTGGCGGCATATCTCGCTGATCTTCTTGCCACATCTCTGAGGTAGAGGCAAGTGCTTCGGGAAATGTCCTGGTCATGACGACAACTTCGGCAACGACGGTGGCGCCCCACCCGGCAGCCGGCACCGTGCTCAGCGCCGAGGCGGTCGACTTCGTCGTCGACCTCCAGCGGCGCTTCGGCCAGCGGCGCCTCGACCTCGTCGCCGACCGCGGCGACCGCCAGGCCGGCATCGATGCCGGCCAGCGGCCCGACTTCCTGCCCGCCACCGCCCACGTCCGGGCGGGTGACTGGCAGGTCGCCCCCCCGCCCAAGGACCTGCTCGACCGCCGGGTCGAGATCACCGGCCCGGTCGAGCGGAAGATGATGATCAACGCCCTCAACTCGGGCGCCTCGGTGTTCATGGCCGACTTCGAGGATGCCACCTCGCCGACCTGGGCCAACGTCGTCACCGGCCAGGCCAACCTCCGCGACGCCTACCGGCGCACGATCAGCCTCGAGCAGGACGGCAAGCGCTACGAGCTGGCCGACGAGACGGCCACGCTGGTCGTGCGGCCCCGGGGCTGGCACCTGCCCGAGCGCCACATGACCGTCGATGGGCAGCCGGTGTCGGCCAGCCTGTTCGACGCCGGCCTGGCCCTCTTCCACAACGGGCGGGAGGCGCTCGACCGCGGCAGCGGTCCCTACCTCTACCTGCCGAAGCTCGAGGGCCACCTCGAGGCGCGGCTCTGGAACGAGGTCTTCACCTACTGCGAGCGGGCGCTCGGCCTCGAGCACGGCTCGATCCGCGCCACGGTGCTCATCGAGACCATCCTCGCCGCCTTCGAGATGGACGAGATCCTGTACGAGCTGCGCGACCACTCGGCCGGGCTCAACGCCGGGCGGTGGGACTACGTCTTCTCCGTCACCAAGAAGTTCCGCACCGACCCGTCATTCGTGCTGCCCGACCGGGCCAGCGTGACGATGACCGCCCCGTTCATGCGGGCCTACACCGAGTTGCTCGTCGCCACCTGCCACAAGCGCGGCGCCCATGCCATCGGCGGCATGTCGGCCTTCATCCCCAACCGCCGCAACCCCGAGGTCACCGAGCGGGCCCTCGCCCAGGTGCGGGCCGACAAGGAGCGCGAGGCCGGCGACGGCTTCGACGGCACCTGGGTCGCCCATCCTGATCTGGTCGCCGTCGCGCGCCAGGAGTTCGACGCCGTGCTCGGCGAGCGGCCCAACCAGGTGGAGCGGCAGCGCCCTGACGTCTCGGTCACCGCCATCGATCTGCTGGCCGTCGACCGCACCGCTGGCGAGGTCACCATCGACGGACTGCGGACCAACGTCGAGATCGGCCTGCGCTACCTGTCGGCATGGCTGAGCGGCGTGGGTGCGGCTGCCATCCATGACCTCATGGAGGACGCCGCCACCGCCGAGATCTCCCGCGGCCAGGTCTGGCAGTGGCTCCACCACGGTCGCTTCACGCGGCGCCAGATCGACACGGTGCTCGATGAGCTCGCCACTGAGCTCGCCGACCTCCCCCGCCTCGACGAGGCCCGGCAGGTGTTCGAACGCGTCGCCCTCGGCGACGACTTCCCCGAGTTCCTGACCCTCGTCGCCTATGCGTTCCTCGCCGACGGCGGCGACCACCCCGACCACGACCCCAAGGAGCAGTCATGACCAAGGCCAGCACCGCGGCGACGACCACGGGCTTCGACCACCAGGTCGCCGAGCTGGAGCAGCGGTGGGCCACCGACCCCCGATGGTCGGGCGTCGAGCGGCCCTATTCGGCAGCCGACGTGCTCCGGCTGCGCGGCTCGTTCACCCCGGAGTGCACGATCGCCCGCATGGGGGCCGAGCGGCTGTGGGAGCTGCTGGGGACACGCGAGTACACGCATGCGCTGGGCGCCATGACCGGCGGGCAGGCCGTGCAGATGGTCAAGGCCGGCCTCGACGCGATCTATCTCTCCGGCTGGCAGGTGGCCGGCGACGCCAACCTTTCGGAGCAGGTGTATCCCGACCAGAGCCTCTACCCGGCCAACTCGGTGCCGGCAGTGGTCCGCCGCATCAACAACGCCCTGCGCCGGGCTGACCAGATCGAGTGGGCCGAGAACGGGGGGACCGCCCTCCGCGACTGGATGGTGCCGATCGTCGCCGACGCCGAAGCTGGCTTCGGCGGCCCGCTCAACGTCTTCGAGCTGATGAAGTCGATGATCGAGGCGGGCGCCGCCGGGGTGCACTGGGAGGACCAGCTGTCGTCGGAGAAGAAGTGCGGCCACATGGGCGGCAAGGTCCTGATCCCGACCCAGCAGCACGTGCGCACGCTCCACGCTGCCCGCCTGGCCGCCGACGTCATGGACGTCCCCACGGTGGTGGTGGCCCGCACCGACGCTCTCGGCGCCACCCTCATCACCAGCGACGTCGACGAGCGGGACCGCGAATTCCTGACCGGCGAGCGCACCGCCGAGGGCTTCTTCATGACCAAGCCCATCCTCGAGTCGCCGATCAAGCGAGCGCTCGCCTACGCGCCGTTCGCCGACCTGATCTGGTGCGAGACCTCGACGCCCGACCTCGACGAGGCCCGCCGGTTCGCCGAGGCGGTGAAGGGGCAGTTCCCCGACAAGATGCTGGCCTACAACTGCTCGCCGTCGTTCAACTGGCGCAAGCACCTCGACGACGCCACCATCGCCCGGTTCCAGAAGGAGCTCGGGTCGATGGGCTACGCCTTCCAGTTCATCACCCTGGCCGGCTGGCACGCCCTCAACGCGTCGATGTTCGATCTGGCCCGCGCCTACGAGGCCGACGACATGGCCGGCTACGTCGCCCTGCAGGAGCGCGAGCTCGAGATGGAGGCCGACGGCTACAGCACTACCCGCCACCAGCGAGAGGTCGGCGCCGGCTACTTCGACGAGGTCGCCCAAGCCATCGCCGGCGGCACGTCGTCGACCCTCGCCCTCGTCGGCTCCACCGAGCAGCAGCAGTTCCACTAGACCGACCCGCTGCGTGGTCGCCGACACGAACCGGGTGCACAGGCGGGCCCTGCGGGCCCGCCTGTGCACCGAGCTCGTCGTGCGCCGTAGGGTCCGGGCATGAAGCACGTGAACCTGGGACGGACCGGCCTGAAGGTGTCGAGGCTCTGCCTCGGCACGATGACCTTCGGGTTGCAGTGCGACGAGCCCACCTCGGTGTCGATCCTCGATGCCGCCTTCGACGCTGGCATCACCTTCCTCGACGCCGCCGACGTCTACCCGCTGGGCGGGGAGCTCGAGACGAAAGGACGCACCGAGGAGATCATCGGGCGCTGGATGAAGGACAAGCGCGACCAGGTGATCGTCGCCACCAAGTGTGCCGGCACCGTGGGCCCGAACCGGTGGGACCAGGGAACCTCGCGCAAGCACGTGCTCGACGCCATCGACGACTCGCTCCGGCGGCTCGGCACCGACTACGTCGACCTCTACCAACTGCACTCCTACGACCCCGATACGCCACTGGACGAGACGCTCGCCGCCATCGACGCCGTGGTGCAGTCAGGCAAGGCCCGCTACGTCGGCGTGTCGAACTGGCTCGCCTACAAGATCGCCCGGGCGCTCGGTCGCTCCGAGGCCATGCACACCGTGCGCATCGACTCGGTGCAGCCCCGCTACAACATGCTGTTCCGCCAACCCGAGCGCGAGCTGCTGCCGCTGTGCCTCGAGGAGAACGTGGCTGTCATCCCCTACAACCCATTGGCCGGCGGCCTGCTGTCGGGCAAGCACGGCGGGCCGGCGTCATCGCCCGCGAACGGCACTCGCTTCACCGTGGGACGGGCCGGTGCCATGTACCAGGAGCGCTATTGGCACGAGCGCGAGTTCGCGACGGTCGAGGCGCTCAAGCCCCTCGCCGCCGAAGCGGGCCTCTCTCTCGTGACCCTCGCGGTGGCGTGGGTGCTCGCCAACCCGGCCATCACCGCCCCCATCATCGGCGCCAGCAACCCGAGCCAGCTCGCCGACAACGTCGCGGCCCTCGACGTGACCCTCGACGACACCCTGTTGAAGGCGATCGACGAGCTCACCGCCGACTATCGACTGGGTGACGCGCCTCGTTGATGCTCTGCTAGCGCCATGCGCATCGGCATCTTCCTGTTCCCGGAGTGCGAGGAGCTCGACTGGGCAGGCCCCTGGGAGGTGCTGACCACCTGGGCCCGGCTGCGCCCCGACCACGATGTCGAGGTCTTCACGTTGGCTCGTGACAACGTGGCGGCCACCTCGTCGCTGATGACCTCGGTCTGCACCGGCTCCCTGGTCTTCGCCGCCGCCGGGCTCCTCGACCATCGCCCGGCGACCACCCACTGGGGTGCCATCCCCGAGCTCGAGGCCCTCGCCGCCGGGCGTGAGATCGAGATCCGCCCCGATGACCGGTTCGTCGACGACGGCGAGGTCATCACCGCCGCCGGCGTGTCGGCCGGCATCGACATGGCCCTCCACCTCATCACCCGCTTGGGCAGCGTCGACGAAGCGAAGCGCGTCAGGCGCACCATCCAGTACGACCCGGAGCCGCCTGTATAGGTCTCGCCCTCAGGCGTGGTTGGGCTGGATCGTGAGATCGCCGGCCGGCGCTCCCCGCAGCACGCGGATGGCGAGCTGGCCGTTGCTGAGCGTCGCCTCCAGCCCCGACCCATACCCCGCCGGCAGGTCGACCTCCCGCTCGTAGCCGCCGTACGACCACTCGTTGACGAGGTAGTCCCGGGGCGCCGCGCTCCGGAGGTGCGACCAGAACCGGACCGCGTCGGCCCGCAGCTCGATCGTCACGTCGCTGGCGCTCACCGCCGGCAACGGCGCCACGATGACCAGCGCTTCGGATGCCTCATAGACGTTCACCGGGACCGCCTGGGGCCGCATGGCCTCCTCCGCCGCACGGGTGGCCCGTTGGACCTCGCCGTGGTCGAACGGTCCGCTGACCATTCCGTCCACCTCGCCACCTCCCGATCGGATACCGCTCGACCGTACCCCCCCTAGGCCCCCAGCTCGTCCAAGATGGCGCTGAGGGCCTCGGCGGAACGCCGGCCCGCCGAGGCCGGACCTTCCTCGTCGATGCGCGGGCCGCGCAGCTCGAGATCGAAGGTCCCCTCGAAGCCGGCGTCGAGCAACCAGCCGATCTGCTGGCGCAGGTGGAGGTCGCCGTCGCCCGGCACCACCCGGCAGGGGTAGTCGTGGGCGCCGACGACGTAGTCACCCACCTGGGCCATGCCGATGTGAGCGACGCCCCGCCGAAACGTCTCCTGGAGCCCTCGCTCGCTCCAGACGTGGAAGAAGTCGACGACGACACCCAGCCCCGTCTCGGCGGCAAGGTCGACCGCATCACTGAGCGAGTGCACGAAGCTGGTCTCGGCGTACACCGGGAGCGTCGACTCGATCAGGAGCGGAACGCCGAGGGCACGAGACCGCTCGATGACTTCGACAGAGGCGGCGCCCACCGCGGCCGCGGCCTCCTCCCAGGTGAGCGAGCCGGCCGGACCGACGGTGCCGTACACGTTGCTCGCGGACAGCGCCGCAGCGATCTCGAGGGCCTCGCAGGCGGCTTCCTCGCGTTCAGCCCAGCGGTCAGGTTGGTCGGGCAGGAAAAGGGGGGCGAGTAGCACCGTCGCCACCGACATGCCCCACGACCTGAGCAGGTCGCTCAAGGCACCGAGGTCGCGGCCCCGCAACTTGGCCACCGAGATGCCGACCTGGCGCAGGCCGGCCGCCCGGCAGGCCTCGAGGTCGTCCTCCACTGCGGAGGCCGACGGGAAGCAGATGAGGTTCAGCGAGACCCGCGGATGCACGCTGGGAGCGTAGGCATCGATGCCGGCGTGCCTGCTCAGGCGTCGCCCGAGCGCGCCGCACTACGGTCGCGGCCGGTGTGGATCTGTCTCTGCGAAGCAGTGACCAGCACCACCATCCGCGAGGTCATCGAGGACGGCGCTGCGTCAGTGGGTGCGGTGGCCGAGGCATGCGGTGCGGGGACGGTGTGTGGCAAGTGCAAGCGCACGATCGCCGTCATGGTCGACCAACACAGTCCGGCAGAGAAGAAGAGGTTCGCACGATGGCGCTGAAGTCTTCCGGTACACCTGTCGTCAAGGCCCTGAACGGGCTGCTGACGACCGAGCTGCGCGCGATCAACCAGTACTTCCTCGACAGCAAGCTGGCGGCCCACCATGGCTTCGAGCACTTGGCCGAGGAGTTCCGCAAGGCGTCGTTCGAGGAGATGAACGATGCCGAGGAGCTCATGGACCGCATCCTGCTGCTGGGCGGGCTCCCCAACCTGCAGCGGGTCGATGCCTTCGCCACGGGCGAGTCGATCACCGAGCAGTTCCAGTTGGCCAAGGAGCTGGAAGAGAAGGCGGTGGGCCAGCTGAAGGCGGCCATCGTCACCGCCGAGAAGGCGGCCGACCCGGGGACGGCCACCATGCTCCGGGAGATGCTCCTCGAGGAGGAGCGACAGGTCGACTGGATCGAAGGTCAGCTTGGGCTCATCACCACGCTGGGCGACACTGCCTACCTCGCCCAGCAGATCCGGTCATGACCGCCACTGGCCCGGTCCGCCTCACCGTGATCTACCCGGTGCGCGACTTCGACGAGTTCGCGAGGGTGTTCGCCCCCGGCGCCCGGCCGGCCGGCGACGGGGTCCTGTCCCGGCGGGTCTTCCGCTCGCTCGACGATCCCAACGAGGTCATGTTCGAGATCGAGGTCGCGTCCCTCGCCCAGGCCAAGCAGCTGATCACGGGCGAGGGAGTCCGCGAGATGCTCGACCGGGCGGGCGCGGAGATCTATCCGCCGGTCTTCATCGGGGGCGAGGTCAGCGACCTGCGCTACGAACGCCAAGGGTGAGCCGGATCCCCGACTATCGTGCCCCCATGCCCGAGGTCGAGGTCCAGGACGACGAGCAGGTGTTGATCGAGGACGAGCTGTTGGTGGAAGAGGTTTCCATCGACGGCATGTGTGGCGTCTACTGACGACACGTGTCCCCTGACCAGCCCGGCCCGGTCGACGGGTCGCTCGGCTACCAGCTCGACCCGCAGGTCGCCCTCCGGCCCGAGCCGTTCGGAGCGCTCGCCTACCACTACGGCAACCGGCGCCTGACCTTCCTTCGCTCCCCGCACCTGGTCTCCTTGGTCCGTGACCTCGACCAGCACGACAACGTCGACGATGCCCTGGCCGCGTCCGGCATCGAGCCGGCCCGATGGGACAGCTACCGGCGGGCCTTGGGCTCGTTGGCCGCGTCCGAGGTGATCCATGCTCGTTGAAGACCTGAAGCACGGCCTCGACGCACCCATCTGCCTCACCTGGGAGCTGACCTTCGCCTGCAACCTCGCCTGCATCCACTGCCTGTCGTCGTCGGGGCGCCGCGATCCTCGCGAGCTCACCACCGCCGAGGCCATGGCCGTGGTCGACGAGCTGCACGACCTCCAGGTGTTCTACGTGAACATCGGTGGCGGCGAGCCCACCATCCGCCCGGACTTCTACGACCTCGTCGACTACGCCGTCGGTCGCGGTGTCGGCGTCAAGTTCTCCACCAACGGCACGACGATCACGCCCGAGCGCGCCCGACGCCTGGCTGGCACTGACTACGTCGACGTGCAGGTGTCGATCGACGGAGCCATGGCAGCGACCAACGACGCCGTCCGCGGGGAAGGCAGCTACGTGGCGGCCCGGCGGGCCATGGACAACCTGGCCGAGGCGGGCTTCGGGCCGTTCAAGATCAGTGTCGTCATGACCCGTCACAACATCCCCGAGCTCGACCGCTTCCACGAACTGGCCGAGGGCTATGGCGCCCAGCTGCGCCTGACCCGCCTGCGGCCCTCGGGCCGGGGCGCCGACACCTGGCACCAGCTCCACCCCACGGCCGACCAGCAGATCGAGCTGTTCGACTGGTTGGTCGAGCGACCGGGCGTGCTCACCGGTGACTCGTTCTTCCACCTGTCCGCCCTGGGCGAGTCACTGCCCGGCCTCAACCTGTGCGGCGCGGGGCGGGTGGTCTGCCTCATCGACCCGGTGGGCAACGTCTATGCCTGCCCGTTCGTGCAGCACGAGGAGTTCCTCGCCGGCAGCGTGCGCGATCAGGGCGGGTTCACGTCCGTGTGGCGGGAGTCGGAGCTGTTCCGCTCGCTGCGCCAACCGACATCGGCTGGCGCCTGCGCGTCGTGCGGGTCGTACGACGCCTGCCAGGGCGGCTGCATGGCAGCCAAGTTCTTCGTCGGCCTTCCCCTCGACGGGCCCGATCCCGAGTGCGTGAAGGGCCATGGGGAGCTGGCGCTGGCCGCCGTCGGCAGCGTGTCGCCGCCGCGGGGGCCCGATCACTCGACGCCGGTCATCCTCCGGCGCCGAGCGCGCGACTGAAGCCCTCAGGCACGAGCACGTCATCGCGCGTGAGGTCGGCGATGGATTCCCGGCCCAGGCCGAGCAGCGTGGCGTCGATCCCGTTGCGGAGGATGTCGAGGACGTTCTCCACACCGGCCTGACCGTTGGCCGCGAGGCCCCAGAGGTAGGCGCGACCGATCATCACCGCCCGGGCGCCGAGGGCGAGGGCCTTGACGACGTCACTGCCGCGCCGGATGCCGCCGTCGAGGAGCACCTCGATGTCGCCACCAACGGCATCGGCGACCGCCGACAGCGCCCGGATCGACGCTGGGGTCCCGTCGAGGTTGTTCCCACCGTGGTTGGACACGCTGATGGCGCTGACCCCGATGTCGACAGCACGCTTGGCGTCGTCGACCCGGCTCACGCCCTTCAGCATGAACGGTGCGCCCCACTCGTTGCGCAGCCAGGCCAGGTCCTCCCATGCCGGCGGCGGCGTCCCCATCCACTCGCCGTAGGCCCCGAAGAAGGTGGGTGCGGGGGCGCCCGGGGGCACCATGTTGGGCACCTCGAGGTTCGGCAGCGAGCCACTCCGCAGGAACGAGTACGTCCACCGCGGCCGGCGCAACGCCTCCGGCGCGAACCGGATCATGGTCCGCAGGTTCATCTGCTCGGGGATCGTCGGGCTCCCCCAGTCGCGCCCGTGGGAGAACGACCAATCCGTGGTCACGATCAACCCAACCGCGCCGGCAGCCCGGGCCACCTCGACCCGCCGCATCATCTCCTCGCGGCTGCCGACCCAGTAGGTCTGGAAGAACGTCTGGGGGTTGGCCGCCACCACCTCCGTCAGCGGGCGGCTGGCGAACGAGCTCAAGCCCATCGCCGTGCCGCGAGCGGCAGCGGCTCGAGCGACCGCCACCTCCCCCAACGGATGGACCGCCTGCACGCCGGTCGGCGAGATCACCACCGGCATGGAGATCGGCTGGCCCATGACCGTCGTGGCCATCTCCCGCTTGGCGGGCAGCGACGCCACATGCGGCGCGAAGCCCAGCTCGTCGAACGCCGCCTGGTTGTCGGCGATGGTCAGACCCTTCTCGGTCCCGGCGATGAGCGCCCCATAGACCGACTTCGGCAGCCGCTTGGCAGCCCGCCGCTGGGCCACCGCCACCGTCTCGAACCATGCATTCCCCATGGCGCACAAGCTATCGACGGGACAGGCGATGTCCCGAGCCGGCCGGACGCACCACGAGCGATACTGCGGCCATGCGACTGGGCGACCTCACCTGGCCCGAAGCGGCCGCCCGCGCCGCGACGTCCCTGCTCGCCGTGCCCGTCGGCTCCACCGAGCAGCATGGCCCGCACCTGCCGTTGTCGACCGACACCGACATCGCGTCGGCGCTCGCCGACGCGCTCGCCGACCGCCGCAACGACGTGCTCGTGGCCCCGGAGATCGCCTACGGCTCCAGCGGCGAGCACGCCGCGTTCGTCGGCACGCTGTCGATCGGCCAGGCGGTGACCGAATGGACCCTCCTCGAGCTGGTGCGGTCGGCGGACGCCTTTGCCGGCGTGGTCCTGGTCTGCGGTCATGGCGGCAACGCCGGGCCGATCAACCGGTCGGTGCGCCTGCTCGGCGCCGAGGGCCGCCGGGTCCTGGCCTGGTTCCCGCGGGTCGAGCACGGCGATGCGCACGCCGGCGCCACCGAGACCTCGCTCATGCTGGCGCTGGGGCGGCCGGTGCGAACGGCGCGCATCGAGGTCGGCGCAACGGCCCCGGTGGCCGAGCTGGCCGACGAGCTGCGCGCCGGCGGCGTGGCCGCAGTGTCGGCGAACGGTGTGCTCGGCGATCCGACCGCGGCGTCGGTCGCCGACGGAAGGCAGCTCTTCGCCCAGCTCACCAGCGACCTCGTAGCCTCCGTGGCCGCATGGCAGGAACAGAGCCCGATCGGGTAGCGATCATCACCGGCGCTGGCCGTGGCATGGGGGCGGCAACGGCGCGCCAGCTGGCGGGCCTCGGCTGGCGCCTGGTGCTCGTCGACCGGGCCGACGACGATCCCGCCCTCGGCTACCCGCTGGCGACCAGGCACGACCTCGACGAGGTGGCCGAGGAGACCGGCGGCGTGGCCGTGGTGGCCGAC
>JAEKLB010000101.1 GCA_019510095.1 Acidobacteriota bacterium | reverse complement strand
GTGGTGGCCCCGACGAGGGTCAGGGTGCCGTCCTCCACCGCCGGGAGCAGGGCGTCCTGCTGGGCCTTGTTGAAGCGATGGACCTCGTCGAGGAACAGGATCGTCCCCTGCCCGTGCTCGCCCAGCCGGCGCCGGGCCCGCTCGATCACCTCGCGGACGTCCTTGACCCCGGCGTTGACCGCCGAGAGCGGCTCGAAGGCCTGGCTGGTCGCGCCGGCGATCAGCCGGGCGATGGTGGTCTTGCCCGTGCCCGCGGGACCCCACAGGATCACCGACGACAGCCGGTCGGCGTCGATGAGGGCGCGCAGGGGCTTGCCCGTGCCGAGCAGGTGGTCCTGGCCCACGACCTCGTCGAGCGTCCGCGGCCGGAGCCGGGCGGCCAGCGGCGCGCGCGCCGCCAGGTGCTGCTCGGCCGCGGCGTCGAAGAGGTCAGGCACGGTCTACGGCATCACGTGGGCGGCGGGAGGAGCCGCACGCCGAGATCGCGCAGCACGGTGTCGGCCACCGGCTTGGGCGCGTCGGTGAGCGGGTCGAGGCCCGACTGGGTCTTGGGGAAGGCGATGACCTCGCGGATGTTGTCCTCGCCGGCCAGGATGGCGATGAGGCGGTCGAGGCCCACGGCGAACCCGCCGTGGGGCGGCGCGCCGAACCGGAAGGCGTTGAGCAGGAAGCCGAACCGGCCCTGCGCCTCCTCGTCGGTGATGCCGAGCGTCTTGAACAGGCGCGACTGGATGTCGGCCCGATGGATCCGGATCGACCCCGAGCCGAGCTCCCAGCCGTTGAGCACCAGGTCGTACGACTGCGACCGGACCTTGAGCGGGTCGGTCTCGAGCAGATCGAGGTCGTCGGGGTGCGGCATGGTGAACGGGTGGTGGGCGCTCACCGGGTTGCCCTGGTCGTCGAGCCCCTCGAACAGCGGGAACTCGGTGATCCAGGCGTAGCGATAGGGCCCGTCGCTGACCGGCGGGCGGCCGAGGTCGTTGCGCAGGGTGCCGAGCACCTCTCGCACCTTGTGGCGCTCGTCGGCCACCAGCAGCAACAGGTCGCCGGGCTGCGCCCGCAGGACCGCGACGATGCCCTCCTGTTCCTGGGGCGACAGGAACTTGGCGACCGGCGAGTCGAGCGCACCGCCGTCGCCGACCTTGAGCCACACCAGACCCTTGGCGCCGAGCTGCTTGGCCCGGTCGGTCAGGCTGTCGAGCTTGTTGCGGCCGTAGTCGGCAGCGAGGCCGGCGGCGTTGATCCCCTTGATGCACGGCGCCTTGAACGCGTTGAACTCGGTGGCGGCGAAGACCTCGGTGAGCTCCATCAGGATCATGCCGAAGCGGAGGTCGGGCTTGTCGGAGCCATACCGCTCCATGGCGTCGACCCACGGGATGCGAGGAATCGGGTCGGGACGGTTGCCGGTGACCGCCTCGGCGGCGTCGAGCACCGCTTCGGAGATGACGTCGAGCACCTCGTCCTGGGTGACGAAGCTGGCCTCGATGTCGAGCTGGGTGAACTCGAACTGGCGGTCGGCCCGCAGGTCCTCGTCGCGCAGGCAGCGGGCGATCTGGTAGTAGCGGTCGACGCCGCCGACCATCAGCAGCTGCTTGGCCAGCTGCGGGCTCTGGGGCAGCACGTAGAACGACCCGTGCTGGAGGCGGCTCGGCACCACGAACTCGCGGGCGCCTTCGGGCGTCGGCGTCCAGAGGAGCGGCGTCTCGACCTCGACGAAGCCTTGGCGCTCCATCGAGGTGCGCAGGGCACTGTTGACCTTGGCCCGGACCCGGAGGTTGCGCTGCATGCGGTCGCGGCGGAGATCGAGGTAGCGGTAGCGCAGGCGCACGTTCTCGTCGGCGTCGACCCGGTCGGAGATGGGGAACGGCGGGGGCTCGGCCGCGTTGAGCACCTCGACCGTGCAGTCGCCGATCTCGACGTCGCCGGTCGTGAGGTCGGCGTTGGTCGTGCCCTCCGGGCGTTGCCGGACGGTGCCGGTGACCCGGACCACGTACTCGCTGCGGAGGTCGTGGGCCCCGTCGACCACGCACTGGACCAGGCCGGTGCGGTCGCGCACGTCGATGAAGGCCAGGTGCTCGCCGTGCTCGCGGCGCCTCGCCACCCAGCCGCACACTGCGACGGTCCGGCCGATGTCGGTGGCGCGCAGGTCGCCGCACATGTCGGTGCGCATCGCGTCGTTCTCAGTCAAAGCAACTTCCTCACTCGGTCGATCACGTCGGTTCGGGGCACACGGTCCTGGTCCCCACCGCTGAGGGGTCGCACGGTGACCTCGCCGGCAGCCAGCTCGTCGTCGCCGACGATCAGCGCCAGTCGAGCACCCGACCGGTCGGCTTGCTTCATCTGCGACTTCATGCTGCGGCCGTCGTAGGCCCGCTCGGCGCCGAGCCCGGCCCGTCGCAGCTCGAGCACGAGGTCGCGGGCCGTCTCACCACCGGTGACGTCGACCACGAACACGTCGATCGACGCCTCCGGGCCGGGGAAGACGCCCTCGGCGTCGCAGGCCAGCAGCACCCGCTCGATCCCACTGCCGAACCCGATGCCGGGCGTGGGCGGACCACCCATGCTCTCGACCAGGCCGTCGTAGCGGCCGCCGCCGAGCACGCCACTCTGGGCGGCGTCGAGGGCGTCGGCCTGGAACTCGAAGGTGGTTCGGGTGTAGTAGTCGAGGCCCCGGACCAGCCGGCTCTCGACCGTGTGGTCGATGCCGGCGGCCGTGAGGCCGGCGGTGACCCGGGCGAAGTGCGCCCCGCACGGCTCGCAGAGGTTGTCGACCATCCGGGGGGCGTCAGCCGAGGCCCCTACGCAGGCCTCGCGCTTGCAGTCGAGAACCCGGAGTGGGTTCTCGACGTAGCGCTCCTTGTGCTCGTCACACAGCGTCCGGGTGGCGAAGTGGGCCCGCAGCGCGTCGAGGTAGGCCGGCTTGCACGTGGCGTCGCCCAGGGAGTTGACGAGCAGCGTCACCTGGTGCAGGCCGAGCTGGCGCAGGTAGTCGTGGCCGAGGGCGATCACCTCGACGTCGAGGTCGGCGTCGTCAGTGCAGAGCACCTCCACCCCCACCTGATGGTGCTGCCGGTAGCGCCCGGCCTGGGGCCGCTCGTACCGGAACATCGGCGCCTGGTACCAGACCTTCCACGGCAGCGGCGGCCGGTGCTGCACGAAGGATCGCACCACCGGCGCGGTGCCCTCGGGGCGGAGGGCGAGGTGACGGCCACCCTTGTCCTCGAAGTCGTACATCTCCTTGCGCACGACGTCGGTGGCCTCGCCCACCCGCTTGAACACGGCCAGGTCCTCGAACACCGGCGTCCGCAACAGCCCGAAGCCGGCCCTGGTGGCCAGATCGGCGAACACCCGCTCCAGCGCCTCCCACCGGGCCGAGGTGGGCGGGACCACGTCATGGGTCCCAGTCGGGGCCTTGAACACCTCGCCTGCCACGCGGCGAGGGTAGTGGCGACCCCCACCGCCCCCGAACCCATTCCCCCACCCAGTCTTCGGTATCGGCGGTCCGCTGACCGGACTCGGGATACCAAAGAACGGGCACGTGCTTGGCGAAGGACCTGGCCCGGGGGTGATGGCCGATTGGTCATCGCGGGCTATGGACGGGGGGACCTCGTTGCAGGAGGGTCGAGAGGTGGCGGAACGCTGGTCGGGCATCGAGCGACGGCGGCGAGAGCGAGTGGCGATCGACATCGAGGCAGGCTTCGAGGCCGCTGACAGTGCCGATGCCATCCCCTGCCGCACCGTCGATCTGTCGGAGGACGGCGTTCGGGTGCGGTCGGTCGTTCCCCTGCCGGTCGGCTCCCGTGGCCTCATCGTCCTCGATGCTCCCGACAGCTCACTGGTGATCGCCGGGTGCGAGGTGTGGCCCCAGACGGCACATGACCGGGCCACCGGCACCACCCGCCTCGCCTTCACCGACATGACCCAGGCCAACCGTGACCGGCTCGCCCTCCTGCTCGACGACCCGCTGGCGATCACCTTCGACCGCGACGTCGCCCGGGTCATCCACGTGATGGCCTACGACCACCGGGCCGCCGCCGCCAGCTGATCGAGTCAGTGCTTGGCGGCCGCCGGGGCGCCGGGCAGCAGGCGGTAGGCGTCGTACACGCCCTCGATCCGTCGCAGGCTGCCGATCAGCGAGTCGAGATGCGACGGGTCGGCCAGCTCGAAGTCGAAGCGCATCCGGGAGATGCGGTCGGCGCCCGCCTGGGTCTGCGACGAGAGGATGTTCACGTGGTTGTCGGAGAGCACCGATGACACGTCACGGAGCAGGCGGGCCCGGTCGAGCGCCTGCACCTCGATCGACACCACGAACGTGTCGCTGCCGTGGTCGCGATCCCACTCGACGTCGACCATGCGGTCGCCCTGCTTCGAGCCCAGGGACACGGCGTTGGCGCAGTCGGCCCGGTGGACCGAGACACCGCGGCCCCGGGTGATGAAACCCATGATCTCGTCGCCCGGCACCGGCGTGCAGCACCGCGACAGGCGGACCATGACGTCGTCGAGGCCCTCGACGTGCACGCCGGACACCGGCCGCCGGCGCCGGGGCGCCCGGGCGGTGACCGGCAGCTGCTCCTCGGTCTCGCCCGACCGCAGCTCCTTCGACACCCGCTGGGCCACCGACTTGGCCGAGACGTGGTTCTCGCCGATGGCGATGTAGAGGGCCTCGACGTCGGCGTACGACATGGTCTTGGCCACGTCGGCCACGGCCTCGCCGTTGAGCAGCTTCTGGACCGGCAGGCCCTCGCGCCGCAGCGCACCAGTGAGCGCGTCCTTGCCTGACTCGAGCGCATCCTCCCGCCGCTCGCGGGAGAACCACTGGCGGATCTTGTTCCGCGCGCGGGGAGTGACCACGATGGCCAGCCAGTCACGCGAAGGACCGTGGTCGACCTTCGACGTGAAGATCTCGACGGTGTCGCCCGACTGCACCTTCGAGTCGAGCGGTTGCAGCCGGCCATTCACGCGGGCGCCGATGCAGGCATGGCCGACGTCGGTGTGGATGGCGTAGGCGAAGTCGAGTGGCGTCGCCCCGTCGGGAAGGGTGATGACCTTGCCCTTGGGCGTGAAGACGAAGACCTCGTCCTGGTCGAGGTCGACCTTCAAGGTCTCCATGAACTCGTTGGGGTCGCCGGTCTCCGACTGCCAGTCGACGATCCGGTTCAGCCACGCCATGTCCGATGCCGACAGCGGGTCCTTGTAGGCCCAGTGGGCGGCGACGCCGTACTCGGCCCGGTTGTGCATCTCCCGCGTCCGGATCTGCACCTCGAGCGGCTTGCCCTGGACGCCGATCACCGTCGTGTGCAACGACTGGTAGAGGTTGAACTTGGGCATGGCGATGTAGTCCTTGATGCGACCCTGCACCGGCTTCCACGTGGCGTGGATGGACCCGAGCGCGGCGTAGCAGTCCTCGACCCGGTCGACGATCACCCGGATGCCCACCAGGTCGAAGATCTCGTCGAACTCCTTGCCCTTCACGACCATCTTCTCGTAGATCGACCACAGGTGCTTGGGGCGACCGCTCACCTCGCCGTTGATGTGCAGCTCGGCCAACCGCTCGCGCACCTCCTGGAGGACCTGAGCCAGGTAGATGTCGCGCTCGGGGGCCCGGGTCGAGACCATCTGCTCGATCTCGGCATAGCGCTTGGGATGGAGCGCGGCGAAGGACAGGTCCTCCAGCTGCGTCTTCATGTCCTCCATGCCGAGGCGGTGGGCCAACGGGGCGTAGATCTCGAGCGTTTCCTGCGCCGTGCGGTGCTGCTTCCACACCGGCATCGACGCGATCGTCCGCATGTTGTGGAGCCGGTCGGACAGCTTGATCAGCAGGACCCGCAGGTCCTTGGCCATGGCCACCAGCATCTTGCGCATGGTGGCGGCCTGCTGCTCCTCACGGGAGTCGAAGCGGATGCGCTCGAGCTTGGTCACGCCGTCGACGATGTCGCCGACCTCGTTGCCGAACGACGAGCGGATCTCCTCGATGGTGACGCTGGTGTCCTCCACCGCGTCGTGCAGGAGGGCAGCGGCGATGGTGACGTCGTCGAGGCCGAGCTCGGCGATGATGCGGGCCACCGAGAGCGGGTGCTCGATGTAGGACTCGCCCGACATCCGCAGCTGCCCGGCATGGGCGTTGGCCGCCTCGGCGTAGGCCCGGCTGATCATGGCGGTGGGCTCTTTGGGATGGCGTACCCGGTAGGTGGCCAGCAGTGGCGCGATCTCGTCGGCCGGCAACGCGTTCCGCCGCCAGGGCAGGACTCGGTCGACCGTGGCCATCGCTACTCGACCACCAACAGCGACTCGACCTCGTACCGGATGAGCTGGTCGCGCCCGTGCAGGAACTCCAGCTCGAGGATGAAGCCCAGCCCGACGATCTCGGCGCCCAGCCGCTCGAGGAGCCGCACCGTTGCCGCCGCCGTCCCGCCGGTTGCCAGCACGTCGTCGACGACGAGCACCCGCTCACCGGCCGCCGCCGCATCGAGGTGGATCTCGAGCCGGTCGGTGCCGTATTCGAGGGCGTACTCCTCGGCCTCCACCGACCACGGCAGCTTCCCGGCCTTGCGGACCGGCGTGAACCCGGCGCCGAGGCGGTAGGCGACGGGGGCGCCCACGATGAAGCCGCGGGCCTCGACGCCGACCACCCGGTCGACGCCCCGGCCGACGAACAGGTCGGCCAGCCCGTCGACCGTGGCGGCGAAGCCAGCGGCGTCAGCCAGCAGTGGCGTGATGTCCTTGAAGACGATCCCCGGCGACGGGAAGTCAGGGATGTCGCGCAGCAGTGAAGCGAGCGTCAGGGCACGCGCTTCGACTCCCATGGGACAAAAGTATCGGGTCGGCGCCCCCGATCGGATGTCTGGACCGTGAACGCTGTTGCCGCGACCTTCAGCGCCGGCGGCGTTGCTTCCTGGCCCGGGCCTGGATGGCCTGGCGGGTCGTCACCATCGGGCCGTCGTCGTCGGTCTGCGCGGTCGGTCGTGACGACGGCGCGGGTGCGGTCGCCGCCGCGGCACCAGCGCCGCGCTCGAGCCGGCGGCGAAGGGTCGCCCACCGCTCCTCCCGCTCCTTGAGCAGGGCGAGCGCAGGCGAGGCGATGAAGATCGACGAGTAGGCGCCCGAGAGCAGGCCGATGAACAGGGCGAGGGCGAACTCCTGCAGGCTGGTCGCGCCCAGGATGAACGACCCGACGAACAGCAGGGAGGCGATGGGCAAGAGGGCGGTGATCGAGGTGTTGAGGCTCCGCATGAGAACCTCGTTCATCGACCGGTTCACCATGTCCGAGTACGTCGTCGCGCCGGTCTTGCCCAGCACCTTGGCGTTCTCGTCGACTCTGTCGAAGACGACGATGCCGTCGTAGATCGAGTAGCCGAGGATGGTGAGGAAGGCGATCACCGTTGCCGGCGTCACCGGGAATCCCACCACCGCGTAGACGCCGACGGTGATCAGGATGTCGTGCAGGAGGGCGATCAGGGTCGCCAACGCCATCTTCCATTCGAAGCGCACGGCGATGTAGATCGACACCGCAACGAGGAAGAAGATGAGGGCGTCGCGCGCCTTCTTGGAGATCTCCTTGCCCCACGACGGGCCAACCTCGCTGAACGAGATCGAGCTCGCCTTCGAGCCCGTCATCCGGACGATGGCATCGACGACCTTCGCCTGGTCGGCCTTGCTGACCTTCTCGGCCTGCACCCGGATGAGGGTGCCCTGGGAGCTTCCCAGCGACTGGACGGTCGGCTCGGTCAACCCCGCCGTGGTCACCGCGTCGCGGACGTCGTTCACCGATCCGTGCCCGGCAGGCACCTCCCACGCCACGCCGCCGTCGAACTCGATGCCGAGGTTGAGCCCCCGACCGAGGAGCCCCAGCACACCGACGACGATCACCGCCGCCGAGATGGCGAACCACAGCTTCCACCGCGGGATGAACTGGACGTCGGTCTCGCCGTTGTAGAGGCGAGTCCAGACGCTGTGCTTCGGCGCGACCGGCCGCGTGTCCGTCACCGTGCCACCTCCAGTGCCGGCTCGTCGGCGTCGGTTCGCACGCCGATGAACTTCGACGCGCTGAAGTGGCCCCGCCGGGCCAGGATCGACACCATCGGCCGGGTGAACATCCACGTCTTCACGACGTCGAGCAGCGTGGACAGGCCCAGGAAGAACGCGAAGCCCCGAACGGCTCCGACCGTGCGCCAGTAGAGGATGGCGGCACCGAGGAACGAGGTGGTATCGGCGATCAGCACGGTGCGGAACGCGTGCTGGAAGCCCCGGTCGACCGCCGACCGCATGCTGCGACCCATCCGCAGCTCGTCCTTCAACCGTTCGAAGTACACGACGTAGGAGTCGACGGTGACGCCGATCGACACCACGATGCCGGTGACGCCAGCGAGCGACAGCGCCAGGCCGGAGTGCTTGCCGAGGTAGCTGATGATCGTCCACTGGAGGGCGAACCACACGGTCATGCCGGCCAGGACCACGAGACCCAGGAGCCGGTAGTAGAAGGCCATGTAGATGAAGACCAGGGCGGCGCCGATGAGACCGGCGATCAAGCCGGCCCGGAGGGAGTCACGTCCCAGGGTTGCCGAGACCGTGCGAACGGCCTGGGGCTCGAGCTGCACCGGCAGCGAGCCGTAGCGAAGGACGAGGGCGAGGTCCTTGGCGTCCTTCTCGGAGAAGTTGCCAGTGATGCTGACGTCGCCGTCGAAGGTCGGCGTCTGGAACGTGGGAGCCGACTGGACGATGCCGTCGAGCTCGATGGCGAGCTGGTTGGTGGGGCATGACGGCGACTTGCTGTAGCACTGGCCGGCCAGCCCGTTGAAGGCAGCCTTGCCGTCGGACTTCAGCGAGAGCACGACCGTCCACCCGCCGCCCGTCGTGTCGTACTTGGCCGCCGCCGACTTGACCGACTTCCCGAGCAACGCTGCCGGGCCGAGGACATAGCGGGCGGCCGGCTCGTCCTTGGCCTTGCGGCCGGGGAGGATCACCGTGGCGTCTGCCTTGTTCTCGGCGCGCGTCGAGGTCCCTGGCGGAACGGTGGTGCTGGTCGTGGTGGTCGCCGCCCCTGTCGTCGCCGCTTGACCGGGCGCCGTGGTGCTGGTGGTGGTCGATGACGTGTCGGCCGGCAGCACGTTCAGCACCGGCCGGAACCGGAGCTCGGCGGTGGTGCCCACCAGCTCGACGGCTCGCTGCTGGTTCTTGACGCCAGGCAGCTCGACGACCACGGCGCTCCCCTGCCTGGTGATCTCCGGCTCGGCCACCCCGAGGGCGTCCACCCGCGAGCGGATGATCTCGATGGCCTGGTCGATCGTGTCCTTGGGCGTGCCCTTGGGCGGCTGCAACGTCACCGACGCCCCGCCCTGCAGGTCGAGGCCCAACTGGGGCGAGTTCCCAGACACGATCGTGTACAGCAGGCCGACCACGGCGGCCACGAGGATGACGACGAGCGACGTCGCTCGATTGCGGCGCATCGGCTAGTCCGAGGCGGTGGTCAGGCGCTGGGTCACCGAGTTCCGGGCGACACGGAGCATCGTGCCGCCGCTGTCGACCTTCAGCTCGAGGTCCTCCATCTCCTTGATGTGGCCGACCACCCCGCCCACGGTGACGATCTCGTCGCCGATCTCGAGCGAGCCGACCAGCTCCCGCTGGCGGCGGACGCGCTGCTGCTGGGGCCGGATGGTCATGAAGTACATGCCGGCGAAGATCAGGAGGAGGAAGAGAGGACCCATGGCGGCGGAGGACCCTAGTCCCAGACGGCCAGGATCTCGTTGCGCAGGGCGGCAAAAGTCCCGTTGGTGACCGCATCCCGCATGCGAGCGACCAGGCCGAGGGTCCAGGTCACGTTGTGGACGGTGAGCAATCGGGCGGCCAACGGCTCGCCCACCTGGAGGAGGTGGCGGAGGTAGCCCCGCGACCACCGGGCACAGGTGCTGCACCCGCAGGACGGGTCAGGCGGACCGCCGTCGGTGGCGAACCGGGCATTGCGCAGGTTGAGCCGGCCCTCCCCGGTGAGCAGCGTCCCGTGGCGGGCCAGGCGGGTCGGGAGCACGCAGTCGAACATGTCGATCCCGAGGCCGACGGCCTCGATCATCCCGGCCGGGTCGCCGACCCCCATGAGATAGCGAGGAACGTCGGCAGGCAGCTGGGCCATGGCGGCCGCCAGTGCCGGGAGCATCTCGGCCCTGGTCTCGCCCACCGACAAGCCACCGACCCCGTAGCCGTCGAAGCCGATCTCGACGGTTCGCTGGGCCGACTCGGCGCGCAGGGCTTCGTCGACCCCGCCCTGCACGATGCCGAACAGCGCCTGGCCGTCGCGCCGGTGGGCCGCCCGCGCCCGCGCCGCCCACGCCGCGGTCCGCTCGACGGCGACCCGGAGGACCTCCGGTGGCGACGGCAGCGGTGGGCACACGTCGAGCACCATCTGGATGTCGGCGCCCAGTGCCTCCTGGACGGCCACCGCGTCCTCGGGCGTGAGGCGGTGGCTCGAACCGTCATAGGTCGAACGGAACGTCACACCGTCGTCATCGACCTTGGGCTCGAGTGAGAACACCTGGTAGCCGCCGGAGTCGGTGAGCATGTGCCCCCTCCATCCGGTGAAGCCGTGCAGCCCACCGAGCTGCTGCACGATGTCCGCCCCTGGGCGCAGCATCAGGTGGTACGTGTTGGCCAGCATCACGTTGGCGCCCGCCGCCGCCAGATCGTCGGCGCTCAGGTGCTTCACCGCCCCCCTCGTTCCCACCGGCATGAAGCACGGCGTCGGGAACGACCCGCGCGCCGTGTGCACTGTCGTCGCCCGCGCCGGGCCGTCGGTCGCGTCGACGACGACCTTCATCGGCGCTCCAGGAACATGGCGTCGCCAAAGGACAGGAATCGGTAGCCCTCGGCGAGGGCGGTGGCGTAGAGATCGCGCCAGTGAGGGCCGACGAACGACTCGACCAGGCACAGCAGGGTCGAGCCGGGCTGGTGGAAGTTGGTGAGCATGGCGTCGACCACCCGCCACGGGTAGTCGCCGTGGATGAGCAGCCGGGTGCGGCCTTCGAGCTCGCCGGTGGCAGCTGCTGTCTCGAGGGCCCGCACCGCGGTCGTGCCGACTGCGACAACCCGGGTGGCCGACTCGCACGCGGCCATGGTCTCGGCCGGCACCGCGTAGCGCTCCTCGTGCATGTCGTGGTCCTCGACGCGCGCGGCGGTGACCGGGCGGAAGGTGCCGAGGCCGACCGCCAGATCGAGGGGCACGACGCGGGCGCCAGCTGACCGGCATCGGTCGAGGACGTCGTCGGTGAGATGGAGCCCGGCGGTGGGGGCCGCCACCGATCCGGGCACGGCCGCGTAGACGGTCTGGTAGCGCTCGGGATCGGCCAACGCAGCATGGATGTAGGGCGGGAGCGGCACCTCGCCATGACGGGCCAAGGCCGCCGCCTCGTCGTCGGTGCGCAGCCGCACCAGGCGCTGGCCGTCGCCCACCGCCTCGCCAACCTCGACGGTCAGATCCGGTCCGGCAACCAGCACGGTGCCCGGCGGCACCCGGCGGCCGGGCCGCACCAGCGCCGTCCAGTGCTCGCCGCAGGGCTCGAGCAGGAGCACCTCGACCGCTCCCCCGGTGGGCTTCGCCAACCGCAACCGGGCCGGGAGCACCCGGGTCTGGTTGACGACGATCACGTCGCCCGGCCGGATCAGGCCAGGCAGGTCGCGCACCCGCCGGTGCTCCGGTGGCTCCGCGGAGCCACGGTCGACCAGCAACCGAGCGGCATCCCGGGGTTCCACCGGCACCTGGGCGATCGCCGCCTCCGGCAGCTCGTAGGTCGGGACAGCACTCATAGCTCGCCCCAGCTTTCCGCCTCCCCGACCGTTCTTTGGCATCCCGAGTCCGCTGACCGGACCGCCGATACCGCAGAACACGGATTGGGTCAGTCGAAGAGGCCGCCGGTGGGGGTTGGCAGTGCTGGCGGGACGAGGCCGAGGTGCTCCCAGGCGGCGGGCAGGGCGACGCGGCCGCGCGGGGTGCGCATCAGCAGGCCCTGCTGGATGAGGAAGGGCTCGTAGACGTCCTCGACGGTCTCGGGCGGCTCGCTCACGCTGATGGCCAGCGTCGACAGCCCCAGCGGGCCGCCGCCGAACCGGGAGCACAGCGCGTCGAGGATGGCCCGGTCGACCTTGTCGAGACCGAGGCCGTCGACGCCGAACAGCGCCAGTCCTTCGATCGCCGCTTCTCGCGAGACGATGCCGTCGCCCCGCACCTCGGCGAAGTCGCGCACCCGGCGGAGGAGGCGCTGGGCGATGCGAGGCGTGCCCCGTGACCGCCGGGCGATCTCGAGGGCGCCGTCGGCAGCGAGCTGGACGCCGAGGATGCCGGCGCAGCGCACGAGGATCGCCTCCAGCTCGGCGGGCGGGTAGTGGTCGAGCCGCTCGACCATGCCGAACCGGTCGCGCAGTGGGCCGGTGATCAGGCCGGTGCGGGTGGTTGCCCCGACCAGGGTGAACCGCGGCAGGTCGAGCCGGATGGTGCGGGCCGACGGGCCCTGCCCGATCACGATGTCGAGCTGGAAGTCCTCCATCGCCGGATAGAGCACCTCTTCGACGGTGCGGGGGAGGCGGTGGATCTCGTCGACGAAGAGGACGTCGCCCTCATCG
>JAEKLB010000100.1 GCA_019510095.1 Acidobacteriota bacterium | reverse complement strand
CTCCTGGGTGGCGGCGGGCGGTCCGCTGCCATCTCTTCCAACGCCGGGCAGCGGCGGGCATTACACCGTCGATTACACCGACGGGGGTCGGACCGCTACCCTCGACCCCCGCAATGGGATCGCTCATCAAGAAGCGCCGAAAGCGCATGCGCAAGAAGAAGCACAAGAAGATGCTCAAGCGCACCCGCTTCCAGCGACGCGCCAAGAAGTAACCGCGGCGCGCGCTAGCTCCCAGCCGTTCGGGTGACCACCCGGCCGTCCCCGGGGTAGGCGCCCTCCACGAACCACGTCGAGCCGCTGCCCGCCAGCACCGGCTCCCTTCCGGTCGCCTCCGCCAAGGTCTCGCGCCACCCGGCCAACCTCGGCTCGACCACCAGGGCGGCCGCTTCCAGGTCGTTGCGGGCACCGGTCGGTCCCCCGAGCTCGTCCCAGGCCCGGTAGACGGCCGGCGTCGAGACGCCGAACGGGGGCGTGAGCAGGGTGTAGACCGCGTCGACGGCGGGGAGCGGGGTGAGCTCGTCGCCGATGCCGGTGACCCGGGCCCGGCCGCCCCGGAGGCAGAAGGGCACGTCGGCCCCGAGCGAGGCCGCCACCGCCAGGTCGTCGCAGCCAGCCCAGCGCAGGATGGCAGCGGCGTCGGCCGAGCCGCCGCCCAGCCCCCCGCCAGCGGGGATCCGCTTGATGAGGCGGACCTCGGCGGTCCGCCCAACGGCCCGCAGGGCCCGCCTGACCAGGTTGTCGTCACCGGCGGTGATCGCCAGCCCACTGCCGCCCTCGACCTGCAAGCCGTCGCCCGGGCCGACCACCAGCTCGTCGGCGAGGTCGAGGGTGACCATCTCGGCGTCGACGAGGTGGTAGCCGTCGTGCCGCACCCCGGTGACCCGCAGCGAGACGGTCAACTTGGCCGGGGCGACCAGCCGTGCCTCACCCACCGCGCACCGATTGGGCGAGCCGTCCCCAGTCCTCGACCGAGAGCTCCTCGGCCCGCGCCTCGGGGCGGACCCCCGCCCGCTCGAACGCCTCCGGGCCCACCAGCCCGGCCAGGGACCGGCGCAGCATCTTGCGCCGCTGCCCGAAGCCGGCCCTGACCAGCGGGAACAGCTCCTCCGGCTCGACGTCGACCGCCGGGCGGGGCCGGCGCTCGATGGTGACGAGAGCCGATTCGACGTTGGGCCGGGGCAGGAACACCGACGCCGGCACCAGGCCCGCCACCCTGGCCACCGCCCAGTAGGCGACCTTGACCGAGACGGCGCCGTAGGCGTCGTCACCGGCATGGGCGGCGAGCCGCTCCCCCACCTCCCGCTGCACCATCACCAGCATCCGCTCGATGGCCGGCACGCCGTCGAGCAGGTCGGCCACCAGCGGCGTCGCCACGTTGTAGGGCAGGTTGGCGACGAGCACGCAGCGGCGGTCGCCGAGCAGCGCCGACCAGTCGAGCTGCATGGCGTCGCCCGCCACGACGGTCACGCCGGCCGGCTCGACCGTCTCCCGCAGCAGCGGCAGCAGGTGGCGGTCGATCTCGACGGCGGTCACCGATGCGCCGGTCTCGGCCAGGGCCAAGGTCAGCGAACCAAGACCGGCGCCGATCTCGACCACGTCGTCCCCGGCCCCGACGCCCGCCAGCCGGGCGATGCGGCGGACGGTGTTCGGATCGACGACGAAGTTCTGGCCGAGCGCCCGGCTCGGCGACCGGCCAGCCCGGGCCAACAGGTCGGAGACCTGGGCCCGGGTAAGCGTCACCAGCTGATCTTGGCCGGGAAGACGCCCGCCGAACGAGCCGAGATCTGGTCGAACTGCTCGGGAGCGAGATCGATGATGTACCCGGCCACGAACGGTCCCCGATCGCCGACCGTGCACTGGGTCGAGCGGCCGTTGCGGGTGTTGACCACCGTGACCACGGTGCCGAAGGGCAGGGTGCGATGGGCGCAGATGCCCGACTGCTGGTGGTACCAGGTGCCCTTGCCCTCCTGCGTGCCGCCGTTGGGGTCGGTGGGCGGCGCCGGGGGACGGGTCGTGGAGGTCGTCGTCGTCGGGCGGGCGGTCGTGCTCGTGGTCGGTCGGGCGGTGGTCGGTCGGGCGGTGGTCGGCGTGGCCTGGGCCGGGCGGACGTCGGGCCGCCGGGGCACCGTCGTCGTCGGGCGGGGGCGCGGCGCCAGGGTGGTCGGCGGGGGCGCGACCGTCGTGGTGGTGGGCAGGGGTGCCAGGGTGTCGATGGCCTGCTCGAGCCGGGGATCGGCGGGGGCCACGGCGGAGACGGCGACGGTGTCGAACGTGCCGGCGCGCACCGAGTCGGGCCCCGACCTGGAGGCGCGCGCCGGGAACACGGCCGGCAGCAGCACCACCGTCACCAGCAGGTTCACCAGCAACCAGACGCGCCGCGACGCGCTGGGATTCCTCCTCGACAGGTCTCCGCCCTCCCGTGGGTCCGCCGCCGACCGTACGGGTGACCGTAATCCGATCGCAACCTCAGCTCAGCCGATCCGAAACACGCGTTCGGCCGTCCTCGTGGTGGCCAGCTGCATTTCCCCAGGCGAGACGCCACTCGCTGCGGCCAAGGCATCACCGACAGCGGGAAGCCACGCCGGCCGATTTTTCTTGCCACGGTGGGGAACCGGCGCCAGGTACGGGCTGTCGGTCTCGACCATGATCCGGTCCAGGGGGCACCGGGCGGCGGCGGCCCGCACGTCCCCGGCGGTGGGGAACGACACGATGCCACTGAACGACAGCACCGCTCCCCGGTCGAGGGCCAGCTCGGCCTCGCCCGGCCCGCCCGTGAAGCAGTGGAACACGGTGCGGGGGGGCACGCCCTCGGCGTCGAGGATGGCGAAGGTGTCGTCCCACGCCTCCCGGGCATGGATCACCAGCGCAAGGTCGTGACGGTGGGCCAGCCGGATCTGGGCGGCGAAGACCTCGGCCTGCGCGTCGCGGGGCGAGTGGTCGTAGTGGTAGTCGAGCCCGCACTCGCCAACGGCGACCACGCGCGGCTGGGCGAGCAGCGCCTCGATCGCCTCGAGGTCGGCGGTTGCCGCGTAGTGGGGATGCACGCCCGCCGTCGCCCACACGTCGTCGTGGCGCCCGGCAGTGGCGATTGCGGCGCGAGAGGTCACCGGGTCGGTGCCGACGGTGATGAAGCGGCCCACCCCCGCCGCCCTGGCCTCGTCGAGCACCTCCTCCCCCACGCCCTCCCAGGGGACGTGGCAGTGGCTATCGGTCCACATTGATCCGCGGGAAGAGCGGCGCGCCCTTCTCGACGGGCAGCCCGCCGGGGTAGCCGCCCCACGCGGCCGCGGCGGGCAGCAGCTCGTCGCCCGGCATCCCGTCGAGCCCGATGCGGCGCCAGATCTCGGCGCTGGTGGAAGGCATCGCCGGCTGGACCAGCAATGCCACGATGCGCAACACCTCGAGGGCGTCGCCGAGGACAGCGTCGACGGCGGGGCCGGGCTCGGCCTTCCACGGCTCGTTCGTCTCGAGATGGGCGTTGGCCTCGCGGATGAGTCGCCACGTGGCCTCGAGGGCTTCGGGTGGCTGCACGCGGTCCCATGCCGACGCCGTGTCCTCGACGACGGCGGCGGCGACGGCCGCCAGCGGGCTGCCAGCGGTCGGGGCCGGGCCGACGCCGCCGCACTTCTTGTCGACGACGGTCGCCACCCGCGAGAGCAGGTTGCCGAGGTTGTTGGCGAGGTCGCTGTTGTACCGAGCGACCATCCCTTCGTAGGAGAAGTCGCCATCGGGCCCGAACGAGACGTCACGCAGGAAGTGGTAGCGGTACGGATCGACCCCGAAGTCGGCGATGAGGTCGGCGGGCGCGATCTGGTTGAGCGCCGTCTTGCTCATCTTCTCGCCGCCGATGAGCAGGTACCCGTGCACGTTGAGGTGGGCCGGCGGATCGATGCCCGCCGCCATGCACATCGCCGGCCAGTAGACGCAGTGGAACCGCAGGATGTCCTTGGCCAGGAGATGGTGGACCGCGGGCCAGTACAACTCCTCCTTGCCACGAATGGCCGTGCAGTAGTTGATGAGGGCGTCGTACCAGACGTAGAAGACATGCCCGGGGGCCCACGGCACCGGCACACCCCACTGCAACGACGTGCGGGTGATCGACACGTCGCGCAGGCCGGACTTGATAAGGCCTATGGCCTCGTTCCGCTTGGATTCCGGCTGCACTGCATCCGGATTCGCTTCGTACCAGTCCAAGAGACGCTGCTCGTAACGGCTCAGCTTGAAGAAGTAGTTCTCCTCGACCAAGACCTCGACCGGGCGATTGTGGATCGGGCAGTTGACGCCGTCGATGAGGTCGCTCTCGGCGTAGTAGCCCTCGCAGGACACGCAGTACGGGCCCTCGTACGTCGACAGCTCGATGTCACCGCTGTCGTAGACGCGCTGGAGAAACTCCTGGACCACCTGGTAGTGGTCGGGATCGGTTGTGCGGATGAAGCGGTCGTAGGTGATGCCGAGCTGATCCCACGCCTCCTTGAACCGGACACTCGTCCGGTCGGCCTGCTCCCGGGGCGTGAGCCCGTTCGCCTCGGCGGCCCGCTGGATCTTGAGGCCGTGCTCGTCGGTGCCGGTGAGGAAGAAGACGTCGTCGCCGATGAGGCGGTGCCAGCGGGCCAGCGCGTCGGCCGTGATCGTGGTGTAGGCGTGCCCGATGTGGGGGGCGTCGTTGACGTAGTAGATCGGAGTGGTCACGTAGAAGGGCCGGCCCACGGGGCCCAACCTATCGAGTCCGCCGGATCGTTCTGGCAGGGAAATGCGGACGTTACGGTCCGGTTTTCCCTGCCAGAAGCGTGGTCACTGGGCCAAGCGGAGGGGCTGACCGTCGGCAGGCGCCGTGCCCCGTCGGAGCTCGTCGACCCGGGCCAGGGGTCGCTCGAGGGCGCGGCGGCGGGTGCCGGCCAGCTCGCCGTAGGCCCGTTCGACGGCGTCGACGGCGCGGCCGACCTTGTCGAGCGACTCGCAGAACCGGTCCCACTCCTGGGTGAAGGTGCCGAGCACGGCGAGCACCTCGCCCGAGGTCCGCTCGAGCGATGCCGCGTCGGCGGCCTGCCGGACGACGGCGAGGACCGCATAGAGGGTCAGCGGCGAGCACAGGACCACCTTGCGGCGTAGAGCATCGTCGAGGAGCCCGGGATCGTGCTCGTGCACGAAGGCATAGATGCTCTCGTTGGGCAGGAAGGCGAGGACGTAGTCGAGGGTTCCCCCGGCCGGATCGACGTAGCCGCGGCCGGTGAGCTCGCGCACCCGCGTCCTGACGTCCTTGAGGAAGGCGTCGAGGAAGGTCGCCCGCTCCCCTTCGGTGGAGGCCTCCAACCAGCGCGCGTAGTTGGCAACGGGGAACTTGACGTCCATATGGAGCACCCGCCCGCCAGGGAGCAGGAAGGTGACGTCGGGGATGGTGCCGCCGGCGGTGGCCCGCTGGCGGACGTAGCTGACGCCCTCGACCAGGCCCGCCAGCCGCAGCACGTCGTCGGCCATCCGCTCGCCCCACTGCCCGCGGGCCTTGGGGCTGGCCAGCACCTCGCGCAGGGCACCGGCCGTCGCCGCGAGGGTGGCGGTCTGCTCGGCGGCGTTGACGAGATGGGCCCGCAGCTCGCCCTGGCTGGTGAGCATCGACGCCCGCAAGCGGTCGAGCTCGGCCCGCACACCAGCAAGCTCGACGCCGTCGCCACCCAGTGGCCGGCGCCGCTTCACCAGCGCGACCACGAGCACGACGGCAGCAACGAGCACCCCGATGACGTCCATGACGACGACCCTACGAAGGGGGTGTGACACCCATCGGCCCTAGGTTGCCGCCATGACCTCCACGCTGGCGGGGACGGTGTCGATCGTCACCGGCGCCGCCTCCGGCATCGGGAGGGCCACCGCGCTGGCATTGGCAGCCGAAGGGGCAGCCGTCGCCCTCGTCGACCGCGACGGGGCCGCGCTCGACACCGTCGCCGCCGTGATCGGCGCCCAGGCCCACGCCATCACCTGCGATCTCGCCGACCTGGCCGCCGTGCCCGGCATCGTGGCCCAGGCCCTCGAGCGGTTCGGGCGCGTCGATCACCTGGTCAACTGCGCCGGCATCACCGGCACCGCCGGCACCGTGCTGGCGGTCGACCTCGACAGCTGGGACGAGGTGTACGCGGTGAACCTCAAGGCGCCCTTGCTGCTCATGCAGCACGTCGCCAACCACATGGTCGCCCGCGGCGGTGGCGGCCGGATCGTCAACGTGAGCTCCAGCTCCGCCTTCCGGGCCCGCCTGTCACAGATCGCCTACGGCAGCTCGAAGGCAGCGCTGGTGCAGCTCACCCGGTCGGCGGCCGCCGAGCTCGGGCCCCACGACATCAACGTCAACGCGGTTGCGCCCGGGCTGACCAAGTCGGCCATCACCGCCCGGCTCGGTGACGACGACGCCCTCACCGCCCTCGTCACCGGCGACGGCACGCTGGCCAACCTGCTCGGCCGGGTCTCCGAACCCGAGGACGTCGCCGCCGTGATCGTGTTCCTCTGCGCCCCGGCCAGCCGCCAGATCACCGGCCAGACCATCCACACCAGCGCCGGCGCCGTCGTCTGACCTTTAGCTCTCGGACGATCCGGCCGATGGAAGAAGCAGCTGGAGGATGCTCACTCCAGCCTCCTGGGGCAGCTTCTCCGGCGGTAACGGCGGAGAAGCTGCTTCCCCGCTGACCAGCGGTCAGGGGTCGTTGCGAGTGGCGAGGTCGTAGACCCGGCGCTTCGGCACGCCGAACGATGCCGCCACCTCGGCGACGGCGTCGCGTGTCGAGAGACCGTCCGATCGGAGCCGGCTGACGGCCGACTGCAACGCATCGTCGGTCGCCGGTGCGATGGGTGCCGCCCCGCCCAGCACGAGGACGTGCTCGCCACGGGGCTCGACGGCCGCCGCGTGGGCCGCCGCCTCGGCGAGCGTGCCCCGCCACACCTCCTCGTGCAGCTTGGTCAGCTCCCGGCACACCGCGATCCGCCGGTCGCCGCCGCACGCGGCCACCAAATCCTCGAGCGTTCGCAGCAGCCGGTGGGGCGCTTCGTACAGCACGACCGTCCGGTGTTCGGCCGCCGCCTCCGCCACCCGTTCGCTGCGGGCGCTTCCCTGCCGGGGCAGAAAGCCCTCGAACACGAACCGGTCGGTCGGCAGGCCGCTGGCAACGAGGGCAGCGACGACAGCCGACGGCCCGGGCACGACCCGCACCTCGATCCCGGCCTCGACGGCGGCGAGCACCAGGCGCTCGCCGGGATCGGACACGCCCGGCGTGCCGGCGTCGGTGACGACGGCGACGAGCTCGCCCGCGACCAGCCGCTCGACCACACCCGCCACCTGCGACGCCTCGTTGTGCTCGTGGACGGCGAGCAGTCGCTTGGCCCGCACGCCCGCCGACTCGAGCAGCCGGCCCGTGCGGCGGGTGTCCTCGCACACCACCAGGTCGGCCTCGGCCAAGGTCTGCACCGCACGAGGAGAGAGGTCGTCGAGGTTGCCGATCGGTGTGGCCACCAGCACCAGCGCGCCGCGCGCCGTCATCGGATGTCGACCTTGTCGCCGCGCTTGAGCCCCCACCGCTCGAACGCACCAGCTTCGGCCTCGATCACGGCGCGAGCCCGCAGGCGAGGTCGCCCGATCCGCCGGGGCCGCATCGTCGCCAGCTGCAGCACGACGAAGTCCTTGCTCAGGTAGGCGACGTCGATGGGAAAGCGGACGCCGAGGGTGTGCACTGCGAACGCCGGCGCGAGGAACAGGGCTCCATCGATGCCGGACCGGCCCATGAGGCCCACTCGTCGCGTGGCAACGGTGGTGGCCATCTCGACGGAGGCGAGGACTCGCCCGTCGTCGTGGCACAACCAGTCGGCCATGCGGAGCCCCTCAGACGTTGAAGCGGAACTCGAGGACGTCACCGTCGACGACCTCGTAGTCCTTGCCCTCGATGCGCAGCTTCCCGGCGTCCCGGGCCTTCGACCACGAGCCGAGGTCGAGCAGCTCGTCCCAGTGGATGCACTCGGCCTTGATGAAGCCCCGCTGGAAGTCGGTGTGGATCACGCCGGCGCACTCAGGCGCCTTCGCCCCGGCGCGGAACGTCCACGCGCGCGATTCATCGGGGCCAGTGGTGAAGAACGTGCGGCGGCCGAGGATCCGGTAGGCCGACTGCACCAACCGGGTCACCGCCCCCTCCCCGAGGTCGTAGGCGTCGAGCAGCTCCTGGCGCTCGTCCGGCGCCAGCTGGGCGGCCTCGGCCTCGAGCTGCACGCACATCGGGAGCACCTCCGCCGAGGCGCCGGCCCCACCGAAGGCCGCCCGCACCGGCGCGGCGACCTCGTCGACGTCGGCGAGCTGGTCCTCACCGATGTTCAGCACCACCAGCACTGGCTTGTTGGTGAGCAGGAACCACGGCTTGAGCGCGGCCCGGTGCTCAGCCGAGATCGTCGACCGGTAGATCGGCGTGCCCTCGGACAGCGCCGCCAACGCGGCGTCGAGGGCATCGACCTCGAGCGCCAGCGCCGGGCTCTTGTCGAGCTTCATCGCCTTGCGCTGCCGCTCGACCTTGCCCTCGACGCTCTGGAGGTCGGCGAGGGCCAGCTCGGTCTCGACGGTGGCCAGGTGCTCGAGCGGGTCGTTGGGCCCCATGACGTCGTCGTCACGGAAGGCGCGGAGCACGAAGGCGATGCCGTCGACCTCGCGAATGTGGGCGAGGAAGCGGTTGCCCAGGCCCTCGCCCTGGTGCGCGCCGGCGACCAGGCCGGCGATGTCGACGAACTCGGCGACGGCGTGGACGATCTTGGCGCTGTTGGTCAGCTCGGCCAACCGGTCGAGCCGATCGTCGGGCACGGCGACGATCCCGACGTTGGGGTCGACCGTCGCGAACGGGTACGCAGCGGCGAGCGCCTGGCCACCAAGGGCATTGAAAAGTGACGACTTGCCGGCATTCGGCAGCCCCACGAACCCCAAGCGCTCCATGGGCTCAGGGTAGAGGCAGGCTGTCCTGAGCCCGTGGGTCGCCTCCCCACCGAGCTCGTAGCGTGGGCCCATGAACCCGGCGGAGGCCCTCGACCGG
The DNA here is from genome assembly GCA_019510095.1 of Acidobacteriota bacterium. Classification (GTDB taxonomy): domain Bacteria; phylum Actinomycetota; class Acidimicrobiia; order Acidimicrobiales; family CADCSY01; genus JAEKLB01. The sequence goes on along the minus strand of JAEKLB010000100.1, from coordinate 3,568 downwards.
ATCGCCTACCTCCTCGACCGGGCGCGGGAGAAGACCTACCGGGTCCGGGCCTACCTGCGGGCCGCCGAGGTGGTCCGGGCCCTTGACGACACCGAGCTGGCGGCACGCGTCGCGGCGGGGACGCTCACCGAGCTCGACGGCATCGGCCCGAAGACCGCCTCGATCATCGAGGAGGTCGCGACCACCGGCACGACCGCCTACCTGGCGACGCTCGAGGAGCGCACGGCGGTGACCATCGAGGGCGGCGACGAGCTGCGGGCCGCGCTCAAGGGCGACTGCCACGTGCACTCGACGTGGAGCGACGGGGGCGCCGACATCGCAACCATGGCCCGGGCCGCCCAGGCGCTGGGCCACGAGTACCTCGTGATCACCGATCACTCGCCCCGGCTGACCATCGCCAACGGCCTGTCCCGCGACCGGCTGCTGCAGCAGCTCGACGAGGTCGCTGCCGTCAACGAGGAGCTGGCGCCGTTCCGGCTCCTGACCGGCATCGAGGTCGACATCCTCGATGACGGCTCGATCGACCAGGACGACGACGTCCTCGAGCGGCTCGACGTGGTGGTGGCCAGCATCCATTCGAAGCTGCGGATGCCCGGCCCGGCGATGACCCGGCGCATGGCCACGGCCGTGGCCAACCCCCACGTCGACATCCTCGGGCACTGCACGAACCGGATCGTGGTGGGCCGAGGCCGGGCCGAGTCGGAGTTCGACGCCGAGCTGGTGTTCCACGCCTGCGAGCGGTTCGGCACCGCGGTCGAGATCAACAGCCGGCCCGAGCGGCTCGACCCGCCGCGGCGCCTCCTGTCGATCGCCGTCGAGATGGGCTGCCACTTCGCCATCGACACCGACGCCCACGCGCCCGGCCAGCTCGAGTGGCAGCCCTACGGGTGCGACCGGGCCGCCGAATGCGGCGTTCCCCCCGACCGGGTGGTCAACACCTGGGACGCCGACTCCTTGTTGGCGTGGGCGGCCCGGTAGCCTCACCCCTCCATGTCGAAGAAGACCACCAAGCGCAAGCTCAAGGCGCGCAAGAGCAAGGCCAACCACGGCAGCAAGCCCAACGCGGGCCGCAAGGGGAGCTGAGGATTTCGATCCCGAACCTAAGGTTCGGGATCGAGCTTTGATGCCGCCTTCGGCGGCGTGGGGCACCGACCGGCAAAGCCGGATCGGTGCGTGGGTACAGCCCGTTGGATGGCAGAGCTATACGAGGCGTTGTGCGATGCCGACGACGCCGATCTCTTCTACGTCACCGACGGGCAGCCGGGGATCAGCCGGCGCCGGCGGGGCAAGGGCTTCTCGTACCACCATCCGGATGGAGCCGCCGTCTCGGCCCGGGAGCGCCAGCGGATCGAGGCGCTGGTCATCCCCCCGGCGTGGACCGACGTGTGGATCTGCCCGCTGCCCGAGGGCCACCTCCAGGCCACCGGGAGGGACGCCAAGGGCCGCAAGCAGTACCGCTACCACGACCGGTGGCGGCAGGTTCGTGACGAGAACAAGTACGAACAGCTCCTGACCTTCGGCGCCGGCCTGCCCGAGCTGCGCGCCAAGGTCGAGGCCGACCTGGCCAAGCCCGGCCTCGGCCGGGAACGGGTGCTGGCCGCCGTGGTGCGACTCCTCGACGAGACGCTCATCCGGGTCGGGAACGACCAGTACGCCGAGGACAACGAGTCGTACGGCCTCACCACCCTCGAGGCCGACCATGCCGAGGTGCACGGCGCGCTGATCACGTTCGAGTTCCGGGGCAAGAGCGGCGTCGAACAGGACGTGGCCCTGCGCGATCGGCGCCTGGCCAACATCGTCCGGGCCTGCCAGGACCTGCCCGGGGAGGATCTGTTCGGCTACCTCGACGAGGCCGGAGCGCTGGTCGACGTCACCTCGACGATGGTCAACGACTACCTACGGGAACGGGCCGGGTCGGGCGTGACGAGCAAGCACTTCCGGACCTGGGGCGGCACGGTCACTGCCGCCGAGATGCTCGCCGTCCTGCCCGTTCCGACGACCGAGACCGAGGCGGCGTCGAACGAGCTGGCCGCGGTCGATGCCGCGGCCAGCGCCCTCGGCAACACCCGAACCGTGTGCCGGAGCTGCTACGTGCATCCCCGCATCAGTACCGCGTACCGGGAGGGCGACCTCCAGGAGGCGTGGCGGCGGGCGCGGGCTCGACCGACCTTCAGTCGCGCCGAACGGTCGGTGTTGACCGTCTTGGAGTCGCTGCCGTGACCTAGCGTCCCGGCCACATGCTCGACCATGTCTTCACCGATGCGATCGGTGCGCTGCGGGACGCCATGGAGAACGCCTTCCTCGAACGCCAGGCGTTCGAGGAGCGGTTCCAGGTCGACGTCCTGCTCGGTGACCTGACGTGGGAGACGAGCTACGGGCTCCCCGGGGAGGGGCAGCCACCGCGAGTCCGGGCCGACATCACCTTCGACTGGCCGACGTGGTCGCAGACGGCCTACCGCAGCTGGTACATCGGCGAGCCGCTCGAAGAGCCGCCCGAGATCCTCATCGAGGTCGCGCTCCGCGTGCAGCGCCTGGCCCATCGACCCGACCCACAGCCGGTGCTCGCCGCCCTGCCGGAGACCAGCCCGCTCATCGGTGAACAGCAGCTCGAGCGATCGGCGCCAACGGTCGAGCAGCTCTACGACCAGGACCTCTCGGACGGCGAGTTCGCCATCGAGGTCTCCTACGAGGGCACCATCCCGCTCGAGGAGCAGATCCTCGCCGACGGCTCCATGCTCGACGAGCAGTTCAAGGAGATCGGTGGCTGGGTGGCCTCGACACTGGTGCGGCTCGGCGACCTGAAGTTCGAATTCCTGCCACCGGAGCCCGAGGAGTCCTGATGGACGAAGTCGTCCTGTACGAGGTGGAGGGAGGGGTGGCCACCGTCACCATGAACCGCCCCGAGGCCCGCAACGCGCTGAGCAGCGAGCTCCGCGTGCGGCTGTTCGAGACGATGGCGCGGGCCGGCGACGACCCGGCGGTCAACGTCGTCATCCTCACCGGCACCGACCCGGCATTCTGCGCCGGGCTCGATCTCCGCGAGATCTCCGGGGAGCGGGCGCGCACCGTCGAGCCCCCGGAGCCCGTGCGCGACCACGGCATGCACCGTTACTTCCCGGTGCTCGACAAGCCGGTGATCGGCGCCGTCAACGGTGCTGCCATCACCGGTGGCCTCGAGGTGGCGCTGCAGTGCACGTTCCTCGTCGCCTCTGAGCGGGCTCGCTTCGCCGACACCCACGCCCGCGTCGGCATCATGCCGGGTGGCGGCGCCACCGTTTTCCTGCACCAGACCGTGGGACTCCGGCGGGCCATCGAGATGTCGTTGACCGGCAACTTCATGGGCGCCGAGGAAGCCCTCGCCCGCGGCCTCGTGAACCACGTGGTGCCCCACGACGAGCTCCTCCCGTTCACGAGGAAGCTCGCCGCCGACATCGCCGGCAACGACCAACGGGCCGTGCGGGAGCTGTATCGCATGTACCGCTCCGTGGCCCACGCGCCCTCGCTCCACGACGCCTACCAGCTCGAGGGTGACGCCTGCGACGCGTGGCGGCGCCCAGACGAGGACATG
>JAEKLB010000217.1 GCA_019510095.1 Acidobacteriota bacterium | reverse complement strand
AGGCTGACCTGCTTGTAGACCGTTCCGGTCTGCTTGCCCAGCAGAACGTTCTGCAGGCCGGCAACCGACGCGTCCTGGCCAGAGACCGGGACCCGCAGGCCGTTCTTGTCGAGGATGGTGATGACGCCCGCGGCGTTGGTGTCGTTGGCGACCCACACTGCGTCGACCTTGCCACCGAGCGAGGTCAGCGCCTGCTCGAAGTTGGTCGCGGACTTGTCGCCATCCCAGACACCGGTCGGCTCGGCGGCCGGCTTGATGCCCGCCGCGCTCATGACCGCAACGGCACCGTCGTGGAACAGCTTGGCGTTGCCGTCGGTCGGGTCTCCACCCATGTAGACGACGGTCGCGCTTGCAGCGTCCTTGCCGGCAGCCTTGAGGCCGTCGACGATCATCTGGCCCTCGAGGGCTCCGACCTTCTCGTTGTCGAACGAGACGTAGTAGTCGGCGACCATCTTCGGGTCACTGGCGTTGCCGTCCGTGATCGGGCGGTCGTAGGCGATGACCTTGATGCCCTGCTTCTGGGCCTTCTTGGTCACGGCCAGGCCGGCACCGTTCAGGTCGGTCAGAACCATGACGCCGCAGCCCTTGGTGAGCTCCTGGTCGGCGATGGTCGCGTACTTGCTCGTGTCGCCCTGAGCGTTCTGGATGTCGGCGTCGAAGCCGGCGTCGGTGAATGCCTTCTGGAGCGCCGGGCGGTCGAGGCTTTCCCAGCGCGGCGACGAAGCCGTGTCGGGAAGAATGACACAGGCACGGGTCGAGGCGGTGGTACCGCCGCCGCCCCCGGTCGCACAGCCCGTCAGCAGCAATGCTGACGCCGCAACGGCGACGACGATCGAGATCGATGAAGAAGTCTTCACGTCACTCCCTTTCTGGTGGTGAAGGAGAAGAACACTCCTTGGTGTACGCCTTCGGCTTTGAGAGGCGGCTGACTGAGCATGCCCCCATTTAGGGTCTTCAGCAACATATTTCGCGGTAACAATTCGATAACCATGCGAAACGGTCACATGGCCGAGAACGCGGGCGAGCCGTTTTTCAGGCTTCCCACCGGCGTCTCGTGCGAGGCGCCGCGGGGCTAGCGCGAGAGCGCCGCGATGAACCCGCCGACGAAGGTGTCGCCGAG
>JAEKLB010000175.1 GCA_019510095.1 Acidobacteriota bacterium | reverse complement strand
AGGCTCAGCAGGTGGTCGGCCACCTCCTGGATCGACACGGCCCGCCCGCTGCACACGTTGTAGGCCTCGCCCGCCTCGCCCTTGTCGGCCAGGAGCCGATAGGCGCGGACGACGTCACGGACGTCGGTGAAGTCGCGCCGAGGCGTGAGGTCACCGGTGCGGACCACGTCGCGGTCGCTCTGCTCGTTGGTGGCGATCTGCTTGGCAAGGGACGACGTGACCAGGGCGTCCGACTGCCCCGGCCCGATGTGGTTGAACGCCCGCACGCACACGACCGGTAGCCCGCGGCCGCGGACGACGTGCGACGCCGCCATCTCGGCCGCCGCCTTGCTCGCCCCGTAGGGGGTGATCGGGCGCTGCGGGGTCTCCTCGGTGATCGGCATCTGGTCGGGGCGGACCTTGCCGTACTGCTCGGCGCTGCCCACGATCACCACCCGCTGCACGCCGGCGTCGAGGGCCGCCAGCAGCACGTTGAGCGTGCCTTCGGTGTTGACCCGGAAGACCTCGGCCGGTGCGGTCCACGAGGTGCCGACGTGCGACAGGGCGGCCAGGTGGAAGATCAGCTCGGGCTTGGCGTGGGCGATGCTCGCCCGGAGGCCGCTGGGATCGGTGACGTCGGCCTCGAGGTCGGTGCCGACCACGTCGTCACCGGCGCCCTGGAGGTGCTCGATCAGGTAGGGCCCGACGAAGCCGGTGGCACCGGTGACGAGCGCCCGCATCCGCCGGACCCTACCGGGAGGCCCCTCGCCCCCTGCGAACCCGGTGCACAGACGGGCCCGTAGGGCCCGTCTGTGCACCGAGAATGGTCGTGACCGGCGGGGCACCAGCCGGTTCGTATGCTCGCTGTGATGCTCCGTCGGCGGCCGAAGGAACCGGAAGAGCCAGCGCCGGATCCCGGGATCCCCGACGACGAGTTCGTGCAGGCCGCCTACCGGGCGATCCTCGGTCGGGACGCCGACCCCACCGGACTCAACCACTACGTCGGCTTCCTCGCCACCGGCATGCGCCGCGAGGACGTCATGTTCGAGCTGGCCAGGAGCGTGGAGCACAAGGACATCCTCCAGGCCGGCCTGCCCGACTTCTCGTCGCTGCGGCTGGCCGGCAACCGCGCCCTCGACGACCTCACCCGCATCCGGCCCGAGCCGTACCACATCGACCACGACGTCCATGGCCGGGAGATGCTCGTGTTCGCGGTCGACGGTGACGACGACTTCGACTGGCTCGAGGACCAGATCCGCCGCACCGGCTACTACGAGCACGACGGCGTGTGGACCATGGGCATCGACAACGACAAGCGGGTCATGGCCGAGCTGATCGCCTCGTTCCATCCGCGCCGGGCGCTCGAGCTGGGCTGTGCCAGCGGCGCCGTGCTGTCGTGCCTGGCCGAGCGCGGGATCGACGTGGTCGGCGTCGACGTCAGCGAGCTCGCCCGGTCGGGCGCGCCCGACACCGTGCGGGACCGGATCGTGCTGGGCGACTTCCTCGAGGTGTCCGTCGACGGACGCTTCGACGCGGTGATCGGCCTCGACGTGTTCGAGCACCTCAACCCCAACCGGCTCGGTGCGTACGTGGAACGGATCGACGAGGTGCTCAGCCCCGGTGGGTGGCTCATCGCCAACATCCCGGCCTACGGCGACGACCCGGTGTTCGGCAGCGTCCATGGCGAGTACGTCGACGACGGTCATCAGCTGCATCGCAAGGTGCAGGTCGACGACCGCGGGTATCCGGTCAACGGCCATCTCATCCTGGCGACGTGGCACTGGTGGCAGGAGCGACTGGAGGCCACCGGCATGCACCGGGCCGTCGCCGTCGAGGCGGCCCTCCAGGACCGCTATGGCGACTACTGGCGGGCCCACTACCCCGCCCGGGCGTCGGTGTTCGTGTTCCGCAAGGGCCCCGACTACGGCGCCGAGGCCGACCTGGCCGACGAGATCAGGAGGCGGCCCTCACCCCTCCTCGACGAGTTCGCGCAGCCACCCGTTCCAGGAAGGCCGAGTACCGATCGATGAGGCCGGGCCACCTGAAGTTGGCGTCCACGTAGGCCGAGCCCCGGGCCGCCAACGACCGCCGGAGGTCGGCGTCGCGCACCAGCCGGTCGACGGCGACCTCGAAGGTGGCGTACGACTCGAACCACAGGCCGCCGCCCGAGCGCTCACAGTGCTCCCGGGTCGGGTGGCAGCGCCCGTTGACCAACAGCGGTAGCCCTGCGGTCCACCCCTCGATGACGGCGATCGAGAACGCCTCGTACGCCGACGGGTGCACCATCGCCGTCGCCCCTCGCAGCGCGCCCCACTTGACCGCGCCACTGACCGGCCCGGGCATGACGATGTCGGGATGCGCCGGTGGCGGCTCGACGACCTGGCCGAGCAGGGCGAGGGCGAGCGGACCGGGATGGCGCCGCTTGTACTCGGCGAAGAACTGCCCGAGCACGCCGCACCCCTTGGCGTTGTCGACCCGGCCCACGCAGACCAGGTAGGGACGGTCGCCGAGGCCGAGCGCCGCCCGCGCCTCCTCGGCGGTCCCCGGCTCCTCCTCGCAGCCGAGGCCGAGCAGGAGCTGGGGGATGTGGCCGACGTCGAACCGTGAATGCACGAAGTCGCGCTCGCTGATCGTCTGGAACACCAGGCCCTGCACCGACTCGAACACGGGCTTGAACAGGGGAAGGCGCACGGGCGCCTCGTCATGCGCCGCCGGATGGAACACGGCGCGGTCGGCGACGGCCGGCACGCCGTGCACCGTCGGCCAGAACAGGTAGGGATAGAACACGAGGAGATCGGCGTCACTGGCCCGGGCCGCGTCGATCACCGCTGGCGCCACTGGGCCCTGCGAGGTGATGAAGTGGTGCTGGTCCTCGGCGCTGGCGTGCGCCGGCACTTGCAGCGCCCGCGCTTGGATCTCGGGGAAGTCGTCGGCCCGGCCGGCAACCGATGCGAACCGGTGGACCTGCACGCCATGCAGCTCGATCGTGCCGGGCTCGTAGTGGTTGGCCCAGGTGTTGCTGTCGACCGCGCAGGTGGTGAGCACCTCGACGTCCCACCCCGGCCGCTCGGCCAGCCGTTCGGCGAACATCCGGGCGGCGTGCTCGGCCCCACCAACCACCTCGGCCCCGTACCGGGGCACGACGTAGCCGACCTTCAAAGGAACCGGGCCAGGGCGTCGAGGAGGCGTTGCCGGGTCACCGGCAGGGCGTAGGTGGCAAGCCGGCGGTGGCCGGCGGCCACCAGCGAGTCGTGCAGAGCACGGTCGGACATTGCCTTCCACACGGCAGCGGCGACGGTGGCGGCATCCTTGCGAGGCAGCAACAGGCCACCGTGGCCGAGCGTCTCGGTGACCGCCGTGCACGAGTAGCCGACGACGGGCACGCCGTGGTGCCACGCCTCCAGCACCGGCACGTTGAAGCCCTCGTGGTCCGACACGCACACATACACGTCGGCCGTCCGGTAGTGGGCCGCCAGCTCAC
>JAEKLB010000099.1 GCA_019510095.1 Acidobacteriota bacterium | reverse complement strand
GCCTGGAGACCCGCTGGGGCGCTGATGCTTCAGGCCGGCGGCTTGTGCGATGGCGTCAACGACCGTGAGCACATCTGGTCTGACTGAGAAGCGCAGACCTCGCTATTCAGAAGCTAATTCGTGCGGCCACGCTGAGGCCGGGCCGGGAGGATTCTCTGCCTGCCAGCTCACGAAGTCATCGACGGCGAGGTGCAGCGAGGAGTCTCTTGACCGAGCGAGTGGATCGGCTTCGAGAGTCGTGCCAGATCCTGAAGAGCCTGTGGGCGAACGAGCGGACCTCGGTGGCTGGCAGCCACCACCGGCTCCAAGACGCCGCGTGTCGGCGCATGGGCTCTGGTGCGGCTCGGTGTCGTCCCAAACCAGCCAGTACCGAAGGGTCCGGTAACAAACCCGGTAGAAGTCCGGAGGAGCAGAAGGGGCCTCCTCGACGGAGACCCCTTCTGAACTGCTGTTACGTGGTGGCGGGGGCAGGATTTGAACCTGCGACCTTCGGGTTATGAGCCCGACGAGCTACCAGACTGCTCCACCCCGCGGCGTGGCGACGAGGGTAGCAGCGGGCCCGGCAGCGACCAACCGGCCGGTCGTCGGGTCCGAGCACGACCGGCGTCGCCAGCTTTCGGTTGGAGCGCGAGGGAAATGACGATCGCGTCACCGGCCTTCCGGCGCCAGCAGCGGGGCATCCCCGACGCCCGCATCGCCCGCCTCGGCACCATCGACTGACCGAACCGACTAGCGGCCGGCGCGGCGGGGAACGCTCCGGTGGATGAAGCACCGCCGGGCCACCACGACGGTCGCCGTGCCCGCGACATCGGACGGGTCGGGTGTCGCCATCGTGGTGAACAGCTCGGCCGGCCCGGAACGCCGGGCCGACCCCACCGACGAGCTCCGTCGCCGCCTCCCCCGAGCTCGCCTGCGGCGGGTCGGCCCCGACGACGACCTCAGCTCGATCCTCCGGGAGGCGGCGACCGGCGCCGCGGTGCTCGGGGTCGTGGGCGGCGACGGGTCGGCGAACGCCGCTGCGGCCGTGGCCCACGAGCGGGGCATCCCGTTGCTGGTGGTGCCGGGCGGCACCCTCAACCACTTCGCACGTGATCTCGGGGTCGACGACCTCGAGGCCGCCCTCGATGCCCTGGCCGGCGGTCGTGCCATCGCGGTCGACCTGGCCACCATCGATGGCCACCCCTTCCTCAACACGGCAAGCTTCGGCGCCTATCCGGCCCTGGTCGACGCGCGTGAGCCGCTCGAGCGGTACATCGGCAAGTGGCCGGCCTTGGCCGTCGCCTTCGTGCGGGTGCTCGCCGGGGCCGAACCCTGTGCCGTCGACCTCGACGACGAGCCCCATCGCCTCTGGGCCGTGTTCATCGGCAACTGCCGCTACCACCCCGACGGCCTGGCCCCGGCCTGGCGGGGACGGCTCGACGACGGCGTCCTCGACGTGCGGCTGATCGACGCCCGCCACCCGTGGGCGCGGACCCGCGCAGTGGCGACCGCGCTCGTCGGTCGACTGCGCCGCTCGCCGGTGTACGAGGCGCGGACGGTCAAACGGATCGAGATCCGCTCACGCAGTGGACCCATGCGCCTGGCGCGCGACGGCGAGACGTTCGACGGTCCCGTCGACATCGTCGTCGCGAAGGCCGACCGCCCGCTGGCGGTCTATGCCCCGACATGACCGTTCTTCGGCGACTCGTGGGGCCGCCAGGCCCACGAGTCGCCGAAGAACAAGAGGAGCGAGGTGCTACGCGGCAGCCGGTTGGGTCGTCGTGGGGGTGGAGGCCTTGGAGCGGCTCGACTGGGTGCGGGCCTGTTGGACAAGGTCGCGGCCCTCGTTGACCTTCTTCTGGTACGTCGCCAGGTCGCCGGAGCGGAGCGCCTTGTCGGCGTCGCTGAAGGCGGCCGCCGCTTGGGCCAGCAGCTGGTCGACGGTCTGATCGGTCGGCGCCGGTGTCGTCGTCCCGCCCTCTTCCTGGGTCGGCGGCGCGCCCCCGAACAGCTTGGTCAGCGCGCCTTGCAGCGTGTCGTCGATGGCCACGGCGCCCTCGAAGGACGCGATGACCTTGCGCACCTCGGGGATCTTCGTCGTCTGGGCCTCCACATAGAACGGCCTGACATAGAGCAACGCGCCGTTGATGGGCACCACGATGAGGTTGCCGTAGGTCGCCGCCGACCCGTTGCTGCCGAGCAGCGTCTCGGTCTGCGACACCACCTGGTCCTGGCGCATGCTGGCGCCGACCAGGGCCGGGCCATCCGGGCGTTTGTCGGTCGGCATCACGAAGGTCTGGAGCTGCCCGTAGTGCTCGGGGTCGCTGTTGGCCACCATGAACGCGGTGAGCTCCTGGCGGGTGTCGTTCTCCGACACCGGCACGAACGGGCGCAGGAGCAGGAACGACAGCTCCTTCTGGCCCGGGATCTTCATGAGCAGGTAGTAGGGCTCGATCCGCTTGGCCTGCGCCACGATCGGCGTGCCGTTGGCGCTCAACACCGACTGGGCGCCGCCTTCGGTGTCAGGGTCGAGAGCGACCGTCCATGCCCCGGTCTGGTTGTAGAAGTCGTCGGGTGAGTCGAGGTGGTAGCGGCCCCACATCGCCGTCTGGACCCGGAACAGCTCCTCGGGGTAACGGAAGTGGTCGCGCAGGGCGGCCGGGGCCTTGGAACCATCGGTGAAGAGCTTCGGGAACACGGCCCGATAGGCACGGACGAGCGGATCGGTGTTGTCGACGACGTAGAAGGTCGTGGTGCCGTCGTAGGCGTCGACGACTGCCTTCACCGAGTTGCGGACGTAGTTGAACGGATGGTCGAGCCCGCTGTCGCTGTCGAGCTGGCTGCGGTCAGCACCCTGCGCGTACGGGTACCTGTTGGTGGTCGTGTAGCCGTCGATGATGAACTTGATCCGGCCACCGACGACGACGGAGTAGGCGTCCTTGTCGAAGCTGAGGAACGGGGCCAGGGTCTGGACGCGGTCGCGCACATCGCGTACGTAGAGGATCTTCGAGTCCTTGCGGATCTGGCTCGAGATCAAGGGGTTGATGTCGCCGAAGCGAAGGGCAAAGGCCGCTCGCTTGAGGTACGACCCAATGCCCACGCCATCCTTGCCGCGGTAGTGGGTGGTCACCGTCTTGCCGCCGCTCTGGTAGTCGATCTCGGCCCGATTGGTGTTGGTGACGACGTAGCCGCTCTGGCCTTCGCCGACGTACACGTCAGGCTGCTCGATGGTCACACCAGGCACCGACGAGTTGACCGGCACGCCCGAGATCACCAGGTTCGGCCGCCCGTCTTGGTCCTTGGCGTTGGCCGGCGCCATGACGACGGCCTGACCGTGGGTGTAGGCGAGGTGCCGTGCCTCCCAGGAGCTCTGCGGCGCGCCAGCGCTGTTCAGCTCTCGCACGCCGACCTCGACCTCGGTCTTCTGCCCGTTGATGTCGTAGCGGTCGACATCGACGTCGGTGATGGCGTAGTACGACTGGCTCTCCTGCAGGCGCTGGTAGGCGTCGCGCATCTTGTCGGGATCCCACAGGCGGATGTTGCGAACGATGTCGCCGTTGTTGCCGAGATCGGTCGCGGTGAGCTTGTCGTTGACGTTGAACTGCACCGAGCTGCTGCTGTTCCGCGGCAGGTTCAGCGCCAGTCGCGTCGCTGCGATGTTGCGCTTGATGTAGGGCGCTTCCTTGGTCGACTCGCTGGGCTGGACCTTCACCCGTTGGATGAAGGCGGGATAGATGGCACCGACGACCACCGCGACGAACGACCACAGGCCCACCGCCAGCAGCGGCAGGACCCAGCCCCGTCGCCAGATGTTGACGATCAGCAGGGCCACGGCCGCCACCGAGATCAGGATCAGCAGGTTGATGGCCGGCAGCTGGGCCTTCACGTCGGTGTAGGTGGCACCGTCGACCGTGCCGCGGTGCGAGAACACCAGGTTGTAGCGCTGGAGCCAGTACCCGAAGGCCTTGAGCAGCGCGAGCACGCCGAGGAGCACTGACAGGTGGGCCTTCACCTGGGGCGTGACCCGCTGGCCTGCTCCCTGGACCCGGATGCCACCGTTGAGGTAGTGCGCGGCCGCCACCACGATCACGATCATCACCGTGCTGGCAAAGCCCCAGTCGACGAGGAAGCGCAGGAACGGCAGGCGGAAGACGTAGAAGCCGGCATCGGTGTGGAACAGCGGGTCCTTCTGGCCGAATGACTGCGCGTGGGTGAACATCAGCCAGTTGCGCCACTGGCCCGACGTGCCCACCCCGGCGATCAAGGCGAAGAGGGCGGCCACGATGATCCGGACGAGGCCGGTGCGATGGCCGATCAGCTGCTGGTACCGCTCGATCACGTCCTCCTCCGGCCCCGCCGGCCGGAAGCGAGGACCGAGGCGATCGGCGATGAAGAGGTTGAGCCACAGCAGCCCGAAGAACAGCAGGGTGAAGATGGCGGCAAGGGTCGCCTTCGCCCCCAGCACGCCGGTGAAGACGCCCCGGTGGCCGAGCGAGTCGAACCACAGGAGGTCGGTGTAGAAGCCGGCGATGCCGCGAAGCGACGTCAGCAGCACGAACAGGGCAACGAGGAGCAGCAGGATGCCGATCCGCCCCCGCGAGGAGATTGCCTCGCGACGGCGCCTGGGCATGTCGCCGGGAAGACGCATGGGCGGGACGCTACTGAGTGGCGGGCACGAGCAAGCAACGGCAGCCGGCATGTGCCGGCGGATGGTGCTGCCCTGTCGGATACGCCTCGCCCTTCGCGGTGGCGCCGGCAAGGGCGTTGTCGTCACAATCGGGACATCCGCCCTCGGCCGGGTCGACCAGCCACACGAGCAGACCGTCGGGCGCAGCCTCGTAGCTGCCGTAGGCGTAGGCGGCCGCGACATGGTGATGGGCGAACGGCTCGGCCCGAGCCGACTTCCACTCGCGGTAGCCAGCCGAGATGGCCTCGACGAGCGCCTCGTCGTCGTCACGGCCGGACTCGATCGCGCGCGAGACGCGGTTGCGGAGATCGGTGGCGATCTCGTCGCCGAGGGCGTCGGCCAGCGCCCGCACCGCGACGGGGTCACCGCCGTGAACGGCGGCACCTGCAGTGGCTGCCGCCGCCAGGGCGTCGGTGGCAACCGCCGCGTACCGCGCTTGGTGGACCGCGGTGTCGGGCACCAGCGCGTCGACTGCCGGGCGACCACGCAGGCGCCGAAGGGCGTCGAGGACCTCGTTCTGCTCGTCGGACAGGGCCCGCTTCAAGCTGCGCACCAGCGCCCGCTCGGTGTCGTCGAGGGCGGCGTCGCGCTGCTCGAAGAGCCCGTCGACCGCGACCTCCGCGGGGGCCTCTAGCCGCGCGTCGGTCACGGGGGCCGGCGGCGGCTCCTCCTCACGGGCCAGCACCTCCTCGGCATCGGCCACTGCGGCAGCCCGGTCGGCTCGCAGTCGCGCGAACAGGTCGTCGACCGGCTGGGACGCGTCCTCGTGCTCGTCGGCGCCAGCGGCGGTGCTCGTCGACAGCTCGTCCGCCGGCTCCGGCCCCGGCCCCGGCTCCGCCGCGGGGGCGACGGGCAGCTCGGCGCTCTGCTGGGGGGGCACGGCCGCCAGCACCGGCCGCTCGGGGCGAATGATCCGGACCCCTTCGTCGATGTCGACGTCGTTGTCGAGATCCTGCTGGAACGGCTCGGGGCGGCGCCGGAGAAGGCGGAGCGACGAGCTCCGGCGTTCGTCGGGTCCCCGTGTGACAGGAGGCGAGGGCTCGTCGGGCCCGGGCGCTTCGGTCGGCTCGGCGGATGCCGGCTCGTCGGACTCCTGCGCGACCGGCTCGAGCTCGTCGTCGGCGGCGGACGCCAGCGCCGCGTCGAGCGACGGCGTGTCGGCGGGCTCGAGCGGAGGGTCCGACTCGCTCGACGCGAGCGTGTCCTCCGCTGACGCGGTGTCGACCTGCACGTCGGCCAACACGGTGGTGGCCTGGGTCGCCGCCGTCACCGCGCTCTCCAGGGCCGACAGGACCTCGGCGCGCCCGACCGCCAATGCCTCGAGATGGGCCTCGGCCTGGCGACGCCGGCGCGACAGGTCCTTGAGCATGCGGTCGCGCAGGGTTTGGGCCTCACCCAGCATCTCCCGGCCCCGCTGCTGGGCAGCCTCGACGATCGACGCCGCTGCTGCTTCGGCCTCTTCAGTGCGCTGGCGGAGCACGGCTTCGGCCTCCGCCCGCATGCCGGCCGCCTCCGCTTGGGCCTCCCGCAACAGCCGGGCCACGTTCTCCTCGGCATGCGCCCGGATCTCGGCGGCTGCCTCCCGGGCGGCGTGCAGCACCCTGGTGGTCTCCACACCCAGCGCCGTCTCGAGCTCGGCCTCGGTCGCCGGTCCCACTGGCCGGGCGTGTGCCTCCAACTCGGCGAGCTGGTCGCGCAGGGCGCTCTCGCGCTCGGAAAGGAGCCTCACGTGGGCACCAAGGGAGGCGAGATAGGCGCGCACCTCGTACTGGTCAAAGCCTCGGAAGGCCGTGCCGAAGTGCTTCTGGGCCACCTCGTCGGCGTCGAATGCCGGGTCGTCGGCCATTCGGGGATCGTACGGTGCTGGGCGCCTAGAGCCCGAGGATGCGCAGCGTGTCGTCGAGAAGCTTCTGGATGGGCGCGACGACGGGCGGGGGTGGAGGCAGCGCAGGCACCGTCGTCGGGGGCAGGGTCGTGGCGGGAACGGTGGTGGGCGGCACCGTGGTGGCCGAGCCACCCGGGCTGGGCACGGTGGTGGGCGGGACGGAGACCGGGGGAACGGCTACCCCCGGTGCCGCGGGGATCGGCGGCTGAGCAGGAGCACTGGTGGTCGGACTCGAGCCCGCCCCGCCAGGCCGCCGAGGGCGCGCGGTCGTGGTCGTCGTCGTGATGCCGCCGACGACGGGGGCGGCGAGTCGAGGGGGCGCCTCGTCGAGCAGGGCGTCGAGCTGAGCGACGAGTGGGCCTCGACGAGCCCGCTGGGCAACGGCCACGAGGCCCCATCGGGCGCCGTCGGACCGGAAGCCGAACACGCGTGACCAACCCCGACCGAAGTCGCGCGCCGGGCTCTCGAGGGCGATCGACGCGCCGACGAGCGTCTCGCCGAGGGCGCGGGACGGCGACACCAGGGCATCACCGAACGCGCGCTGGCGACGCAGTGCCGGCAGCAGGGAGGCGACATAGGCAGCGTCGGTCGTCGGCGGCGTGAGCTGGCGCGACAACGCCAGTGAGCGGCGGTCGAGCTGCTCGCCGAGGTCGATGGCCACGCCGAGGAAACGGCGGTCCCAGGGGTCGGGGTTGCGCTGGTCGTAGACGAACGGCACCGGGCGGCGCGGAACGGCAGCGGTTCCGGCGACGGTGAGCTGCCGGAAGGCCGGGACGGTGACCCGTCGGCCGTGGGCATCGATCCGGGCCCGACCGGCATAGACCCCGACCGTCGCCGAGGCGGTGTTGCGCAGACGCGATGCGCCGTCGCCGAGCGCGACGACGAGGTCGCCGACAGCCAGTCGCACGGGTTGACCGTTGACCACCAGGGCCTCGCCATCGAGCAGCGCCGGCGTGGCCGCCACCCGCAGCCGCGAGTCGGCGACCGAGCCGACCCCTGACCGCAGCTCAGCGGTGGCGTCGCCGGCGAGGTCGAGCACGGCGCGCCCCCGCGTGACCCGAACGACGGCATCGACCGGAACGCGATGCCGCCCGCCGTGCAACACCGATCGCGTGGCGCCGTCAGTGACCACTGCCGTGCCCCGCACCTCGATCGTGCGGCCGTCATCGGCGTGGTCACCGCAGGAGGTCAGCAGGCCGGCCGTCGTCGCCGCGATGAGGCACGACGCGGCGATGACCCTCACTGCCCGTCCTCCACCGCCGGCAGTCGCAAGGTGAACGTCGACCCGCGACCGGGGGTGCTCTCGACCACGAGATCGCCGCCATGGGCCCGCGCCACGTGACGCACGAGCGGCAGGCCCAGGCCCAGGCCCCCGAAGGCGCGCGTCGACGAGCCGTCGCCTTGGGCGAAGTCGGCGAAGATGGTCTCGAGCTGCGACGGCTCGACGCCGACGCCGTGGTCGGCGATCGACACCAGCACTGATCCGTTGTCATCGCGGCCGGCGGTGATGCTCACGGCACCGCCGTCAGGTGAGTACTTGACTGCGTTGTCGAGCAGCTCGTCGAGCGAGAGGTCGA
Source organism: Acidobacteriota bacterium (assembly GCA_019510095.1). Taxonomy (GTDB): domain Bacteria; phylum Actinomycetota; class Acidimicrobiia; order Acidimicrobiales; family CADCSY01; genus JAEKLB01. Next base: position 4,547 of record JAEKLB010000099.1, on the reverse strand, counting down.
TGAGGCGGCGGTCGACGCACAGGTCGGGCGTGCCTCGGGCCACACGGCGCGAGATGGGATGGCCGTCGTCCAACCGCCCGTTCCACCGGGCGACCGCATCGTCGAGCACGGCGCGGATCGGCACCGCCTCGGGTGCCGGCTCCAGCCGGCCGGCGGCGATCGTCGCGAAGTTCACGAGTTGGTTGATGACCCGCTCGAGCTGACCGGCACCCGCCAGGATCTGCTGGGCGAAGCCCTTGGCCCGCTCGGCGTCGATGTCCCGGCTGGCGAGCATCTGGGCGTAGCCCTTGATGGGCGTCAGCGGCGTGCGCATCTCGTGGCTGATGTTGGCGAGGAAGTCGGTCTTCATCTGCTCGACCTCGCGCTCGGCCCGCACGTCGTGGAGGATGGCCACGGCGCCGGCGCTCTCGCCGATCGGCCCCCGCAGCACGCCGCCCGACACCGACACCGGCACGGTTGTCCCGTCTGGGCGGAGCACCGTTCCTTCGGTCGCCCACGACCCCTCGGTCGGGGACGCCAGCCGGTCAGCGAGGTTCTCGCCCGCCGGGCCGACCATCTGCAGGCTCGCCACCGGCCGTCCCAGTACCCGCGACGGCGGAACGGCGAACAAGTCGGCAGCGGCCTGGTTGAAATCGGTCACGACGCCGGCGGCGTCGACGGCCACCAGCGCCTCGACCATGCCACCAACGACGGCCTCGAGACGGCCACGCAGGCGGGCTTCGTCGATCGCTGCTTCTCGCAGCTCATCCGACACCGTCCGCAACGAGATCGCCATGCGGTCGAAGGCATCGCCGAGCGCGCCCAGCTCGTCGGGCCTCTCCAGCCCCGTGTGGACATCGAGGTTGCCGCGCTCGATCTCGTCGGCCGTCGCCGTCAGCCGGCGGAGCCCCCTGCCGATCCGGCTGCCGAGGGCGGCGGCCAACATGATGGCCAGCAGGGTGGCGGCCAAGGCCACCAGGAACAGGGTGCGGAACAACGACTGCCGGGTCTCGGCAGCCAGCCGCTCGGGGGCAGACGCGACCACCGCCACGCCGCCGCGCAACGGGCGGGCGACGACGAACCGACCGCCGACCGTGCGGCGCTGGATGGTGCCGTTGTCGGCTGCCCGGCGGGCGAGCGACCGGAGCGAGGCCGGGCTCGGTTGGGAACCAGCCGAGCTCAGCACGCCGTCACGATCGACCAGCGCCAGGCTGAGATCGGGGTCGTCGCCACTCTGGTCGCGGAGATAGGTGCGGTTGAGCCGCTCGGCGACAACCACCACACCGGCGAACCGCGGCCCGGCGTCGGTGTCGAACGCGACCGGAGCGGCCGCCACCGCGAGCAGCTCGCGCCCGACCAGCTCCGGCCCCGCCGCCGAGCCATGCGTCTGCAACGGGTCGCTCACCGCGCCGAGGAACGGGAGTTGCGCCAGCTCGCTGTTGCTCGTCTGTCCTGTACCGGGCACCGCGTCGTTGCGGGTGGTGACGAAGTCGAGCAAGCCCTGCAGCGACAAGACCTGGTCGCCCAGGGCAGCGAGCACCCGTTGCAGGGTTGCTGCCGCGCGGCGAGCGGCGGCGGAGTCGGGCTGGTCCACCAGGGTGATGAGCAACGCCCGCACACCTGCGTTGTCCCGCAGCAGCCTGGCGACACTCGTGGCCGTCACCAGCTGGGTATCGGCGCGCGACTGGATGGCCTTGGCCTCGGCGATAGCACGGGCTTCGGTCCGATCGAGCGTCTGATTCTCCACGTCACGGACCACGACGGTCGACAGCGCGACCGAGACCGCGAGCACGACGAGGAGCACCGTTGCTGCTGCGCCAGCGGCGACGCGGGCGGGGATGGAGCGCCGACTGACCTCGAGCAACGCGGCGCCGAGCGCAACCGCGCCCAGGACCCGCAGGGCGTCGGCAGCGGTGGCCGGCTCGTCGACCAGCACGTCGACGACCTGGGCCAGGGCCACGACGACGATGGAGCCGGCGACCAAGAGGGTGGGGCGGCTCCGAGCGCCCTGCCGCCCGATTGCAGCGGCGACGAGCACGAGACCGACGAGCCGGGGCACGGCAACCAGCCAGTCGCCGCCGTCAGCCCGGATGAGCGACCCGTGGACGAGGGCGGCGGTGGCGACCAGCACGAAGCCGACCAGCGCGGCCAGCCTCGCCCGCCCGCCGGGCGAGAGCAGTCCAGGTCGGAGCAGCACCATCGCCGCGCCCGACACCGCCACCACGAACAGGATGAACTCGGCGGCGAAGCCGACCTGGGTGGCCGACGCGTTCACGACCCGCTCGGCGGCTTCAGGTGTCCGAGGGCGAGACCGTTGCCGCCGACCGTGGCGAGGGCGCGGAGGGCGTCATCGAGGTTGTCGACCGGCTCGACCCGCAGGCCGTGGCGGGCATGGGCCTTCGCTTGCTCGTACTCCCCTCGCGGCACGAGGAAGAGCTTGATGCCGGCCGAGGAGACGGCGGCGGTCTTCTGGACGATGCCGCCGATCTCGCCGACGGAGCCGTCGAGCTCGATGGTGCCCGTTGCCGCCACGGCCCGGCCGCCGGTGATCTCGCCCGGTGTCAGCACGTCGAGCACCTCGAGCGTGTACGCGAGGCCGGCCGACGGGCCACCGATCTGCTCGGACGCCACCTTGACGTCGTATGGGAAGTCGAAGTGGAGGTTCTTGGTGCGCAGCACGACGCCGAGCAGCGGCTTGGATTTGTCGTGGGCCTGCGCCGCCAGCACGGCGGAGACCTGGCGCGGCTGCCCGGTCGCCTTGGACACGACGGTGAGGGTGACGGTGTCGCCCGGCTTGCGCGACCCGAGCGCGTGGACCGCGTCGATGTGGATCTGCACAGGAGTCGGTCCAACAGCAGTGATCAGGTCACCGACCTTCAGGCCAGCCCGGTCGGCCGGGCTTCCCTTCACGATCTGGGCGAGCTCAGCGCCATCTCCCTTGATGGCGTCGTAGCCGAGCTTCTCGAACGCCACCCCGAGCGCCGACTCCTTCGACGTCGCCATCATCTGCAGGTTGGCCTTCTGCACCTGCTTCGGCGAGGTGTGCGGCGGGATGATCTCCTTCTGCCGATAGACGTCGACATCGGGATCGAGCCAGCCCCGCACGGCATCGAACGGGGTCACGTGGGCCTGGAAGACGGTGACCAGGGACACGCTCCCCTTGGGCTGATAGCTCGGCCCGTCGACCACCTTCACCAAGTCGGGCGTGGCCAGCACCTCGCCCGGTGCGATGGCGTAGTACGGGATCCGCGCCCCGAACGCGAGGGCGGCAGACCCGAGGCCGACCAGGCCGGCGATCGTCCCCGCCCGGCGCCAGCCGCGACGACCTGGGCCGGGCGCTCGCTCCCCAGCCGGCAGCGGGCTCTCGTCGGCCACCAACACGGTGTCATCACTGTGCCATGGCCAGGTGGGCAAACTGCTCGCGGTGACCGACGAGCCGGGTTCTGCCGGGGCAGCAGCGATCGCCGGCCACATGGGCGACGAGGGCGCAGCCCGCGCATTCCTCCGCGACGGGGCGCCCGATGTGCGGGCCGCCGCCTTCGGCGCCCTCGCCCGCATGGGCGCCATCACCGACGCCGATCTACGGGCCGGCCTGGGCGACCCCGACCCCGTCGTCCGTCGGCGGTGCGTCGCGCTGGCCGTGCCTCATCCGGCGGTGGCCCTGGTGCCGATGCTCGCCGACGACGACGGCGCGGTGGCCGAGCAGGCGGCCTGGGCGTTGGGCGAGCGCGACCCCGCCGAGCCCGGGGCGGTCGCCGCGCTGGCCAGGGCGGCCACCGGGGCCGACGACGCCCTGGTGCGGGAGGCCGCGGTCGCCGCCCTCGGTGCCCTCGGCGACGAGGCCGGACTGCCCGCCATCCTCCAGGCCACCACCGACCGGCCCGCCATCCGCCGCCGCGCCGTGCTCGCCCTCGCCCCGTTCGACGGCCCCGACGTCGCCGCTGCCCTCACCCGGGCCGCGGCCGACCGCGACTGGCAGGTCCGCCAAGCAGCCGAGACCATCCTCGACCCCTGACCCCTCCTCCGTTCCCGTTCTTCGGTGTTCCGACGCGCTCGGCGGTGGTCGAGGTACCAAAGAACGAGCTACTGGCGGGCGCCCATGAACATGACGCGCAGGCTCTCGTAGGACTCGATGCAGCGGCCGGCGCCGACGACCACGCACTCGAGGGGCGCGTCGACGAGGTGCACGGGGATGCCGGTCTCACTCGACAGCCGCTGGTCGAGGCCGTTGAGCATGCCGCCACCGCCGACCAGGTGGATGCCCTGGTGGATCAAGTCCTGGGCCAGCTCCGGGGGCGCCTGGCCGAGGCACGACACGACGGAGTCGCAGATGGCGCTGACCTGCTCGTCGATGGCGAGCCGGACCTCCTCGGGCGACAGGATCACGTTCTTTGGCAGGCCGCTCATCAGGTCGCGGCCTCGCACCTCGGCCTTGACCTCGTCCTCCGACGGCCACGCCGATCCGATGGCCACCTTGATGTCCTCGGCCGTGCGCTCGCCAATGGCGATCCCGTACTCGCGCTTCACATAGGCCTGGATGGCGGCGTCGATGTCGAACGACCCGGTGC